>JAPJNH010000164.1 GCA_026461075.1 Chitinophagales bacterium
AAGCATGCAGCATCGCCAAGACCTCATTCTAACAGGATCTCTTGGTCATGAACAAATCGCATCATTGGTAGGCGCCGCCAGTGCAACCGCCTATGTATCTTTGTTTGAAGGATTTGGGATTCCTATCATCGAGTCGATGCGTGCCGGCGTTCCAATTTTAACAAGCGATGCCAACTCCATGCGGGAAGTAGCAGGCAATGCAGCGCTTCTAGTTGATCCAAACAAGATCGAATCCATTAGTCATGGACTTACCCGTTTAGCAAAAGAGGAAGAATTAAGATTAAATTTAATAGAAAAAGGATTGCAAAGACAAGCGCAATTCACCTGGGATAATAGCGCATTACAGTATTGGAACTCCGTTAGCCAATTATTCTCTTAACCACGCGAGCTCCCTTTCTAAGCCACTTCCACCATAACGGAGCGGGATTATATACACAATAATATACTTCCTTTGTTGCGCCGAAACCCGCAAAAAAACGATCAATTCCTTCGATACTACTACCACAAAAATCAAAACGCGCTAATCCTTTTGCACGCGCCGATTGAATAGCAGCATCTAACAACAGACTCATGGCGGCAGAGTCCTTTTGTACTTCATTACGTGCACCCGCCAGATAATACATGCACCTTTCATCCCATACCACCAAAAGTGCAGCTAAGCTTTCCCCTTCAGTAGTGCAAGCATAGGTCAATTCGCCAAAACCTCCTTCCAAAGCCGCTTTCGTAGCTTTTTCCAAAAGTAATTCACTTAAAACCAGCTCATTTCCTCTGCTCGCATATACCTTTTTCATTAAGGCATAAAGTGAAGCACTCGACGTACTTTTCTTCAATTGAATCGAACGTTCGCCCTTGCGTAACTGTCTTTCTAGTGCACTACTATAAGCCGTATCCTTAGACAAATCTAAGATACGCGTACTGCGCTCCTTGATTTGAAACGAAGCATAATTCGCTTTATCCAACCTAATTCCAGGAGCGAAATGAATCTCTACAAAAGCACGCTTCGTTAGCTGCTTCTTCACTTTTTCAAAACTCTTCTCCGTTACATAAGGCGTCAAAGGCGCATTGCAACAACGTTGCAGACCAGCGACCCGCTCCGTCAACAAAGCAGCATCGCCTGCCCCTACGGCAGACAACCACTTGTTTTGTTCGAAAAGTAAAGTCGCAGAATCACCCATGCTTTAAAGATAAGAAATCCATTGTTAACAGCGTTCCACTTGCTGACCAGGTTTCTGACGAAGCAAGCCCTTAAACTCCAATTGTAATAAGACGCTCGCTAATTTGCTAAAGGGCCACGCACATTGCAACATCAACTCGTCTAAATGCCAATGACTGCGTTGCGCTAAAAAATCCATCAACACTTTTTCATCCTCCGATAAAGTATGAAACAGAGAACCCTGTGGCGACTTTCTTTGCATCGGCTGACTCCAACCCATTATCTGCGCAAGATCCTCGCCACTCTCGATTAGATGCGCCACTTGTGTCTTAATCAACTTATGATTGCCTCTCATCGAAGCTTGTTTGACAGGTCCAGGAAAGGTAAATACATCGCGATTATAATCATTGGCCAGATAGGCGGTGATCATCGCACCACCCGTTTCCTTCGACTCAACCATTACGGTGGCATCGGCCAATCCAGCCACAATTCTATTACGCGCCGGAAAATTACGTCTGTCTGGGATATACGCATACGGATATTCAGTAATAACGCCGCCGCTATCTTGCATAGCAATAAAGGTATCGCGATGAGCTGCTGGATAGACATAGGACAAACCACCTGCAACAACCGCCCAGGTAGGCAGTTCATGCTTCATCGCCATTTTGTGCGCGACGATATCAATCCCCTTGGCTAGTCCGGAGATAATCCCTACTTCATAGTTCGCTAATTGCTCTATTAAATCACGGCAGAGCTGCACGCCATAATCGGAGGCGAGGCGCGTACCAACGACGGCAATGACACGTTTATTGGGAGGGGGAAGCGTACCTCGATAAAACAGATGTAACGGCGCATCTATACATTGCTCTAATTTTTTGGGGAAATATTCTTCGCCTAATACGACTAATTGCTGTTGTTGTTTGGCTAATAACGCAATCTCCTCTTGCGCCTTGTTCAAGGCACTTTTACGTTCTTTAAACAATCGTTTGGCACGGATAGTACCCACACCTTCGACAGTTTCCAAATGGCTCAACTTTTGCTCAAAGACAGCACATGCTGAACCGAATTGGCGCAAAAGAGAACGGGCCGTAATCGGCCCGATATCTTCAATAAATGATAATGCTAGTATCGCAGTCCGCTCTTCCATATTTGTTGGAAGAACAGCCGTTGATTAACGAGCGATGCTCACGGCACGCGTCTCCCTAATAACAGTAACGCGAATTTGACCAGGATATTGCATCTCGTTCATAATTTTTTGTGATAATTGGAAGCTCATCATCTCTGCTGTCTTATCATCTACTTTCTCCGCTTCTACAATAACACGCAATTCACGACCCGCTTGAATCGCAAACGCTTTCTCTACGCCTTCCATACCTAAGGCCATGTTCTCCAAATCCTTGATACGTTGAGTATACTGTTGGAAAGTATCACGACGAGCACCAGGACGAGCGCCGCTGATACTATCGCAAATCTGAATGATTGGAGAGATAACGAACTTCATTTCCATCTCATCGTGGTGTGCGCCAATCGCATTCACTACCGAAGGATGTTCACCGTATTGCTCAGCCAATTTAGCACCTAACAAAGCGTGACTCAATTCTTGTTCGATATCCGGCACTTTACCGATATCATGTAATAAACCGGCGCGTTTAGCCAACTTCGGATTCATTCCTAATTCAGCCGCCATAATCGCACACATATTTGCTACCTCTTTCGAGTGTTGTAATAAATTCTGACCATAAGACGAACGATAACGCATACGTCCAACCATACGAATCAATTCAGGGTGCAAACCGTGAATCCCTAATTCGATAGCCGTACGTTCACCAATCTCGATCACTTGATCTTCTAATTGCTTACGTGTTTTTTCTACCACCTCTTCGATACGAGCTGGGTGGATACGACCGTCTGTTACCAAACGTTGTAAAGACAAACGTGCGATCTCACGACGAACAGAGTCGAAGCAAGAAATCAAAATAGTATCTGGGGTATCATCTACGATCAATTCAACTCCGGTAGCTGCTTCCAGTGCGCGGATATTACGACCTTCACGACCGATGATCTGACCTTTGATATCATCACTTTCCAATTGGAAGGTAGATACTGAGTTCTCAATGGCATGCTCTTGTGCCGTACGTTGAATCGTTTGGATAATGATTTTCTTCGCCTCTTTATTAGCTGAAAGACGCGCCTCATCCATGATAGTCTTGATATGTGACGAAGCCGCAGTTTTCGCTTCATCCTTCAAGGATTCTACCAATTTCTCACGAGCGTCTGCAGCACTCATACCTGCCACTTTTTCCAAAGTGCGAACACTCTCTGCATGCGCCGTTTCTAATTGCGCTTTCTTATCGTTCACCAAAGCCAACTGACGATTCAAATTCTCTTTTATCGTCTCTACCTCCTGCTCTTTGCGATTGTAATTCTCAATCTTTTGGTTGAGCGACTGTTCCTTTTGCTTTTGCGTTAATTCACGTTCCTCCACTTTCTTTACACGTGTATTAAACTCCTTCTCCTGCTCGTTTTTGTATTGCTGATACTTTTCCTTCGCCTCTAAAATCTTCTCTTTCTTGATGTTCTCTGATTCTTTCTTTGCTGCTTCTAGGATGATCTCAGCTTCTTTTTCTGCCTGCTCCTTCTTTATTGAAGCTGCTTTGCCGAAAATGCTCTTCCCCACGAAAACACCGATACCCGTCCCCGCCACGATGGCGACGATGGCTGCGGTAATCACTTGTATATCCATAATATTCTATTTGGTTGGTTAATAAATTAGGTGGAGGCTCATTTTGGCTCTTTTTCCAAAGCCGACACACCTATTTTCACAAAAATACAAAATTGAGGCCATACTTTGTTGAAGCTTCGTCAATTTGAAATCGAAAATAATTAACATCATGGGGATAATCGTCCGCTTTAAGCCATAAAAAATGACTTATTTTGCAGTTCAATTTTGAAACTATGGCTAGCATCGACTCAATCCAAAAAATCGACGACCGTGAAACACGTATGGGCTTCGGCGACGGACTCGCTGAACTCGGAGAATCAAATCCTAATGTAATAGCGCTCACAGCCGACTTGGCAGGGTCGTTACGTATGGACAAATTCATCGCTAAATACCCAGAACGTTTCGTTCAATGCGGTATCGCGGAAGCAAACATGATTGGCGTTGCAGCAGGCATGACGATTGGCGGAAAGATTCCTTATACAGGGACTTTTGCCAACTTCTCGACAGGCCGTGTCTACGATCAAATTCGTCAGTCGGTAGCCTATTCTGAAAAAAATGTAAAAATCTGTGCTTCGCATGCAGGTCTTACCCTAGGGGAAGATGGCGCGACCCACCAGATTCTAGAAGATATTGGTTTGATGCGTATGTTGCCGGGTATGACTGTTATCGTGCCGGCAGATTATAACCAAACAAAGGCGGCTACGAAAGCAATTGCCGACTATCAAGGTCCTGTTTACCTCCGTTTCGGTCGTCCGAAAGTGGCTAACTTCACCAACCCCGACAATTTCGTGATTGGGAAAGCAGAAGTTTTAGCTGAAGGTAGCGACGTGAGCATTATCGCTTGCGGTCATTTAGTATGGCCTGCTGTAGAGGCTGCCAAGGCCTTAGCAGCTAAAGGAATCACGTGTGAAGTAATAAATATGCACACGATTAAACCTTTGGATGAAAATGCAATCATACTAAGTGCAAAGAAAACGGGATGTGTGGTTACAGCGGAAGAACATCAACGTAATGGCGGTCTTGGAGATGCAGTGGCACAAGTGTTAGCGAGAAACTATCCTTGTCCGGTGGAAATGGTAGCAGTGAACGACTCCTTTGGCGAAAGCGGAACCCCAGCGCAGTTGATGACGAAGTACGGTTTAGATGCAGCACATATCGAAAAAGCTGTAGAAGCCGTTCTTGTTCGCAAAAAGTAATCCTAGTCTTCGTTTTCAGCTCCGACAATACACAATATGACTGACGAAGAGCTGATACAATCCTTCAAAACGCCGCTTAAAGAAAAAGCGTTTCGCGTGTTGGTACAACGCTACCAGCAACGATTGTATTATCATGTCCGTCGTATGGTGATTGATCACGATGATGCGAACGATGTCCTGCAAAATGCCTTCATTAAAATCTGGCATAATCTCGAAAACTTCCGTGGCGACGCACAACTCTTCACCTGGCTCTATCGTATTGCTACGAACGAGTCCCTGAGCTTTTTAAGTGCCAAACAAAAACGCCTCGCGATATCCATCGACGATCTACAATACACCCTCGCCAACCAGCTAAAAAGCGATAAATACTTTGAAGGAGATGCAATCGAATTAAAGCTACAAGCTGCCATTCTATCGCTACCTGAAAAGCAAAGAATCGTTTTCAACTTGCGCTATTATGATGAAATGCCGTATGAAGAGATGTCGAAAGTCCTCGGCACCTCGGAAGGCGCTTTGAAAGCATCCTATCATATCGCCGCAAAAAAAATAGAAGAACAAATTCGAACCGCCGATTAAACAATCCAATCAAAATGCTGTCTTAGTACTAGAAAACATGAAACAACATCCCGAAATAGTAAATGAGTTGCAGGACATCGCTCCTACGCTAGCCTCCTTACAAGGTCGTGGATGCCCGTTTGTGGTACCTGTAGACGAAATGAAGGATTTTGAGAAAGTGGATTGGCAAAAACTCGCAGAACAAAAAGAAAACGAAGCAATTTTAGGTAATAAAGTAGGCGCATGGGCCGTACCGGAGAATTATTGGATAACCTTATCTCAGGATATTTTCAATAATACCACAAAAGAAGTCCCACAAGAATTAGCTATTGCGGAGATTTCGAAGATAGGCGGATTTACAACTCCAGCACACTTCTTCGACCATTTAAGCGACGAGATATTTAGTAAGATAGAACGTGAAGTAATAACCACCCAAAAAACGCAAGCTTTCCGCATGCCGGAGGCTTATTTTGAAGGTCTTGAAGCAGAAATTCTAAATAAGATTACTGCCGAAAAAGTGATCGTCCATAGACGTACCCTTCACGTGAATTGGCGTAGCATAGCCGTTGCAGCGGTATTAGCTGGCGTAATATTTAGTGCTGTCTGGTTTTTAAAGCTTAATAATACAAGCCTAGGCGTAGAAACTGTTGCAACCACTGCCATGAATGAGCAACAATTACAAGATTACGTACAAGAACAAGCGAGTGAAGCAGATATTCAAAATATGGTAGAGGCAAACGAACTAGAAACGGCGCAGGAAGAAGAGCTACAGCAACTAGTATCGGAGCCGGAAGAAAAAACAAGTGAAAACAAAAAAGCAGTGCTCGAAGAATATATAAGTAATGAAATTGACGAATCGACACTCACTGAATTATTGTAATTTTACCAACGAATGAAACGCTATCTCACCCTTTTATGGTTTGTCTTGCTCCTCCCCGTGATGAGCTTGCGCGCTGCTGAAGATGGCACGACGCTGAAAGAGAAGATCGAAGCACGCCGTGTTTCATTCCTTACCCAACGTCTCGACCTCACCCCTGCTGAATCACAAGTATTTTGGCCAGTATATAACCAATATAGAAAAGAGCTCGACGCAGTTAGGAAGAATAAGAAGGAAATCGTAGATGCGAATCTTCAAAGCATGTCGGACACAGAAATTGCTGCCTTGCTCGAAGCAGGATTTGCAGCCGAGGCAAAAGAACTAGAGATCAAACAACGCTACTATAGCGAATTCAGAAAGATTTTAAGCGCTAAAAAAATCGCGAAATTGTATAAAGCAGAAAAAGACTTTATCAAGATTGTGCTCGACGAGTTCTATAACAATCCTCAGCGCTAATTTCCGCCCCTTTTTTGTACTTTTGAAGGATGGAATTGTTCTTCGGACATCAAACCTCCCCTAGTCACATTGCTTTGGAAGAAAGCGATGCGCGTCATTGCGCCGCCGTCTTGCGTCACAAAGCAGGAGATACAATCTGGTGTTCGGATGGTAAAGGGAATAAGTGGAAGATTGAAATCGACGCCATCAATAAAAACAAAGTAGAAGGTATTATCCTCGAACACCGCGTCTTCGAACGCATTCAACCCTTCGTGCATTTAGTTATAGGCATTGCCAAACACCAAGATCGCTGGGAGTGGTTGATTGAAAAACTTACAGAGTTTGGCATCAACCGTATCACACCTATTATCACCCGTCATACCGAACGTAAAAACATTAACGAAGATCGTCTTCGTAAGATAATGGTGGCAGCGATGAAACAATCCAATCAGGCTTGGCTACCACAACTCGATGCTGTATGCACCTTAGAACAATTTTTGGCTCATCCACATCATGCGCCGATGCTAATTGCGCATAACGAAGAAGCGATCAGCAAAAGCTTAGTACAGCACGCATGGCCGAGTGATGGAGATACCTGCGCATTGATAGGTCCGGAAGGAGGATTTTCAAATGAGGAGATCGAGCTCGCGCTGGCGAAAGGAGCGAAAGCATGGTGGTTGGGAGAAACACGACTTCGACTAGAGACGGCAGCGATCGGCGCCGCCGCAATATTACGTAACAGATAAAATTATACTTGGCATATGAGTCATTCGATACAAAGAATCGCTGTTTGCGGCGCCGGCACCATGGGTGCGGGCATCGCCCAGGTCGCTGCCGCTGCCGGCTTCGACACCTTCCTCTCCGACATCAACGCAGCAATGCTGGAGAAGGCAAAGGCAGGTATCTATAAAAACTGGACTACCGCCATTGAAAAAGGGAAAATGACAAGTGAAGCGATGCAGGCCGCACAAGCGAAACTGCAATTCGTAACGACCCTTGAGCAGACGCCGGTGGATATGGTCATTGAAGCCATTATCGAACGCTTAGATATCAAACAAAAACTATTCTGCGACATCGCAGTATGGAATAACGAACAGACGATTATTGTCAGCAATACATCATCGCTTTCTATCACGCAGATTGCTGCCGGCGTACCTCACCCCGAGCGCGTTGCAGGAATGCACTTCTTCAACCCAGCACATCTCATGAAATTAGTAGAGGTGGTGGAAGGAGCTGCGACATCCAATAATACCATGCAGCAAGTGAAAGTGGTAGCTGAGAAAATGGGAAAAACGGTTGTGCTAACGAAGGACGCTCCCGGCTTTATCGTCAACCGCGTCGCACGTCATTACTATGTCGAGAATTTAAAATTAGCAGAAGAAGGTGTTGCCGATCTAAATACCTTGGATAACCTCTGTGAAAATGCAGGATTTAAAATGGGCGCCTTCCGTCTAATGGATCTAATCGGAAACGATATCAACTTTGCGGTGACGAGCTCATTGTTCAACGCATTCCATCAAGACAGTAAGTTCCGTCCTAGCCGCATCCAAGAGCAAAAAGTATTAGCGGGTCATTTAGGCAGAAAAACAGGCAAAGGTTTTTATGACTACAACAAATAAGGTGTTGATAGAAGTCCGTGGCGTTCGTGTCAAAGCGAATCACGGCTGGTATGAAGAGGAGCGCGTGAATGGCAACGACTTCGAAGTAGATATTTGTCTGACCTTGAAAAACAATCACGGAAAGAATACCGCTGATGAGTTGAATAATACGCTCAACTATGAGCAGGTCTACGCGATTATTTTAGAAGAGATGGCCATTACCTCGAAATTGTTGGAGGAGGTCTTGACGCGCATGGAAGCGCGCATCCGTTCCTTTGAATCGGTGGAGGCGGGAGAAATTCGTCTTTGCAAATTAAATCCTGCTCTTTTAGCCCAAGCGGAGAAGGTCTGTGTGCGCTATGTTTGGGGCGAGCAAAGGAATTGTTTTTAATTTTCGACTAAAAGTATTATATTTGCAGTTCAAGGTCGGATGGCCGAGTGGCTAGGCAGAGCTCTGCAAAAGCTTCTACAGCGGTTCGAATCCGCTTTCGACCTCAAAAACCCCTGATAATCTCAGGGGTTTTTTCGTTTTATATATTCTGTTCTGGTTCGTGTCTCACGAACCAGTAATTAATATACTTCCCAACAACATTACTTCAGCCAATCGCATATCGCGATTCGTATATCGCAAATCGAGATTCGCGTATCGCGTATTGCAAATTGCGATTCGCGTATTGCAAATTGAAATTCGCATATCGCGATTTTTTCATTAAAACAACCTTCTGTCCTGGTTCGTCCCAAATACTCGGGACATCATTAATCATTAATAACCGTCCACTTTTTTCAGGACATGACATTTTTAATCCTTAATTATTCATTCTTCACTTTTCACTTTTCACGATTTATAGATTTCATCTATACATTTATAGAAAATATCGTTTTTATCAATAAACAATTCACGATAGTTTTGCGTTATCAAATCAAACAATCGAGCTCATGAAAAAATTCTACTTATCCTGTCTGACCCTTGCAGCAGCGCTTTGTGCCGACGCACAAACACAACCTGCTAGCCAAGGCAAATGCCCGTTTATGAATCCAAGTGTGGCGCCGAAAACAGCAGCCATAGGCACTCAAAATGAAGATTGGTGGCCGAATCGTCTCGACCTAAGCATCCTACGTCAGAATGCTCCCCTTTCCTCTCCGATGAGTCCCAACTATTCTTACAAAGCTGCCTTCGATAGCCTCGACTATCTAGCCCTTAAAAACGATATCAAAACACTCCTCACCCAGTCACAAGATTGGTGGCCTGCGGACTTCGGCAACTATGGTCCTCTATTCATCCGTATGGCATGGCATAGCGCTGGCACCTATCGTAGCGCCGATGGTCGTGGCGGTACACGTGCCGGACTAGAACGTTTCGCGCCGCAAAATAGCTGGCCTGATAATGCTAACCTCGATAAAGCCCGTCGCTTACTTTGGCCTATCAAACAAAAATATGGCAGCAAAATATCTTGGGCCGACCTTATGATTCTTGCTGGTAACGTGTCCCTCGAAGCAATGGGATTCCCTACCTACGGCTTCGGCGCTGGTCGTGTCGATGTTTGGGAACCCGATCAAAGCATCTACTGGGGTAAAGAAACAAAGTGGCTCACAAACAAAGAGCGTTACACTTCTGATGACAAATTAGAAAGCCCTTTGGCCGCTGTTCAAATGGGATTAATTTATGTCAATCCTGAAGGACCAAACGGTAACCCTGATCCAATCGCTGCAGCAAAAGACATCCGCGAAACATTCGGAAGAATGGGCATGAACGACGAAGAGACTGTAGCCTTAATAGCAGGTGGTCATAGCTTCGGTAAAACACATGGTGCCGGACCAGCATCCAATGTAGGAGCTGAGCCAGAAGCAGCACCAATTGAACAACAAGGTCTTGGCTGGATTAGTCAATATCAAACCGGTAAAGGTAAAGACGCCATTACATCGGGCTTAGAAGTAACCTGGACCTTAACACCAACTCAATGGGGACATAGCTATTTCAAAATTCTTTTCAATAACGAATGGGAACTAACTACCAGTCCTGCAGGCGCTAAACAATGGGTGGCTAAAAATCCAACCATGAACGTCCCTGACGCATTCGATCCACAGAAAACACATAAGCCAACCATGTTAACAACCGACTTGTCTATGCGCATGGATCCAGCTTATGAAAAGATCTCTCGTCGTTTCATGGAACATCCAGAAGAGTTCACTGCGGCCTTCGCCAAAGCATGGTTCAAATTGACACACCGCGATATGGGTCCGAAATCAACGTATTGGGGACCAGAAGTACCGAAGGACGATTTGATTTGGCAAGACCCTATCCCTGCAATCAATCACCCGATTGTAGATGCTAAAGATATTGAAACCCTAAAGGCTAACATTGCAAAGTCGGGATTGAGTATACAAGAATTAGTTGAAACAGCGTGGGCATCGGCTTCTACCTATCGTAATTCAGATCGCCGCGGTGGTGCTAACGGAGCGAGAATCCGCCTTGCGCCACAAAAAGATTGGGAAGCAAATAATCCGCAACAATTAAAAAAGGTCTTAGCAAGTCTTGAAAACATTCAGAAAGAATTTAATAAAAATGCAAGTGGAGGCAAGAAAATTTCGATGGCTGATCTAATCGTATTGGCAGGAAATGTCGGCGTGGAAATGGCTGCTAAGAACGCAGGATACTCCATTAATGTCCCATTCACTGCAGGTCGTATGGATGCAACGCAAGAACAAACGGATGTTAACTCGTTCGCGTTGTTAGAGCCTATGGCTGATGGTTTTAGAAATTATACCAAGGCGAAGTATACCATTCCTACAGAAGCATTACTCATCGACAAAGCGCAGCTTTTAACTTTATCTGCACCAGAGATGACCGTTCTAGTAGGTGGTTTACGTGCGATGAACGCTAATTTTAATGAGCAAACAACAGGAGTACTAACCCAAACTCCTGGTTCATTAAACAATAATTTCTTCGTGAATCTACTAGACATGAATACGAGCTGGAAAGCCATTGATGAACAGAAAGAATTATTCCAAGGTACAGATACAAAAACAGGGAAAGTGAAGTGGACTGCGAGTCGTGTCGATCTAATCTTCGGGGCTAATTCTGAATTAAGAGCTTTAGCAGAAGTATACGCAGCCAATGATTCCAAAGAAAAATTTGTAAAAGATTTCGTGGCCGTATGGACAAAGGTGATGAATCTTGATCGATTTGATGTACATCCATAGTGTGTGAGAAGTTAGCGTCAAAGAGCTCTGAATCGTGGTTGATTCGGAGCTCTTTTATTTTATATCTTTAGGTTATGCGTTTAGTCATTCGAAATAGAGTTGAAAAAAGATATGGACACCCGATTGTGTTCTCTAGCGACTGTGAGCGCCTATCGGAGCATATCTTCGAGACAACAGGTACTCGCGTAAGCGCCCAAACCTTACGTCGATTATTTGGATTCTTGAGTGGTAGCACACAACCCGGTCCTCACACTTTGCACATACTTGCAAATTATTGCGGACTAAACTCCCCTGAAGATTTTAAACAAAATACAGCTATACAACTCGAGTTACCGCAAGATAAAGCGATGATTCAAGCTGAAATCATCCGCCATTTCTATACAATCGATCATGTACCAGGAATGGATTTCAACTACCAAAATGCCTGCGGAAATATTGCAGAAATTATCTGCAACAATCATGCGCTATTAATCGAACTAGGCAGCTTTTTAAGTCAGCACCCAATTGCTCAAATTTACTTCTTCGAACGCTTCCCTTTCATAGATGGTTTGGCAGGACCTTACACTTCCTTTCTAAAAAACTATATGCAACACAAGGAAGGTTTCGAACCGAAATTATTCGGTAATTGTATGCTCTTCTTAGGCGCCTTCCTTTCTCAAAATAAAAAAGACCAAGAAGCCTATTACGCACAAATCTTAGCCTTGCCAGATTATATCCAATATCATCCTTTTCCAACAGGACGAAGAAGAGTTATTAAAATTATTCAAAGTGATGGAGCTGAGAGGAAAAAGGAAATAAAAAAAGCCTTCGAGGAAGAGTTGATTATGCGTAAAGACAAAGAAGTATTTCGCGCCACCCCTTATTATCCTTTTATTATGGTGGAAGGATTAAACTTAATTAAAGAGTACGAAGCGGCAAGTGAAATGATTAAAATAGCAGATGAATTCTATTCACATAGCAATAATCTTTTTGTCGAACCAGGCTATCACGAATGCTTTAAAATGTCGCGTGCTATCACCTATTTTCATACCGGTAAAGAAGATCAAGCAAAAATTTTAATGCAGTCGATCAACCCGCGCGACTTCGCTTTCACGAATCAAAAATACTATTCCATTATGCATACCATTTTGGAAAGAGAGCTCTGCTCCGATAGCGCCAAACGTAAAAAAGAATTACTGCTCGGACGATTTCGCGAATTAATCCAACAAACGAAGTACACTTACTTCAAAACACATTGGCCCACATAAAAAAAGCCCTTCTTTTGGAAGGGCTTTATCATTACAACGCCATAGCGAAAATATTAGTGTTTGCGATCGTAAGTTACGCTCTGCTCAGATCCTTCTGGATGCGGAGAAACATAACCCTTAGAATACATGATCACGCAAGCTGTTAAAAAGAATGCTAACAAGGCAGCAAAAGTAATAACAATGATATCCTTCGATTTTTGCGTGGTTTCGTCAGTGTGATGATGACCGTGTGACATGTTGTTCAATTTTGTGTTACAAATATACAAATTTTTCTAAAAAAAAGTCTTAAACGGTCATAATTTCCTTCTCTTTCACATCCATATGCTTGTCTGCCAAAGCGATATATTTATCCGTTAACGCCTGAATTTCAGCTTCATAACCCTTAGCCGCATCTTCTGCCAAACCGTCTTTCTGCAACTTCTTGATCGCCTCCATCGCATCACGACGAATATTACGAACTGCAACTTTACTATTCTCAGCAACACTCTTCGCCGACTTCACCAAGTCCTTACGACGCTCTTCCGTCAATGGAGGTAAAATCAAACGAATCACTACGCCATCATTCATTGGAGTAACCCCCAAATTAGCCGCTAAAATAGACTTTTCGATCGGTCCTAACATGCTCTTTTCCCAAGGCTGAATCACCAAGGTACGCGCGTCTAATGTATTGATATTAGCCACTTGACTCAATGGCGTTGGCGAACCATAATATTCTACCATCAAGCCATCTACCATATTCGGACTTGCTTTGCCCGCACGTATTTTCAACAATTCCACTTCTAGGTGTTCAATTGCTTTGTGCATGCTATCTTTTGTCTCGTCGACATGCATTTTTGCTTCTTCCAAACTCATTTTGTTAAATTTTGAAAGACAAAATAGCAACAATTTGTTGTAGACTGCAAATAATTTGAGAACAATCTCAACACACATCACTTATCTTTACAGCATTATGCATGAAATTGAGCCTTTTTATAACTGGCTGGATTACTACAATTCAGAAGAGGATGAAAAAAGTCCTTTTTATGGTACTGAACATAGTGAATTTGAATTCAGCAATACCATCTATAACTTCTATGTGCATCCGCAATGGGATAGCTTCGGCGCGGAAAATTTATACATCAAAATACTATTTGCAGACTACGCTAAACATTTCATGGTCATTGAAATGATTGGTGAATGGAATGATTGTATCACGAACGATATCATGACCTTCAAACGTGATTTTATCGACCCTTTCATCGAACATGGTATTTACAAGTTTATTTTGATTGGCGAAAACGTTCTCAATTTCCATTATAGCGACGATTGCTATTATGAAGAATGGTATGAGGATATTCGTGATAATGGTGGTTGGATCGCAGCCCTCAATTTCAGAGAACATGTTTTGGAAGAAATGCGCAGAGCAGGCATACATCACTATGTGCTGATGAACAATCCAGATGAGGAGATATTATGGCGCAACCAAAAGCCCTTTACCTTCCATAAGTTGATCGAAGAGAATCTGATGCCACGTTTACTCCCCTAAGCCGTTAGGATTTCTTATCTTCGCGACAATGTCAGCGATTGTATTTACGGATTTTGAACGCGAGCTATTTACCAGAATTGGTCAATGCGCCGATACTTTAAACTACCCCTGCTTTATAATGGGCGGCTTTGTCCGTGATAAATTATTACATCGACCAACCAAAGATATGGACATCATGGTCGTAGGCAGTGGTGTACACTTTGCTGAAACCTTGAAGGAGAAAGAATTTCCAAACGGTCATTTATCTGTCTATCGCAATTTCGGTACCGCCTTAATCAAAGAAGAAGGATTAGAAATTGAATTCGTAGGCGCACGAAAAGAATCATATAGAAGTAATTCCCGCAAGCCAATCGTAGAAGAAGGTAGCATGGAAGACGATCTAAGTCGCCGTGATTTCACTATCAACGCGATGGGAATTTGTCTCAATCAAGACCGCTTCGGAGAATTGGTTGATCTCTTCGAAGGCCAAAAAGATCTACAAGATCAAATCATCCGTACTCCCTTAGAGCCTGTCATTACTTTCTCAGACGACCCGCTACGCATGCTTCGTGCTATCCGCTTCGCCACACGCCTTGGCTTTCAAATTGAAGAAAATACCTGGAAAGGAATTTGTGAAAGCGCAGAACGTATTAAAATAATTTCACAAGAACGTATTAGCGACGAGCTGAACAAAATCATCCTCTGTGGTCGTCCATCACGAGGCTTTGAACTTTTAGATCAATGCGGATTACTACAACATATCTTTCCTGAATTCGTCGCCCTAAAAGGCGCGGAATATGTAGATGGAAAAGGACATAAAGATAATTTCACGCACACCCTACAAGTGCTCGATAATATCTGTTTAGCTACCGACGACCTCTGGCTTCGTTGGGCCGCTATTCTACATGATATCGCTAAACCAGCCACAAAGCGTTTTGATAAAAAAGTAGGCTGGACCTTCCACGGTCACGAAGTCGTAGGCGCACGTATGGTCCCGAAAATATTTGGTCGACTGAAACTACCACTCGACGAAAAAATGCGCTTCGTTAAAAAATTGGTGTTCCTCCACCTACGCCCGATTTCACTCACTAAGGACAATATCACGGATAGCGCAATCCGTCGTTTATTATTCGAAGCAGGCGAAGATATCGATCACTTAATGAAATTATGCGAATCAGATATCACTTCGAAAAATCGACAAAAAGTGATTCGCTACCTCGAGAATTTTGAATTAGTGAAACAGCGCATGAAAGAGGTGGAAGAAAAAGATCATCTCCGTAATTGGCAGCCTCCTGTGAGCGGAGAACTTATTATGAAAACCTTCAAAATCAATCCAGGACCAATTGTTGGAAGAATCAAAGATGAAATCCGTGAACAGATTTTAGATGGTAAGATTCCTAATACCTATGAAGCAGCTGTAGCACTCATGCATAAACTTGCGGCAGCAGAAGGTGTGGTAGTTCGCTAATATGAACAAAACAGAAAAAGCCATAAAAGTATTACTGGATCGCGCACTTGAAAACTATGCGCACGCCGGATTCATTGACGCCGACCCTATCCAAATCCCACATCGCTTTTCCCTAAAACAAGACATAGAAATCGCAGGTCTTTTTGCCGCACTCTTTGCTTGGGGCCAACGAAAAACCATCATTGCGAAATGTACCGAGCTGATGCAGCGCATGGACAATGCGCCCTACGACTTCGTACTAAATCACTCCGCAACGGAACTAAAGAAGCTAGAGAACTTTGTACATCGCACCTTTAACAGTACCGATTTACTTTACACCATCAATTTTCTGCATCGACATTATAGTAAGCATGCAAGCTTAGAAGTTGCTTTTGTGCCGGAGACGAAATATCTATCAAACGATACAGGCAACGCTTTAATTCAATTTCACCACCATTTTACTAAAAACGAATACTTTCCAAAACGCACAGAAAAACACATCGCTTCGCCTGCAAAGGGTTCGTCTTGTAAGAGGCTGAATATGTACCTCCGTTGGATGTGCCGCACGAATGCAGAAGGCATAGATTTTCAACTCTGGAACAAAATCAAACCACATCAACTTGTTTGTCCCTTAGATGTCCATGTAATGCGCGTTTCAGAGAAAATCGGCTTATGTACCTTTGAAAGCAATGCTTGGGAAAACGCCTTAAAACTGAGCAATAAACTAAAACAATTCGACCCTCAAGATCCAATCAAATACGATCTCGCGTTATTTAGTCTGGGTGCCGACGGCTTGTACAAATAAACATTTTCGCGTAGCTTAGACCTATGCGTAAACTACTATTCATTTTACTACTTGCTGTGTCTTTCAAAAATTTCGCACAGCCTTTACCGACCACAAAAATATTATTCTTCCCAGTCACCTATTCGCCGAACTATAACATCTTCATGTTAAGCGAACCCTTGAACCTGACGAGCTTTCACGGCTATAACAATCAACCAAGCTTTCATGCGAATGGCAGTCAGGTGGATTACGTTTCTATACGCGAAGATAAACAAGCCGATATTTATCGCTACGATTTCAAAGCACAGCAAACGCAACGAATCACCAATACCACCACCTATAAAGAATACTCGCCGCGATGGTCGGCCGACGAAAAATCATTTACCGTTGTTCGTGTAGAACCCGACGACAGCACACAATATTTATGGCGTTATAATGCCGATGGAACTCCGGCACAACAACTCTCCAAGGCCAATCCTGTTGGCTATTATACACCTTTCAACAAAAACTATTTTGGTCTTTTTGTATTAAACAAAAAAGGAGGCGACCTCTACATTTTAGATAGCAAAGGAAGAGTAAAAAAAGTAGATGAAAACATTGGTCGATGCTTATTACCAATTCACAATAAAGAAACAGATACCACCTTTTACTATGTAAGTAAAAAGCCTTACCCAGATTCTAATTATCATATCATGCAATGCACGCCTCGTGGAAAGATACGTCAGGTAGGCATTTTTCCTAAAGGCATCGAAGATTTCTGTATCGGGCCGAATGGTATGTTGTGTTTTGGCTACGAGCATAAGCTGTACGCCTTACCTATCGGAGACGGCAAGATTCATTCCTTAACAGAAGCATACTTCATCGCTGATTTCAGTACGAAGCCGTGGGCTAATTTCTATCGCTTAAATTATTACGAAGAAAAGCCTGGTGCAGGATATTTCACCGTAGTAGTATATGAAGGCGAAAAGCCTTAAACTACATTTTTAACAACATAGGACGTAACTCTAAATCTACAGGAAGTAGATTGGCAGGCGTTTTCAAACAATACACGACTCCGTTAGCAATGTCTTCTGCTTGCATGAAATTGTCGTTCACCTGAACGGTAGGATAATGCACAAAGAAATCCGTTTTCACTGATCCTGGATAGATACAGGTAACTTTTACATTGAATGGACGAGCCTCTTTAAATAATGACGAAGAGAAGCCTCTTACGGCGTGTTTGGAAGCACAATAAACAGAACCCTCCGGAATACCATTAGTGGCAGCTATGGAGGCTATATTAACGATATGACCTAGCTTACGCTCCTTCATATGAGGTAATACCACTTTCGTCACGAAGAACACACCCATCACATTGGTCTGCATCATTTCCGTCATCTCTTCAATCGTCAACTCATCGAATATTCTGAAATAGCCTAGACCAGCATTGTTTACCAATACATCAATACCTGCCGGAGCAAGTGTTAAGGTGGCTTGCATGGCAGCTTCTACCGAAGCGAAATTCCCTACATCACATTTTACAAAATGAAATTGCGCATGACTTAAATTGGCAGGCGCGGTTCTACCCCATCCTATCACCGTTATTCCTTGCGCTAATAAAGCTTCTGCCGTTGCTAATCCAATTCCTTTGCTGACGCCAGTTACAATGGCTGTTTTGTTATTTAATTCCATATTGCAAATGTAGAAAAGCTTAGCACATAAAACAAAAAACCCCTTCCTTTTCAGGAAGGGGTTTTAAAATATCGTTCGTTCTAAGATTACTTAGTAACGTTCAAGTTTTTAACGTAAGTAACGCCATTCACTGTTAATGCTACGAAGTAAGCACCAGCAGTCATGTTGTCAGTGTTAACTTTAACTTGCGTAGCACCATTTACATTACCCAAGTTTTGTTGGTAAGCAACTTGACCAGAGAAATTGTAAACAGAAACATAAGCTTTACCGTTAGCGTTGAAGTTAACGTTAACATCACCACCATTTACTAAGTTTGGAACCACGTTCATGTTGATGTCAGCAGCTTCAACAGCGTCAACACCAGTTGTGTAATGGAACTTAGTTTCGCTAGCATTGTAAACAACACCAGTTTGAGCATCAATAGCCATGATAACGATGTGCATGTTATCTTGGTTTTGAGTAGCAGGAATAGTATAGTTGAAAGTATGTGTAGCAGTATAACCGTCTACGATTGGACCAGCAACAGAACCAGCATCACCATTGTAGTTACCGTTCAATAATGCACGGCCAACGTGATCGTAAGACATACTTGCAGCAGGAACCGGAGATGGTTCAGTTTGCCAGTTATGACCAGCACCGTTCAATACTTGGTTAGCTTGAGTTGAAGAGTAGTAGTTAGTTTGGTTATAACCAGCGTCAGTACCTTTAACATCATCTTCTACCATTACAGCCAACAAGTTGATTGTATTAGAGATAGTTGTTTTGAAAGTAGCAGAAGCATTGATTGTCAACGCGCGAGTAGACTTGTTGAAAGTCATGTTACAACTAGTAGCAACTGGAGCTACCAAAGTAGATAAAACTGAGTAGTAGTTATCGAATGCAGTGTTAGAAACACTTTCACCCAACAATAAACGATCGATGTTAGCACCAGGGAAACCTGAGAAGGCAGCACCATTATCGTAGTCAGTTACAGTCATTGGATCACCATTGTGAACAGCGATACCGATGAAAGTACCATCAGTGTGTTTGTTGTCCATGTATTCCATAGCAACTGCACCACGTGGGCACCATCCACACCAAGTACCTGTACCTTCTTCAAATACAGTATTTTTAGTTGGAGGAGTTGCAACAGTAGAAATAACTGCAGAAGCAGCATTGTTAGTGATATCACTTTCAGTTGCACCACCGTTTACAGAAGTAACAGCAGCGTTGATTGTGTATTCACCAGTCATTGACTTATTGAAAGGAATTGTATGGTTAAAAGTATACGTTCCATAAGGAGCCAAGTTCAAAGCGCTGAAAGTAGCTGAATTTGGAGCACCACCATCTGTCCAAGAGATAGTCAAATCATTGATAGGAGCACCGTTATTGTAAACATCACCACTAATAGTTACGTTAGTGTTAGTTTTTTCGAAACGGAATTGGCTCAAACCAACCATTTGTGCATCAATGTTAGTGATTGAAGTTACGTTGATATCATCAACCCACAAGATGTACATATCGTTAGATTTGTTAACGAAAGCAACATTGATAGTTTGTCCTGCATAAGCAGCCAAGCTAATAGCGTGCTTTACAAAACCATTACTACTTTCAGCAGAGATGCTTGTTAAAGTAGAAGTAAAGTTTGCTGTAGAAGCTGCACCAGTTGTAGAAATCATTACATCATAACCATCAGGAAACTGAGGATCCAATGCAATAGCTTCCCATACTAAGTAATCAGTAGCACCAGGAGTGAAAGATGGAGACATCATCCAGTCGTTTGATTGACCAGCAGTGCTATACCAAGAAATTGATTGAGCAACAGTATCAAAAGTTGTACCTGCAGAATTTGTAGCGAAACGGCGAGAAATCCAACCGTTAGTACCCATGTAAGCTAAGTCAGCTTGTGTTGTAGAATAAGGAGTTTTACCATCTAAGCTGATTTGAGACCAACCTGTTGGCATACCACCAATAGTTACAGTACCACCGGTAGCCGTAGTAACTGTGTTTAATGTCAATCCTGAGAAGGATTCGCTCAATTGCGCACTAGCAGCGAAAGGCAACATGGCACACAATAGAGAAAGAAGACGTAGATTCTTTTTCATTGTTAATCAAATTTGTTTTAGGGTAGCAAAATAGGGAAAAATTGACAAATTCCTAACAATTCTATGAATTTTTAGAAACGTTTTTAACAGTTTTTCGTATATTTGAACAAACCTCTTAACAATGAAGCTAAAAATAACACTCGTATTGGCTTTGGTACTGGCGTCCGCTTTTTCTCTCCGTGCGAATGCGCAAAGCATCTCTTTTACTGATAATGGCTCAGCTACTTATGTCTCTGGTTATAACTCTGATTATGATGTGGCAATTTTAGATACATTAAAGAGTACCTACTCTGCAAACAAGCAAGTAACCTGGTCGGTCGTTAAATTAAGCGGTCCTTCACAATGGTCATTTACCAATTGTGATCCAGCTTCTTGCTATTCAGCACAATCGCCTTATAACTATTTAAGTAACTCTAATACAAATACACCTTGGGCTATCGCTCCAAATGCATCAGGCACATTCACATTCCACGTGGTATTACGTAATATCGCTGGTAATGGCGTGTATAAATTAACAGCTTGGGTTGATGGTGACAGCGTAAACACTGCAGTAAGCAGAATGCTAAATATTACAGTAACGCAAGCCGTTGGTATCAGCAAAATCAGCGCTCCGGAAGTTAAGCTTTACCCAATTCCAGCAAATGATATTTTAAATGTAGATTTAAACAATTTCAACGATGCGAAACGTGTTGAAGTTTATAACCTAATTGGTGCTAAAATGGGCTCTTACCCTGTAGATGGAGATAGCAACAATAGCATTCCTGTGAACAACTTAAATCCAGGGATGTATTTCGTAAAAGTGATGGATTCTCGCAGTGGTATTCTTACCACTAAGACTTTCCAAAAACGTTAAGACTTATAATTCACTAAAAATCCCCTTCCAAAAGAAGGGGATTTTTTTTGCCCTATACGTACCTAATTCTTTATGAATTAATAGCGTTTAACATTGGAAAGATAGCTCATGCTATCAATTTATTAATGCGCAAAATATACGCTGCCGAAGCACTTTTGATGTAAGCTTCAAGCTTCACTTCTGAACCCTTTTAAAACGTATAATCGAAGCCGATTGCAGGTAAAATAGGCAATTGGTTGATTCGTTGATTCGTGATACGATCGAAGTAGAACATATTAGCACGATTGTATACATTGGTAACACTGAAAACAGCTTCCAATAGACCATTCTTGCCGATATACGCCTTCTTCTTCAAACTAATATCCATACGATGAAAGTAGGGTAAACGACCGTCATTTAATTTCGAATCATATAAAATACCTAGCTGTCCATTATTCGTCAAGTAGTTTGTATTCAAGCCTTGCGAGAAGTCGAACTTCTCATAAAATCCTTGTGTCTTGGTGAATGGGAAGCCACTACCGTAGTTCCAACGAGCACCAAATTCCCAAGTCAAGTCCTTACCAAATTGATAGGTCATCAACAAATTGACATTGTTACGACGATCAAATGGCGGCCAGTAATACACTTTCGTTCCATCAGCTAATTTCGTTCCATCATAACGCATCACATATCCGTGACCGTATACCACCCAGAATGAAAGTCCTTTATAATCGAGCTTACACGACAAATCTGTTCCATAAGCATAACCTTTCTCAATCATAAAGTTTGGATCTTGCACCTGCACTTTATTACGATTGATATTGATTAATTGCGTAAAGTCTTTAATGTATCCTTCCACATTAAATTCTAAATACTTCTTCCAATCATACTCCACTCCCGCTACTGCTTGCCATGCTTTCTGCAATTTACTAGTAGCCAATTCCCCTTCGGTGTTTTTCAACTCCTCTTCTGGTCCAGAAAGGAAGCCGGTGAATAAATTCACCACATCTCTATCCGACTTGGTAGACATCAAGTTTTGAGAGTATTTACCTGCCGCGAATTTGAAGCGTAAATTTTGAGAGTAATTAAACTTCATCCCGATACGTGGCTCCACTGAAATTTCATTCAAAGACGCATAGTAAGGGATTCTCAAGCCTGGTTCGATTACAAATCTTTTGTTCTTTACCTTTTTGAACAAAATATAAGAAGCAAGTTCTGTGGTATTCTGATCTTCTCCAGAACCTACTTTCAAGCCGGTAGCCGTGAAGAAATTATAGGTGGTCTTGAAGCCATTCACTTCGAAGCCGTAATTCAAAAACGCATCATCTTCCATTCGATAGCCGAAGTCTAATCCTGCAGAGAAGCCGCCGATACTAGTTGAGCGCGGACGACCATCTGCCTCACGCAAGACAAGGCTATATTTTGAATAAGCCATATTACCTTTTACCAAGGTGGTTGAATTAGCAGGACTAATGACAAAATTAGCGCCGCAGCCAAAAGAGCCCCACGCGAATTCCGCTAGCTTACGATAGTTCGCGCTATCACGGAAATTAAAGGCAAACAAATTCAATTTAGAACCACTATTACTGTTGAAAGATAATTTACCATATAAGTCTGTAAACGTGTATGGCAGGCCATTTCCTGTCGTATCTGCATATGGATAAAACACTTTAGAAGAACGATTCAAATAGCTCGATTTTGCACTTACTAAAAAGGAAGTACTCGAACCATTATCCCCTTTCATCTTCTTCAAAGGACCTTCTAAAATCACTTTGCTAGTAAAGGTATTCGCAGACACCTTGCCGCTCAAACGTTTTTTATTCCCATCGCGGGTTGTAACGTCGATGATAGCAGAGGTAGCGCCGCCGTAGTTTGCATTGAAGGCAGCAGTCTTTACATCCGCATTTTTGATGATATCCGTTTCGAATACCGAGAACAAACCAAGTGAG
Organism: Chitinophagales bacterium; assembly: GCA_026461075.1. Taxonomy (GTDB): domain Bacteria; phylum Bacteroidota; class Bacteroidia; order Chitinophagales; family CAIODY01; genus JAHEYX01. The sequence continues at coordinate 23,256 of JAPJNH010000164.1, forward strand.
TGAAAGGGATTGTAGATAGTCATCCCATCAATCATAATACGATTCTGCACAGGTGCACCACCACGAATATACAATTGACCACCTTGATCACCGGAGCTCACCACACCAGGCACTACTTGAAGGTATTGCGCTAAGTCGGGGGAACCACCGATACTCGGCATAGATTTGATTTGCGTCGCCGTTACTTGCATGGCGCCCACATTCACATTGCTCAGCTTCTCATTTTTTTTCGCAGAAACATTCACAGTACCTGTAGTACGCGCTTTTTTAGTGAGCGAAATACGTTGCGTAAGCACTTGCCCCGCTTTGATCTCTACGCTAATCAAAGCTGTATCATAACCGACATAGGTACAAAAAACAGTATAGGTACCAACAGGAATTTTTTTAATGGTGTAAAAACCATTCAAATCCGTTTGTTCAGCTAGTTCCGTTCCTTTCAGCAAGACATTTGTTAATGGAATTGCCTCACCAGTACCTTGATCATAGACAAAGCCTTTGATATCGCCAGTGATAGTGTTTTGTGCATACAAAAAATGCCCACTGAGAAGTAGGCATATTTGTATTATCGCGAATGATAGTTTACGCATAACAGGTTTTTGGTTCTTTAAAGAGAGCTAGTTGGGTCCTTAGCTAACTGCTTGTTTTACCAAATCAGCTGCTTCTTCCAAACGGATAGCAGACTGAACTTTTAAGCCAGAGGCTTCGATTAATTCTTTCGCTGCTTCAGCATTAGTACCTTGCAAACGAACGATGATTGGAATATTGATGGTTCCGATCGACTTATACGCATCAACCACACCTTGTGCAACACGGTCGCAACGTACGATACCACCGAAGATATTCACCAAGATCGCTTTTACATTAGGGTCTTTCATGATGATACGGAAACCTGCTTCTACCGTAGTAGCGTTTGCAGTACCTCCCACGTCTAAGAAGTTAGCTGGCTCACCGCCACTCAACTTAATCATATCCATGGTAGCCATTGCCAAACCGGCACCGTTTACCATACAACCTACGTTACCATCTAATTTAACGAAGTTCAAATTGTATTCACCTGCTTCTACTTCTGTAGGATCTTCTTCTGTCACATCACGCATTGCAAGTAAGTCAGGGTGACGTACCAAAGCGTTATCATCCAAATTCATTTTACAGTCAACTGCGATGATTTTCTCATCAGAAGTTTTGAAGAGAGGATTGATTTCAAGCATTGAGCAATCTAAACCTACGTAAGCATTATACAGACGAGTAACGAAAGCCACCATATTTTTGAAAGCATCACCGCTCAAACCGAAGTTGAAAGCGATTTTACGTGCTTGGAAAGGAGCTAAGGTTGCATTCGGTTGTACCCACTCTTTGAAAATTTTCTCAGGAGTATGATGTGCTACTTCTTCAATATCCATTCCACCTTCCGTAGAATACATAATTACGTTTTGTCCTTTTGCGCGATCCAAAAGAATCGACAAATAGAATTCTTTTGTTGGATTCGGTCCGTCATAATATACGTCCTGAGCCACCAAAATTTTATTTACCACTTTACCAGCTTCACCCGTTTGGATTGTTACCAATGTACCTCCCAATAGGTTGCTGGCAACTGTTTTCGCGTCGTCAGCAGACTTAACTACTTGCACACCACGTTGTTCAGTACCAACTACCTTTCCCTTTCCACGGCCACCCGCATGAATTTGAGCTTTGATTACAGCGAACTTAGAATTCGTTGCAGTAGCAATAGAGTTATAAGCGGCAATCGCTTCATCAACAGATGAACAAGCAATACCTTCCTGTGTCGGAACTTGGTATTTGTTCAATAAGGTTTTCGCCTGGTATTCGTGCAGATTCATAATGTATAAAATTAGAGGCTCAAATTTACAGCTATTCCTCTAAAATCCCAAGTAGAATATGCATTTTATCGGTAAGAATTAATCAAGGTGTTGATAAAACAGATTTCTCACAAGTTTTCTAGCTCCTTTCACTAAAAGAATTAATAAGAAATTCTTTACCTAGCCTGCCTTAAGCAAGTCACCTAGCTGATTCGTTTAAAAATCGTATTTTAGCCACATGATTTGGATAATTGTCATCACCATTCTCTGTGTCGCGTTTTTTGCAGGCTATGAAATTGCCTTCGTGAGCTCTAACAAGCTGCGCATTGAATTAGAGCGCTCGCAAAATAAGCTCTCTGCACGCATTTTAAGCAGATTCCTCAAAAACCCTTCGCATTTTATAGGTACTATCCTCGTTGGGAACAATATCGCCCTCATCATTTACGAGATTTATATGTCGCAGTTGATGGACCCTAAATTATCTGCCTGGATCTATGGGGACAAGGAACCAAATTCTCTGGTCATTTTATTGATCTCTTCACTTATCGCTACCTTAATAATCCTTGTTTTGGGTGAATTTATCCCGAAAGCACTTTTTCGAATCAACCCGAACTCTTGGTTGAATGTGCTGGCGATCCCTTTTCAAATTGTTTTCTGGTGCATTTCCCCTGTTGCCATTTTCTTCGCTTGGCTAGCGAAAAAACTGTTGAACCTGTTCATCAAAGGTCGGATTGAAGAAAAGAAACCCGTTTTTAGTCGCCACGACTTGGAACATTTTGTAAAACAAACACAACCGAAAGAGACGCAACACCAAGAAATCAATACTGAGATTTTTGAAAACGCACTTTACCTCACAGAAGTAAAGGTTAGAGAATGTATGATTCCGCGCACTGAAATTGTAATGATTGACGTGAGCGCAAGTATTGAGGAGATGCGCAATATGTTTATTCAAACTAAACTATCTCGTTTGATTGTTATCGATGACGAAGCGGATAATGTGCTCGGTTACGTACATCACCAAGATTTATTACTAGTACCACAAAGTATTAAAAGCATCATCAAACCTATCCCAGCGATTCCAGAATCGATGATGGCAGTTGATTTGATGAACCTCTTCATGCGTGAAAGAAAAAGTATTGCTTGGGTAGTAGATGAGCATGGTGGAACTGCAGGCTTGGTAACGATGGAAGACGTATTGGAAGAGATTTTTGGAGAAATACATGACGAGTTCGATGCCGCACATGAATTAGTGGATCAGCAACTGGCTACGAATGAGTATCTTTTCAGCGGTCGTATAGAAATTGATTTCATCAATGACAAGTACGATTTAAATATTCCAACAGGCGAATACGAAACACTTTCCGGATATATCTTACATCATCATGAAAGTATTCCTACCGTGAGCGAGGTATTGAATTTAGACCAATTCGAAATCACGATTATTGCGGGCACCACGACGAAAATTGATACGGTAAAATTGAAAGTAATACAGGACGTATAATTATGAATTACCTGATTGTAGGCTTAGGCAATATCGGCTCCGAATACGAGAAAACACGTCATAATATAGGTTTCGACGTGGTACAAGCTTTAGCGAATGAGCATAAAGTACGCTTCGAAATTGATCGACTTGCTTATTATACGCACTTCAAACACAAAGGAAGAAACTTTCATCTCATCATGCCCACTACTTATATGAACCTAAGTGGCAAGGCAGTGAAATATTGGATGCAGCAACTGAAAATTGAGAAAGAGAATATCTTAGTCGTTCTCGACGATCTATCCCTTCCTGTGGGCTGTTTACGGATGAAGGCCAAAGGTTCAGATGCGGGTCATAATGGCTTGAAAAATATCGATCTTGAAACAGGCGGGAATAACTACCCTCGCCTAAAATTTGGTATTGGAAATAATTTTTCCAAAGGTCGTCAAGCGGATTATGTGCTAAGCAAATTCAAGCCAGAGGAAAACACACTTATCGAACCAAAACTCAAAAAGGCAATGGAAATGGTGCTTGCGTTTGGTACTATCGGTTTGGAACGTGCGATGAACTTATACAATGAATAAGTCGAAACATTATATCGCCCTATTCATCGGCACTTGGTGCATTGGATGGTCGGCGATCTTTGTAAAAATGACCGGACTTCCCGGAATCATTTCTGCTTATTACCGCGTATTCATCGCCCTTGCCATTCTCCTGCCAGTTTGGATAATCCGTCAGCTACGCTATCCTGAAAAACGTATCCCTCTTTTTAACAAGCAAATTCTACTAGCCATCTTAGGCGGTATTTTCTTCGGACTAGATCTTACTTTTTGGAATACATCCATCATGGAAGGAACCGCTTCCATCGCCACTGTTCTTGCTAATTTCGCTCCGATTTGGGTGGCCTTAGGCGCTTGGTTGCTTTGGCGCAATCGCCCTTCCAATCGTGTTTGGCTGGGAACTGCCGTGGCTATGACAGGAATCTTTTGTATTCTTGATTTCAAACAATTACAAGCAGCAAAAATCTCTTGGGCTGATACACTCGCATTAGTCGCCTCTTTCTTCTATGCCATTTATTTACTGACCACACAAGAAGTTCGCAAAAAGTTAGACACTTTCAGTTTCATGACCTTTGCCACCTTAGGAAGTACCTTGATGCTAGCTGTTTCAGCCTATTTTGCAGACATTTCCTTAGCGCTTCCTCCGACTAATACCTGGCCTGCTTTAATCGGATTGGGCCTCATCACACATGTAATTGGATGGATGGCTATCAACTATGCTTTAGGATTTATACCGAGCACCATCGCCTCCGTTAGCTTACTTAGTCAGGCAGTATGGACCGCTATCTTCGGATATATCATACTTTCGGAGCACTTGCCAATTCATCAATGGATTGGTGGGGCGATTGTACTCCTTGGTATTTGGTTGGTGAATAGCAAAAAGACCGTTAAGTAAATTGAACTAAAACAGATGTACATTGTTTAATTATGATGAAGTACAATATTTTGTTTCTAACTATTTTAGGCTGCTTATTAGCAGGATGCGATCATCCGCAAAATATTCAAGTAAACCAAGCCAACACAAGCACCCCAATCATGAATAAAGATTCATTTCCAGTACAGCTTAGCGATAAAGAATGGCAAGAAAAATTAACGCCCGACCAATACTATGTATTACGTCAAAGCGGTACAGAAAGGCCTTTCACAGGTAAATACACCTTGCACTTCGAAAAAGGAACCTATGTTTGCGCAGGTTGTGGAACGGAGTTGTTCGCAGACAGTATGAAGTTTGAATCACACTGCGGATGGCCTAGCTTCGATAACGAAATTGCGGGTGGTAAAATCATCAAACGCGAAGATAACAGCCACGGGATGCGTCGCATAGAAATTATCTGTGCAACTTGTGGTGGACATCTAGGGCATTTATTTGATGATGGACCTACAGCTAGCGGACTCCGTTATTGTGTGAATTCAGCGGCTATAGAGTTCAAGCATTAATCGCGACGAAGACTATATTTTTCGATTTTATTGTACAGATGGCTACGTTGAATATCAATTTCATCCGCAGTCTTGGTTACATTCCAACCATTCTTCTGTAATTTAAATTCGATGAAAACACGTTCCATAAAGTCTTTGAACTCCTGAAACTTGTCGTATTTTTCAAAAATATCTTCGAGCGTATTCGCCTTCGATTTATTGCCGACAACATAATTCTGAACCTCAGTTTCAGTGATTTTTTGATCACTTAAAATTACTAAGCGTTCGATGACATTATGTAATTCGCGAATATTTCCACTCCATTGAATCTGCTGCAATTCAGCCATTGCTTTCGGAGTGATAATTTTTCTGGTAATGCTATAATCTTCGCAGATCTCATTCACAAAGCGTTCTGCGATCATCGGAATATCTTCCGCACGTTCATTCAAACTAGGAACGTGAATCAAGATTACACTTAAGCGATGGTATAAATCAATACGGAAATTATTATTGTCGATCTCGCGATTTAAGTCTTTGTTCGTCGCAGCGATCACACGTACATCAACGGTAATGTCTTTATCGCCACCGACACGGGTAATTTTATTCTCTTGTAAAGCGCGCAATACTTTCGCTTGTGCAGCCAAACTCATATCTCCAATTTCATCTAAGAATAAAGTACCTCCGTTGGCTTGCTCGAACTTACCAATACGCTGTTTAATGGCTGAGGTGAAGGCGCCTTTTTCATGACCGAATAATTCACTTTCGATTAATTCAGCAGGAATAGCGGCACAGTTCACTTCGATTAATGGTCCGTTGGCACGATGACTTTTTTCATGAATCCAACGTGCTACCAATTCTTTACCGGTACCATTTTCACCCGTAATCAAAATACGAGCGTCGGTAGCAGCAACTTTATCAATAGTATCTTTAATTTTCTTAATCGCTGGAGAATCACCAACGATTTCACGATTCTTCGTCACTTTACGCTTCAATACTTTCGTTTGTGTTACCAAACTTTGTTTGTCGAGTGCGTTTCGAAGAGATATTAATAAACGATTCAAATCGGGTGGCTTACTGATATAGTCGTAAGCTCCTTTTTTCACGGCTTCAACAGCAGTATCTACGGTACCATGACCGCTGATCATGATAAAAGGTAAATCAGGGTTAGCTGCTAGTGAATTTTCTAGCACTTCCATGCCATCAAATTTTGGCATTTTAATATCGCACAACACTAAATCGTAGGCGATTTCTTTAATTTTCTCAATAGCCTCTGCGCCATCGGCAGCTTCGTCGACCGTATATTTTTCGTACTCTAGTATTTCACGGAGCGATTTGCGGATAGCTTTTTCATCATCCACAATAAGGATATGAGGCATTGTATACTGATTTTTAAAGGTTAAGCGAAGATGCCATTTTTTTTTTACACTTCTAAAGGTTTTTAGGTGAAAAAGGAAGGCGAAGAATAAAATAGCAAAAAGCAGTCCAAAAAAAATTAATTAACTTTAGGCATAATAAAAAGATTATTTATGGCATTAGTAGATTCAATCAATGGAGCAATTAAGGAAGCAATGTTAGCAAAACAAGAGGGACGTTTACGTGGCTTGCGAGCCATCAAAGGCGCTATTCTTTTAGCATTGACAGAGAAAGGTGCAGGCGACTCCTTGACAGCAGAGAAAGAAATGCTAGTATTAACGAAGTTAGCCAAGCAACGTAAAGAATCGATGGAGATTTTCTTGAAAGAAAACCGTCCGGAATTAGCACAAAAGGAGCAAGAAGAATTAGACGTTATTGAAGCGTATTTGCCGAAGCAAATGTCAGCCGAAGAAATCACTGAAGCTGTTAAAGGTTTTATCGAACAAGTGGGTGCAAAATCACCAGCGGATATGGGTAAGGTGATGGGCGTTGCCTCCAAAGCACTCGCAGGTAAGGCAGATGGCAAGACTGTTTCAGAAACGGTAAAAACGCTTTTAGCGCAAATTGCAGGTTAATATGTGGCTCGATATCCTATCCTTACTTTTTATCGTGTATGGATTCATTCGTGGATTCAGCAAAGGATTAGTGATGTCAATCATTTCTTTAGTGGCCTATATTTTAGGAGTGATGTTAACAATTCGCTTCTCCCACCAAGTAACCAATCTGCTGGGATGGAACGATAAAACATGGGCTCCTATTGCTGTTTTTTTATTATTGTTTATCGCGATTTTTATTGTCTTTAAAATCGTAGGAAAGCTGATTGAAGGCCTATTGGAAGCCATCGCATTAAGTTTCGTAAATAAGTTATTAGGAGGAATTGTGGGAGCCATCATAGCTTTGATTATTATGAGTGGAATGGTATGGTTGCTGGAATTCGGTCACTTGATAAACGAAAGTACTATATCGAAGTCGAAAGCCTATGCCATCGAAAGAAAGGTAGGACGGATGATCAGTGTTTTGAAAGTTGAAGAGTATAAAAATTCCATCAATTACAATAAGCACTAATGCGATTACCCTTTTCAATAGCACTCCTATTCTCTCTTTTTATCTTAACGAACGATAGTGTCATTGCGCAACAAGCTAGTGATTTAGCATTTCCGATGCATATCACCTACAGTGCGGCTCCGACGAAAAAAATAGTTTTCAATTGGACGGCAGATACCAACTTCGCTACCATTTCCTTTTCGAAAAAATTAATGAATGCTAGTACCTGGGGGCCGACAAATACCTACAGTGGAACGATTAGCAATTTTAATGACTTAGCGGTACAAAAAGGACTTCGTTACGAATATCACATCCAAATACAACGAAAGCATTCCTTACCGAGTGTCGATCAATATTTCTGTGGCGGCTTTGAAAGTGCCAACCAGAGCTCATTTGGCGAAATGATTGTATTGATCGATTCGACCTATGCCATCCCTTTACAAAACGAATTACAACAATTACTATTAGATCTCACGGCAGATGCTTGGTGGGTACATCCCATTTATGTAAGTCGAACACAGAGCGTAGCCAACATTAAATCGCTGATCCAAAATCTCTATCATAAGCGCCATGATTTACCTAGTGCATTATTGATTGTCGGTCATGTGCCAGTTCCTTATAGTGGCGATCTGAACCCTGATGGACATCCGGATCACCAAGGCGCTTGGCCAACGGATTTATTCTATGCAGATATCGATGGTAATTGGACCGATAATAGCGTAAACAATACCGTTGCTAGTCGAGTAGAAAATCAAAATATCCCTGGCGATGGTAAATACGACCAAAGTAATTTACCGAGTGATGTAGAGTTGAGTGCTGGAAGAATCGACTTTTATAATTTACCAAGTTTTAGTAGTTCAGATACGAGTTTGTTGCAACAGTATTTGACTCGCTTGCACCAGTTTAAAACGGGATTGATTAGCTATCGCAAGCGGATGTTGGTAGATGACAACTTCGGTTATTTTAACGGCGAAGCATTTGCGCAAAACGCCTATAGAAATGGATATGCTTGTGTGGGCGGAGACAGTACTCGTAACGGAGATTATTTCACAACCTTAGCTGCACAAGATTATTTATGGTCGTATGCTTGTGGCGGAGGCAGTTATACGAGTGCAGCAGGGATTGGCACTACGCAAGACTTTTCGAATGTTCCTTTGAATCACGCCTTCACGATGAGCTTTGGTTCTTATTTCGGCGATTGGGATGCCAGTGATAATTTTTTAAGAGCAGCACTTGCAGGTTCAAATGGCGCCTTCACAAATTGTTGGGCCGGTCGACCGAATTGGTATTTCCACACCTTAAGCGCGGGAATGCCGATGGCTACTGCAATTACGAATAGTCAGAATAATAGCGCTTTGTATGGTCCGTTGAACTATGGTTATTATGCTATCCATACAGAATTTCTCGGTGACCCGAGTTTACGTCAGGATTATTTCAGTGTGTGTCAGAATTTAAGTTCGCAAGCCATTTACAATAATAGCCGCGTACAATTGAATTGGTCGGCTAATCTAGGTAATAATGTTTTGGGCTATGAAGTATTACGTGCGAAAAATATTCAAGATTCTTTCTATGTGATTTCACATGGTATGATTGGCAGTTCTAGCTTTATTGATAGCTTTCCTTTATTGGGTACTAACGTCTATCAAGTGCGTGCGATTCGTTTAGAGCAGAGCATTTGCGGTAGCTATTACAATCACTGTTTAGGTATATTTGATTCGATTGCTAATATAACGCCAAACGGAATAGAGCCTTTAACTAACATAGCATGGAGCATTTATCCAAGTAGTATTACGGATAATGAATATTGGAATATAAATGGCAGCTACCCTACTTCTAGCCGTTTCAAATTGTATGATGAAACGGGCGTATTACTTTGGAACGGAAATGCAGAAACGAATCGTATACCGTTTATACCTAAGCGTGCAGGCGTTTACTTCTTAGAAGCGAATGGTGTAACGAAGAAGGTTATGAAGTTTTAGTGGCTTAATTCCTATTGCTTTTCATATTCTTTTCGGAGTTTTATATATAAAAATATAATAAGTTGTCCTTTTATACAACTTTCGTTTGTTAATTCTGAATAGAATAACACGCTTTCCTAATAAAAAGTATTTTAATTTTTAATCCTTAATTCTTAATTCCTATTGCCCTCCCGCACGAATTGCCTTGAAGTAGTCTTCTACAAGCTGCTTATAGTAGGGCGAAAATTCAGGAGGGACTGTTTGATAGCCTTCCATCATCGCTTGACGTTTCTTAATATAATCGAGGACGGCAGAAGGCAAAGCTGGCGTCTGATCTTGTGCGGCATGACTTTCGCGCTTTTGATCTTTGTCTTGCTCACGACTTGCGTCTTCCACTTCTAACAAACGAGTTTCAATTTGTTTTTGACGGAGCAGCATTTCATTCGTCAGTCGCTTATTCACTAACTGCGTTTCATTTAAATCCATCTGCTTCAACAACTGGTCGAGGTTACCATACTGTTGCTTACCGTCTTTATTGTACTGCTGATTAAATTCTTGTAAAGCCTTTCTCAACGCTGCTTGTTTCGCCGCAAGCTGTGCAAATTCTTTACTGCTTAACTGCGACTGTCCATGCTTTTGTTGTCCCTCTTGCTGCCCTTGTCCGCCACTACCACCAGCCGCGCCTTGCTTCTGCGCACCAGGTTTTTGACCAGGTTGTTCTCCAGGTTTTGGTTGCCCTTGTTTGCCCATCATCTTTTCCAAAGCATCGCGCATTTCTTTCGACATTTGATTGATGTCCTTCAATTGTTGACCAGCAGATTTCTTTCCACTCTTTCCTTGTCCGCTTCCGCCAGGTTTATTACAAGAACCAGATCCTGGCTTGCTTTGCTGGCTTTGTTGTTGCTGCATATTCTGCATCGTCTCATTCAACATCAAGGCTAAGTTATTTGCGCCGGTCATTATGTATTGTTGCTCCGATTGCGCAGCGCCGCTATTACGCTGTTCTAGATAATCCATCGCACGACTTTGATGCTTGTTTACCTCCGTCATCTGCTCCGTTACATATTTCTTCAATTGGAAGACCGTCTTCCCTAAAGAGTATAAAGAGTCTTCAATCAACTTCGCATCATCCTTTAGCTTGCGTTGTTGCTGCATGGCCTGTAAATAGGCAGGCGTATTAATGCTCATCGTGGAAAGCTGCTTCATTAAAGCTTCTTGCTCAAAAGAGAACTGTAATAAATTTTCGAGCAACTGACGGATTGCGCGTAAATCCATCTCCAACTGCTCTGATTCAGCAGATTGCGACTTCTCCTCCATTTTTTGCTGCATCTTCTTCATCTTCTGTGCGGCTGAGGATTGCTTTTTAGATGCGCTACTGTTATTCTTTTGTTGTAATTGATCGGAAGCGTCTTGTTGATCTTGTTGCGCATCTTCCTGCTCCGCCTCTGTCTTAGCCAAATCCATTTTATTATTCAGCTGTTCATCCTGCTTTTTCAGGCTCTCCATTTGCTTCATCCACTCCTTATACTCCTTATTCAACTGATCTTGTTGTTGCTTTAAATCGGCACTCTTTTCTTGCGGAGCGAGTTCGGATTGCTTAGCCAACTCCGCTTGTTTGTCGGCCATCTCTTTCAACTTTTCCATAGCCATCTGCATCTGTTGATCGAGCTGCATCTGCTTGTACAAAGACATCATACGATCCATCTGCTTTTGCTGTTGATCGCCTTCTTGTTGCTTCTCTTTTAATTCGCGCACGACATCATCCTTCGTCATTTGATCCATTTTATCAAGCAGCTGCTGCATATCTTTTGCTTGATTTTCATTTTTCATATCCTTCATCATCTCCTGCAAGGCTTCTAATTTTTCTTTCATCTCAGGAGTTAATGCATTCAAATCATCGAGTCGTGTTTTGTTTTCTTCCAAAGCCTTTTGCATCGCTGAAAGCTTGTCCTCTAAGGCCTTTTGTTGTTTTTGCAAATTCTCTAAAGCTTTCTGATCTTCGAAAGAAAGATTTTTCTTCTGCAATAATTTCTCTTGCATATTCTTAATCTGATCACGGATTGCCTTAGCGTCTTTCAAGGCTTTCTCTAGATCTTTCTGCAAATTTTTGTTCGCATCCGCAATTGCTTTTTCCGTTTCATCAGAGGAGGCAAGCTTCAACTGCTTAAGCTCCGAACGTGCTGATTTAGGACCATGTATGCCGTCGTTATCCCAAGTGATCACATAATAATCTACGCGATCTCCGGGTGATAAGCCCAGTGTATTAAAGTCGAATGCGTATTGGAAACTAATCTTGTTTTTACCACTGTATGGAATATTGATATAAGTCCATGCTTCATTCTTAGCGCCGCTCGCAAGGTGTAGTTGATAGGCTAATTGTAATTTAGAAATTCCATAATCGTCTTCAGATTTACCATAGAAATAACGCTGACGTTCCTTGATTGAATCGCTCAGCTCTTCACATTGTAGAACAGGATATTGATCTGATTCGACATTCATCAAATAACTTACGCTATCGGCACGTAACATATCCTGATTAGCTGTGAACAGCTGATATGCACCCGCTTTACGGGCGATGGTACTTACTTTGAAATCATTGGATTCATTAGCTAACAAACGGCTAGAGTCAGGTAGAATCAATTGTAATTGAGAGGTATTCTGCGTATTGAATTTCCAGGTGATACGCGTTCCTTCTGGGATATTGAGATCTCCGGTTTGGCGTAATACTTCAGGGGCACGACCTGTATAAGCAGGATATTGCAAATCGACTTCGAAGCCGATGATTTGTGGACGAAGTACTACTTGTACCTCATACATTTTGGAATGAAACTCTCCTGCTTCAAAACGGAAAGAAACTGCTTTTTGTAAATTGCTTAAAGTATAGCTAAAGCGATTCACGCTTTCCTTCTTCATCTTATACAACTGTCCGTCCCAATTGATTTCCACTTCGTCAGGAAAAGCTTCTCCGCTTAATTCAACTTCAATCTTTAAATCATTCTGCTGCAAGACGCGCAGGTTTTTGGTGAGTAGATTAAAATGAAAAGGCGACTCTTTCTCGAACTCAACAGCTGGTTGAAATAAGCGCGCGCTAGGCTTTAGCAAAGCGTTTGGGGCAAACACTAATAAAAGCACCAAAGCCAAAACCGGGACGGCTGCATATGGAAGGTATTTCTTGTTGGTCTTTAAATCCACCGCGTTCACAAATTCGAAAGGCTGTATCGAAGTCGTTTTCTGCTCGATACTTGCCAATAGCAATTCCATCGAAATCAAACTGGAGGTGCTTTTTTCGGCGTCTTGCTTTAGTTGTAATACCGTGAGTAGTTTATCTTGAATAGGCTCGAAATGTCTTCCGATGATGCGTGCTGCTTCTTCATACGACATGCCTTTCGCCAAACCGAAATAACCGAATACAGGACGGAATAAAAATTGAAAAAAAGTATACAGCCACAAGCCGATCCAAACTGCTAATAATAGCCAACGGATGTTAGAAGAAAAATAGAACTGATGTTCTAAGAAATTCATCCCCAAAAAGCTGATTAGAAGGAGCGCGACAGATAATAGCAGGCCTCGTATAATCTGGTTGAGATAATACTTCCTTACAAAGGCGTCGAGTTTCTTTATGAGTAGATCAGCCTGGTTCATAGCCTTTTCCAAAGATGCATAAAAATCGTCAAATACTCAGGGCCAAAATGTTAATGATTTATCCTACATTTGTTTAGTATTAAAATATCTGAAAATGGAACGTAGTCCGATAATTTCAGTAAGCGATTTGCGCAAAAGTTATGGTGAGTTTGAGGCTGTAAAGGGCATTAGTTTTGATGTCTATGAAGGAGAAATATTTGGCTTACTTGGACCAAACGGTGCCGGTAAAACAACAACCTTAGAAATCATGGAAACGCTCCGGGATAAAAGTGCTGGAAAGGTACTAATCAACGGGCTTTCGGTAGATGATGCGCAGAATCAAATCAAACAAATTATTGGCGTTCAATTACAGGCTGCGGGCTTCTACCCTGGTTTGCACTTATTAGATTTATTAGAATTATTCTCCGGGCTATACAACGTGCAGATCGATCCGATGGCGATTTTAGAAAAAGTGAATCTGTCAGAAAAAGCAAAAGCAAAATACAAAGACCTGAGTGGCGGTCAGAAACAGCGTTTCAGTATTGCCACAACTTTAATCAATACGCCGAAAATTATCTTCCTCGACGAACCAACTACTGGTCTCGACCCGCAAGCACGTCGTAACCTATGGGATTTAATTCGTCAGGTACGCGATAATGGAACGACAGTCATGATTACCACGCACTATATGGACGAAGCGGAGCAGCTATGTGACCGTGTAGGGGTGATGGACAAAGGAACTTTAATCGCTTTGGATACACCAGACAATTTAATTGATCAACTGGTTGCAAAGGGATTCGTTCGTCCGAAACAAGTCAAGCAAGCGAATTTAGAAGATGTGTTTTTAGATTTGACAGGCGTGGAATGGCAAGCAGAATCATAAGAAGAATGCAGAAAGGTAAGTTGTGGATTTTGGGTTTAGTTGCAGTGTTCGTTTTAACGGCCGCTGGTGAAAGCTATTTTGAAGTCAATAAAAACCTCGAACTGTTTTCTTCCTTTTATAAAGAGTTGCTAAGTAACTACGCCGACCCTGTTGACCAAGAAAAAGTGGTGAAGAGTGGTATTGATGCGATGTTAGCTTCACTTGATCCTTATACGACCTATATCCCAGAGAGTGATATGGCGAATTATAAATTTCAAACCACTGGCAAGTACGGTGGGATTGGCGCTACGGTTCGTGATCTCGGTGATTATATTGTGATTGCCGAACCTTATGAAGGCTTCCCTGCACAAAAGGCCGGATTAAAAGCTGGAGACGCTATTATAAGTATTGATGGAACTGATTGTAAAGGAAAAAGTGTGGATGATATTTCACATTTCTTAAAAGGCCCTGCAGGCTCGATTATTAATATTACGATACAACGTCCTGGTCAGAAAGATTTACTCAGCATTCCGCTACAACGTGAAGAAATACATTTGAACGCGGTGAGCTATGCAGGAATTTTAGATGGGCAAATTGGCTATATTCGTTTCACACAATTCACTGACAATAGCGCTCGCGATTTAGAACGTGCACTCAATCAGTTAAAGAAGGAGAATAGCGCAATTAAAGGCTGGATACTTGATTTGAGAGGTAATCCTGGTGGCTTATTGACAGAGGCTGTGGACGTGACGAATTTATTTGTCCCTAAAAACAGTTCAATTGTCAGTACGCGTGGTAGAAAACCTAGCTCTACTAAAATGTTCAAAGCCTTGAATGAGCCTTTTGATGAGAACACTCCGTTGGTAGTGCTTACTGCGCGTAATTCGGCTTCGGCAAGTGAAATCGTGGCAGGTGCCATTCAAGATTTAGATCGTGGTATTATCGTTGGCCAACGAAGCTTTGGCAAAGGTTTGGTACAAACGACCTTCCCATTGACCGGTTTACGTGCGCAAGTTAAAATCACTACAGCAAAGTATTATACCCCAAGCGGCAGATGTATTCAAGCACTCGACTATTCGCATCGTAACGTAGATGGATCGGTAGATAAAGTAGCAGACTCCTTGAAACACGCTTTCCAAACGATGAAAGGGCGGACGGTATATGACGGAGGCGGAATCGAACCAGATGCAGCAGTAACGGCGAAAGAATACAGTCAATTACTCAGTGTATTGGTTGCTAAAAATTTATTATTTGAATATGCTACACAGTATGTTCTAAATCATCCAGTAATCGGTTCGGTGAAAGATTGGCAATGGAATAAGATTGCAGATTTAGAGCAATTTCTACAGACACGTTCCTTTACCTATGAGGCTACTGCAGAAAGTGAAATTGCATTATTAGAAAAGAAGGCGAAGGAGAATGGAGAACAAGAATTACTAGAAGAATTAAAGGCTTTTAAAGCATCCTTACACCGTTCGCTACATGAGTCATTGCAAGAAAATAAATCAGAACTCAGCGAATTATTGAGTACAGAGATTGCCAGTCGCTATGCCTTACAGAAAGGGCGTTTCCAGAACGCGCTCCAATTCGATGCAGACATTAAAGAGGCCACTCGTCTATTGAAAGACAAGTCGGCGTATGAGCAATTATTACAATTGAAAAAGTAATTATTCAGCGCTTAATAAGTCGCGAATAATAGTTTGTACTTCTGGCGTATTCCATTTATCCATTACCTGCTCAATGCTAGCCAATTCATTCAAGTAATGATCATGACGTTGACCTGCTTGATAGGCTTGCGCATAAGAGATATGCGGAGAGAAAGTTACCTGTGCATACAAACTCAAGAAGCTTGGATTTTCTTTGCTGATGCGCGATTCAATTTGCTTGCGTAACAAGAATTTCGGATCACCTGTTTTATCACGCATTTCGATGAAGTTGTCTAGGGCAAGTTGCGCCACCGCATCTCCATTAGGTTTACGTAAGCGACTGAAGTTATTGAATACTTCGGTCCAATTATCGTCTCCCAAAGATTCCATTAACTCATCCAGCACTACGCAATCTTCGAAGCCGCAGTTCATCCCTTGTCCGTAGAAAGGAACAATCGCATGTGCCGCATCTCCGATCAAACACACTTTGTCTTTGTAGTTCCAAGGATTGCAACGCACGATAGACAAAGATGAAGTAGGATTAGCATGCCAATCTTCTAAATAGCTTGGCATCATAGGTAAAGCATCCGCAAAATATTCCTGCATGAAAGCAGTGATCTCTTGGTCGGTATTCAACTTAGAGAAAGATACTTCGCCTTCGAAAGGTAAAAATAAAGTACAGGTAAAGCTACCATCCAAGTTAGGCAAAGCAATTAGCATAAAGCTTTTGCGCGGCCAGATATGTAAGGCGGTCTTCTCCATTTGAAATCCACCATTCGCATCTGGAGGAATCACTAATTCTTTATATCCACTTTCGATATAGGTTTGCGAATAATCGAAGCGATCTGTTTTTGTTTGTAGAGAATGGCGGACAGGACTAAAAGCACCATCTGCACCAATCACCATATCCGGCGTACGTTCTACCACTTCCCCACTTGCTTCGTTCAACACTTTTGCCTTCGCACTTTTAGGATCTACATCTATACAACGGTGTTCAAAATGAATTTTGATATTTGGATATTGATCAGCCAATTCCATTAGGCGCATATTGATACCACCACGGCTCACGCTATAAATGGCTTGCCCTTCTTTTCCATAAGGTTGGAACGACTGTGAGCCATCCATATGGTGTATTTGACGGCCATACATTGGAATAGCTATCTCGCGAATAGCATCTTGCAAACCTGCACCGGCAAGGCCTCTGAAGCCACGGTCGCTCAGTGCCAAATTGATACTTCTTCCAGCAGAGATTCTGTTCTTACGCATGTCTACACGACGTTCGAACAAATTCACTTCATGTCCACGTTTAGCTAAGTAAATAGAGACAAGACTGCCGATCAGTCCACTTCCCATTACATCAATTTGTTTCTTCATAACAGCGAGGTTCTTTGTTTACAGGGGAAACAAATATAAAATTAGATATTAAGCAATTGGATGATTCTTGTCAGGTCGTCGTCACTAGCAAAAGGAATGCTAATTTCTCCTTTTCCATTTGGCTGACGAGTCATTTTGATACGTGTACCCAACTTAGTGGTCATTTGCGCTTGAATCTTCAAATGCCCAGGTGTTAGTCCGTTTGCATCTGCACCGCTCGGCGTTTTGAGTGCTTTCGCAGCACCACCGCGTACGGCTTTGATGGATTGCACGTACATCTCCATCTGACGAACAGAGAATTTATTTTCAATCAATTTTTTATATGCCAATAATTGTTGATCGACATGTTCCAAACCATTGATAGCACGTGCATGTCCCATAGAGATCTTACGTTCTTTCAACGCGATTTGAATTACTTCAGGCAACTTCAACAAATTCAAGAAATGCGTTACAGTACTACGATTTTTGCCTACGCGAGCCGCCACTTGTTCATCCGTCAAGGCACATTCTTTCTTCAAACGTTGGTAGGTAATCGCAACTTCAATATCATTTAAATCTTCACGTTGAATATTCTCTACCAAGGCCATTTCGACCATTTCTTGATCGTTGGCTGTACGGATATAGGCAGGCACTTCCGTTAAGCCAGCAAGCTTACTTGCACGCAAACGGCGTTCACCCGAGATCAACTGATATTTATATTCTTGGCCAGTAATACGACGAAGCGTAATAGGCTGAATCAGACCATGTGTTTTGATAGATTCAGAAAGGTCATTAAGTGCTTGCTCGTCAAAATCAACACGTGGTTGAAACGGATTCACTTCGATTTCTGTGAGCTTTACAAGATCGATTGCAACAGCATTATTAGCAGGTTCTCCAGCGAAAGCTGCAGCAGCGCTATTATCTGCGTTACGGCCTTTAGGAGCGACCACATCTTCATCAATACCTTGCAATAAGGCACGTATTCCTTTTCCTAAACCTTCTTTTTGTTTGGACATATTCTCGTGGTATATTATTCTTCTGTTGAGTTATTTTCGGTATTGCCTTCGCTTGCGTCAGCAGCTGCCTCCCCTTCAACTTTTTGATTACGTTTCAAAATTTCACGCGCCAAGTTTAGGTAATTCAAAGCACCGGTACAGTCAGCGTCGTAAGCGATAGCAGGCTTTCCAATGGTTGGCGCTTCTGCGAGTGAAACGTTACGATGTATGATGGTATTGAATACTAAATCTTCAAAGTGAGGTTTGATTTCATTCACCATTTGATGACTCAAACGAAGACGTTGGTTGAACATCGTCAACAAAATCCCTTCGATACTAAGATCCACATTGATACGAGTACGAACTATTTTGATGGTGTTCAACAATTTGCCCAAACCTTCTAATGCGAAGAATTCACATTGAACAGGAATCAAAACAGAATCGGCAGCGGTGAGTGCGTTAACAGTGATAAGGCCTAGTGACGGAGAACAGTCGATGATGATATAGTCGAACTGATCTTTTACAGAATCAAGAACGGCCTTCATGATACGCTCACGATTTTGATGGTTCACGAATTCGATTTCGGCACCCACTAGATCCATACTTGCTGGCAAGAGGAAAAGGTTAGGTGTTTCCGTTTCGATCATCGCTTTGTCGATGGTCACTTCGTTGATCATACACTCATACAAACCGGTTGTGATTTGTTTCGGGTTGAAACCGATACCGGAAGTGGCATTTGCTTGCGGATCTGCATCGACCAACAAGACTTTATATTCTAAAACGGCGAAGCTAGCAGCCAAGTTGATTGCTGAGGTAGTTTTACCTACTCCACCCTTTTGATTCGCTATTGCAATAATTTTTCCCATAGATATAATTCGAGATTCAAAAATAAGCCTAAAATCAGGTCTAGGAACTACCTATTTTCAAATAAGTTACGCACAGTCGTCAATAATCGTGGATAGCGTGGGGATAACTTTTGAAACGCATCAAATTATAGGCATTATTTACTTTTATTAACAGCGTTTATGCAATTTTTAGAAAGAGTGCAAAATGAGTACTAACTTGCCAAATATTATTAAATTGGATTTAGAAAAGATTCAGAAAATGAAGTTTATAAAAAGCAAATCACAACTCAACTATTTACTTTTTGGAATTGCATTTGGGTGTTGCTTTCCCATTATTGCACTCGTGTTCGACATTTTCTTTTATTACAAACTAGATTGTTCATGGGCCTCCATAAAGTATGCGCATATGAACGATCCGCTTATTTACATTATTGACACCGCGCCCATTTTCTTAGGAATCGCCTTTGGAATTGCTGGTTCAAAGCAGGCGGCTGTTTTAAAACTAAACCAAGGATTAGAAAAAAGTTCTGCAGAAGTTGACCAAAAGAATAAAATCTTGAATGAGACTTTGGATGAATTAAAAAGAACCCAAACTAATTTAATTCACACAGAAAAAATGAGTGCTGTTGGTCAGTTGACTGCAGGTATTGCCCATGAGATTAATAATCCAATCAACTTTGTTCTATCCAATGTAACTCCGTTAAAAAGGGATGTGGCAGATTTAATTAGTGTAATTGAATCAATTAAAAAAATTGATCATGCAAGCGCCAAAGAAACGCATGAATTAATCAAAAGTATCGATTTGCAATATACTATCGATGAAATTGATGAGCTGTTAATTGGCTTGGAAGAAGGAGCAACACGTACTGCAGAAATTGTTAGGGGCTTAAAGAATTTTAGTAGAACAGAAGAATTTGGAACAAATCTCACTAATATAAACGAGTGCATTAAGACAACCGTTATTCTCCTTAAACATAAGCTAGGTAAACGCATAAAAATCGAGAAGGAGCTCGGTGATATTCCTTTAATCAACTGTCATTCAGGAAAAATAAATCAGGTTTTCATGAATTTATTAAGCAACTCGATTGATGCAATAGAGGGCGAAGGAACGATTAAAATCATCACTAAAATTTACGATCCAAAACAAATACAGATTATTTTAGCTGATACAGGAAAAGGAATGACACCAGAAATATCGCAAAAAATATTCGATCCGTTTTTTACTACCAAAAATGTAGGTGATGGAACAGGATTAGGTTTGAGCATTAGTTATGGTATCATTAAAGAGATGCAAGGATCTATCGAATTCACTAGTGAAGTGGATAAAGGAACAACATTTACTATCAATTTACCGATATAATTTACAGCTATGTTAAGTAATTCAAAAGCCTATAACATCCTTTATGTGGATGATGAAATTCACAACCTAAATTCATTCAAGGCCGCATTCAGAAGATTTTACAATGTCTATACCGCACTGAGTGCAAAAGACGGTATTGAAATCATGCGTGAAACACCCATTCACCTAATCATCACCGATCAGCGCATGCCAGAAATGACAGGTGTTGAATTTCTTGAAAAAGCGATTGGTATTCAGCCAGAGTCGATCAGAATGATTCTAACGGGATACAGTGATGTAGAGGATATCATTAGAGCGATTAATACGGGTCGTATCTACAGATATATTACCAAGCCTTGGTCGGAACAAGAATTGAAACTTACGATAGACCTTGCGCTTGAAAGTCTAGATTTAAAAATAAGAAATACGCAACTGCAAGAAGATGCGATTAAGAACGCATTAGAAGTTGAATCTGCTAAATTCAAGGATCAATTCTTGGCGAATATGAGTCATGAAATCCGCACACCGATGAATGCTATTGTAGGGATGACACGTTTGATGTTGAAGAGAGAGCAGGATCAGGAAAATTTAAAGTATTTAGGAGCCATCCAGCATGCAAGTGAAAATTTATTGATTCTCATTAATGATATCCTAGACATCAGTAAGATCCAATCGGGGAAGATGCATATCGAACAAATTCCGATTTCGCTGAGAGCCACCATTAATGGGTGCTTTTCAACGCTTATTTACAAATGCGAAGAGAAAGGTTTACAACTGAAATTAGAAATTGATTCAAGTATTCCAGACTCCATTATAAGCGATCCAACCCGCTTAAATCAAATATTAATTAACCTAGTTGGAAATGCGATCAAATTCACGAAAGAAGGAGAAATCATCCTTCGCGTTAGTACAGCAGTCAAAGACAATCCAAGCTCTACTGACTTTCAGTTTTTAAAATTCGAAGTGATTGATTGTGGTATCGGCATTGAAAAAGGAAAAACAGCTTTCATCTTTGACAGCTTTACGCAATCAAGCTCCAGTACCGCTCGTAAATATGGTGGAAGTGGACTTGGCCTATCTATTACGAAGCAACTCGTTTCTTTAATGGGTGGTTCTATTGATGTGATAAGTGAAATTAATAAAGGAAGTAATTTCTTCTTCACCATTCCACTTATCGTTTCGAATATGGATTCGGTTATTGCCTCACAACAATCGAATATGGATTATTTGCTCAAGGCAAAGAATCTTAAGGGTATTTCCCTTTTATTGGTAGAGGATGACAGTTTTAATCAAATCGTCGCGGTGGATACACTGGAATCCCTAATCCCTGAAATTAAAATTACGATTGCGGAAAACGGCTTGCTTGCTTGCGAAAAAGCCCAATCTGAGAAATTCGATATAGTTTTAATGGATCTACAAATGCCTGAATTAAATGGCTATGAGGCCACTGAAAAAATAAGACAGTTTTCTAGCATCCCCATTATTGCTATGACAGCGGATGCTTTAAAAACCGATAACGATAAGTGCTTAGCGGTAGGGATGAATGATTATATATCCAAACCATTCGAAGAGGCTAATCTGATTGATAAAATCTACAAACAAGTAAACAAATAATATGCTAGCGAATCTTGATTTCTTGAAATCATTTACGAAAGGCGATGTTGAGAAGTTGAATAAATACATCTCTATTTTCATTGATACTGTACAACAAAAGGATATCGAAATAAAAAAGGCTTTGGAGGATAAGAAAAAGGAGGTGATAAAAATTCATGTCCATACCTTAAAATCCCAATGTCGTTATATGGGATTGAATAATCTCGAACCACTTATATTACAGATTGAAGAGGCCTGTGGATTAGAGGATTCATCCTTAGATGCTATTGCAGAACAACTGAGCACCCTACTCGCAAATTTGAATCAGGCCATCCTAGAATTAGGGGAAGTGATTCAAAAAAAATAGGCTAAAAATAATTTTATTAAATTTACACATCAAATTATAACAATGGCTAACAAAACGGAACGTACAATATTTGTTATCGACGATGACAGCATGCAATTACAAATGTTAAATGACTATTTAAGTCAGAACTACGTAATTAAAATTCATCAGTTTAAAACAGGTGAAGAAGCCATTGCGAACTTACATCTCAATCCGGATATGGTTATCCTTGATTATCATTTAAGTTTAGATAATAGTGCCATGAATGGGGTGGATGTTTTGAAGCAAATAAAGATTGCAAATCCATCTACCAATGTAATTATACTATCCGGACAAGATAAAATATCTGTTGCGGTAGAATGCATGAAGCATGGCGCATACGACTATATTGTAAAAAGCGAGAGTGCTTTTGCAAGAATCGAAAACGCATTAGCACGTATTGGAGAGCACTTAAGTACGGTTAACCAACTTAAAATTTATAAGCTAGGTTTCCGAATTGCCATTGCAGCAATTGTAATTATTAGTATTATTTCAATCATACTAGTAAAGGCAGGAATGGCTTCGGCTAAATATTGGGCCTAATTAATCTTTTGCGTTCACACGCATAAGTATCGTAACTATTTATTGGGGATTCATCTGACGAAAGTTCATTGAGTTTGTGATATAGAACAAACTGATATTTTCTATATTAGTATAGACAATATCTATAGCATGAACTTACAACAATTAGAATATATCGTAGCGGTAGATCGTTACCGTCATTTCGTGACGGCAGCGGAGAAATCATATATCACGCAAGCGACCTTGAGCATGATGATTAAGAAATTAGAGGAAGAGCTCGGGATACAAATTTTCGATCGCCGAAAGCAGCCTGTAGAACCAACTCCGGCAGGAAAGGAAATCATAGAAAGAGCGCATCGCATCTTATTTGAGGTGCGTAGTATGGAAGATTATGCACGTGAAATCAATCACGGCATGACAGGCACTTTAAGCATTGGTATTATCCCCACACTTGCCCCCTATCTCCTTCCAAAATTAATCCCTCCATTCTTAAAAGAGCTGCCCGATGTACAGTTGCAAATCCATGAACTGCGCACAGCCGACATGATTCAGCAACTCGCCAAGGGAGAATTAGATCTAGGAATCGCAGCTACACCATTGGCACAAGAGGCGCTCGTAGAATATCCACTCTTTTATGAGCCCTTCTATGCATATTTGGGAAAGAATGCTAAATCAGATCCTAAAAAATATTTCGATCAGAAGTTATTACTCGACAAACAACTTTGGTTGTTGGAAGATGGACATTGTATGCGAACACAAGTATTAGATATCTGTTCGCGCAGAAACAAGCGAAGTCATATTCCAATGATACAATACGAATCAGGAAGTATTGAAACCTTGATTCAGCTGGTCGATGAACAAGGCGGTTTAACAATTGTGCCTGCTCTTGCAGTGGAACGTTTAACAAAAACACAGAAAACACATCTACGTGAATTTGCACCCCCTACCCCAGTTCGAGAAGTAAGTTTGATTAGTAATAAACACTTCGCACGTAAAGGCTTACTGAAGGCTGTTCAGCAAATCATTCAGAAGAAAATTGAGTTACCTCAAGAAAAACGACAACAGGTTTTACCGATAGTTTAATGGGATAAACTACCTTTGTACAAACAATATTTATGAAAGATAATTACCTAGTGGTGGCTGGCACCATGCGTCAGCATTCCAATACAGAAAAAGTAGCGAAGTGGTATGTAGAGCAATTAGAGCAAGCGGGTAAGCGAGTTAGTTATATCAATCTAAATGAACTACCGATAGCACAATTCGATTTGAATCACAAAACAGAGCAGCAGGAGGCGATGGAAAATACCATGGTACAACCTGCTACGAAGTTTATTTTTGTGGTCCCTGAATATAATGGTTCATTCCCTGGCGCTTTAAAAGCATGGATCGATTGTTGCGATGTCAAGACAGCCTTCTGGGGCAAGAAGGCGGCAATTACAGGCTTATCTAGCGGTCGTAATGGCAATTTGCGAGGAATGGATCATCTAACGGGTGTATTGAATTATATGAAGATAAATGTCATGCACTATAAGGTTAGCTTGCCGACGATTCCTCAAATTTTGAATGCGGACGGTCAGATTGAAGATGCGGTGCATCTCGATATGATGAAACGTCAGTTAAGTGATTTCATCGAATTCTAATGTTTTCCTTTCTAGTATATCGCCAGAAGAATTTGCAGAGCTATTGGATAGCTTATTGGATTCTTTTGGCGATTTTACTTTTGACACAGTGTTTGCTGACGCAAGACGAATTATTTTTATTCGTCAATCGTCATACCAATAACTATTTAGATTTACCAATGAATGGTATCACCTTCATTGGCTCTGGATGGGTCTTTGGCGCTGTCATCGGTCTTGCTTTCTTTTATAGAGACAAAAGACTGGGCCTTTTATTATTGAGCACCTATATCTTAAGCACTTTACTTGCACAAGGAATCAAACATATACTACCGGCGATTCCTCGTCCACAACTTCATTTTGCAGAAATAAAGCAAGCGATTCGTTTACCGAAAGGAGCAGAAGTTTTAAAATTAGCCAGCTTTCCAAGTGGACATAGCACCTCTATCGCAGCATTGGCAACTATACTAGCTTTTTACTTCAGGAAGTATTCCATTGCACTGCCGTTATTAGCAATAGCCTTTATAGTAGCCTTTTCACGCGTTTATGTCGCTGCGCACTTTTTTAGAGATATCAGCGCAGGAATATTTCTCGGGACGGAGGCAGCAGCGATTTGTATATTATTATTTAGAAAAAAACTAGAACAGTAGCCCAATCGTTGCAATCATTTCATAGGTTGCAAAGGCTTCTCTTGCGGTACCTCCGTAGACATTCAGATTATAATAACGAGCGTAATCCGCTTTGTTAGTAAACTCCAAATAAAGTTTGTGATGGAAGCTTGCACGGACGCCGAATTCAAGGCCTGTATTCCACCCACCGAACTGAAATTGCGTTTTGTTATGACGACCAAACAATTCGTTTTCTACGTGCGGGATTAAGGGACCTACACCAAATCTTCCAATAGCGTCGATACGTATCGGAGCAGAGGGGCACGTATACCAATTCCAACGCTTCACGATATTAAACAGGAAGAAATTAGCCCCGTTATTTAAGAAATAATAGTTCCCTGTTTTACGTTGCCACAATACAAGCGAATCCGTATAGCGACCGTTCAAAGTCCCTTGCACGCGGACCATTTGACTGTCAGCGATGATATGTTTAGTATGATCAAAATTTAATTCAACACCCCACCCTTTCTTTTCATTAATCCAATAACCTAAGCGATAATTGTATTGCGGAATAGTCAAGGCCATCTTAAAAATAGATTTTTCATTCCAACCTGGATGATCATGCGCTTGAACAGCAAGATAGGTATAGTCATTATTTAACTCTGGTTGCGCGACATGAATATCAGGACGAGTATACCACTCTTTATTGTAGCCCCATGCGAACCAAACTTTATCATGCGAGAGCCATTTTGGGGCTGCCTTCTCGCTTTTTACATCACTGTTAGTTGTGGAAGATTGGGCAAAAAGTGAGGAGCACGCTAGTGCAACAAAAAGCAGTAGTAAAAAACCTTTTTTCATAGCAAATAATTAGGCTACGAAGTAAATAAAAAAAATGAAGATTTAAGCTGATGGAAATCATTCCAACCAATGTATGGCTAAATAGTCTGGATAAAATCGCGCATTAGCTTATTTTGAATCAAATGAGTTATTTCGATGGCTTCATTTTTCAACTGTAAGCTTTCGGCTTTATTCCGAACATTGCTATGTGAAGCTGAAAGTAAGTCCCACGCAGAAGAAGTTAAAGATGCACTATACCAACCTCCTTTAAAGCTTTTCAGTTCTTCCACTCTTACGATGCCTAAACGCAATCCTTCGAACTGAAGTATTGATTGAAATTCATAATCGACAATATTGGTTGTCATGGCCCAAAGAATTTCTTCTTTAATTAAATCACTTTGCTTCAAAATATGTTCTGCTCCGATAAATAAAAATGTCCGCACCAAACGACCAAGCCAAGCAATTCTAAACGGCGCGTAATTGGTATCCTTAGCATGTTGTATCCCTTCCTTTAATAAGGCTTCTAGCTTTTTGTCATTCAATTCACCATTGAATGCTTTGGTATAAAGGAAGTTAACAAAGAGTCTTGAATAGAGATGCGGAAAATCAATATGTGCCGAGCTTACTTTCTTCTTATAACTTGCTTTAAAAGTTTTAAAAGGAATCAAGCCACCAAAACCTCTTTCGAAGTACTTATTGTTGGCATATTCTTCGTAGAAAATCTTCTCATGAATTGAAATTTCCTGTGTGGTATAAATGCGTTCGATTGAATTAAGAAAATAAAAGCCATGATTATCCTCGTCTACGAAATGATGGAAATAGGATAAACGAGCTTTTTCATTTTTCTCAATAGCATGAATGATTTTATCTGCACGAGTAGTGTTAGTACGAAACTCTGTTGCGATTATATGATTCAAGCGAATATGTGCCGGAGAGAGCGGACTAATTCTACTATAATAATCTGCAAATTCTTCTGCACGCAACATCTCCAACGCTAATAATGCCCTAGATTCAAAGATACTTAAGACATTTACTTCGGAAATTTGACCGCTCGAAACCTTCTCAAAATCATATACATCACGATAGCCCAGAAATTGCGCAATCGCATTGATATTATATAAGTAGGGTTTGGTGGTAGAACTAAAGAAGCCTGTTAAACGAGATATGGTATGAGGCGATATTTGATATTTTGCAGCATTAAGAATTTCTGCAATTTTAATAGAGTCGCTATGAGATTGCAGTTTACAATTGGTTATGCGTTGCAATTCCTCCAATAAGGCGTTAATTGTTTCGTCTTTTAATTGATACTGCGGCTTGGGCATCTTCTGAAATAAGGGTTAATTATCAGAAAGTTATACAAATATTTTGAGAGTTAAAACATCTACAAACTATTTACGCAGAACTGCTCTTAGTACCAATCCAGTTCCTATATGGTATATACCTTCATTCAAATTCACTTCTAATTCCTCGATATAGTCCAATTCAAAATCTTTACACAAGTTTATAATCTCATCCTTGCTATAAAGCATGGCCTCCTCTTTAGGTCCGCCCACCTTTGGATTCTTGGCATTATATGCAAGATGGCCTTTACTAAACGCTTCCATAATTAGATAGCCTCCTTTCTTCAAATAAGGTAAAATAGTACCTATCATCAACTCTTTAACATTCGCAGGAAAATGAGCATAGGACAATGCAATTACATCAAATTGATTCTCCGTATACGGCAAATTATCATCCGTATTAACAAAGTATTCAATCTTCACATTATTACTATTAGCCAACTTTTCCGCCTTTTTCATTCCTTCTATACTGATATCAAATGCAAAGACGTCCCAGCCTAGACCAGCTGCATAAACTGCATTCCGTCCCTCACCCTCTGCAGGGAACAATATTTTCCCAGGCTCTAGTTTTGACAACTGTTCCTTAATAAAATTATTTGGTGCCGTACCATAGGCGAATTCCTCTTGTGAATAACGCTCGTCCCACATATGTTTCATGGAATAATTTTTTTCGAAGATAGTCATTGCACATTAGCTTTAGTGTAACATTAGATACCTACCATTTTATTTTAAGATAAATAATCAAGAATGCTTACATTTGAATTCTCTAAAGCGGGGAATTAGCTCAGCTGGCTAGAGCGCTTGCATGGCATGCAAGAGGTCACCGGTTCGACTCCGGTATTCTCCACAAAAATACCCCTGAACGAAATTCGTCTTAGGGGTATTTTGTTTTAGGAAAAAAATATAATAAAAACCATACTCTATACATCCAGGCCTTGACTAGTCTTTTAACGAATACAGCAAATAAATATTCAACAAGTTAAACGCTAAGCCCAATAAAGACCAGTACTTAATTTTTACTAATGCTGTTTTTGTATTAAAAACGTATAGCAATAATAAGGGAAAGAAAGCTGCAGGATAACGCATTTGCATAGCACTCAACTTAACGGACGCTAAAACCATTAAAAGGATAATAACGGTAATGGATAATTGCTGCCAACTAAATGAATATAGTAATTCATCCTTCATAATCAGTAAAGCAGCTACAGAAGCCATCGCTAATTCAAGATGAAATATAAGATGGCAAAAACTACGTAAATCATGTGCTGCTAAATCCGTACGCCAATTATCTTGCGCAAAGTAAAGACAAGCAGTCAGGGTAATAAACACAACTAGATTCTTCCATTGCACTATAAACCAAGACTTGAAATCTCCCTTTAGAAATACATAGGACAGAAAAAACCAGTTAAGGACAAATTCTGCATTCTGCCAATGGAAGGATCCTAGGCTAACAATCTTGGAACTTGCCGGTGCGATACCCTGCCACAAACTGAAAATGTATAGAGGAAAAGGTAGCAGAATTAAGTAAAATAAAACTAATTCTATCCAATGCATCCGCTTCGATACAAACAGATAGAATGGCCATATAAACACTACCACAGATAAGTTTTGTTTCCCGATTATTGTCAAGGCTCCCAATAATGCGGATACTAAAATGATTAATCCACGCTTGCGATAAGTATTCCCTTTTTGCTCCAGAAATTCAATCACCCATAAAAAAACTGTCATTAATAATACTGGCGGAAAATCTCCCATGGCCCGCGCACAAAGCACCACAGAACCCGGAATAAAAATTACTATACTGGGATGAAGTAGAAATCCCTTTCGCTTAAGAAGTAGAAAACAAAGCCAAACAGACACAGAAAACTGAACGACAAACAACAAGCGCATTGTTCCAATATGCGTGCGCACATAAGCTGGAAACAAAGAAAATAACCAAGTGCTTAAAATGCCAGAGGTGCCTTTGTACTGCTGGATAAACGCAGAAGAAAAGAAATTTCCCTTCCAATCCAAATTCGACAAATAGATCTGCTCATCGCCGATAGGATGATTAGACGATAGCAAAACAATTGCGCACATTCCTAAAAAAAGCAAGATACACTCAAAGGCTATTCTATCCTTAAAAAAAAGTATTAATCTCATTTGCTCGGGACAAAGGTTCGATGAATCCCACTCACCGAAATGCGAGAATGTCTACCACCACTAATTAAATGAATCGTATCCTCTATTACTCCACTTAATATACCATGACGTGCTTCTGGTAATTCGCCAATCTTTTGCCACTTCCCTACCGCTGGATCATAACAATCTATTTCATCCGAACACGACCATACAAATTCACCTCCGAAAACATATATTTTATTTCTATACACTATCGAAGACAAGCCGCCTCTAGCGGTAGGAATAGAATCTACATGGGACCATTGCTGCTTAGAAAGCGAATAAGCTTCCACTGATCGCAAGGTCTTTCTCAAATCATCTTGTCGACCACTGATCACATATAAATTTCGATTCAAAACCTCCATGCGATGGTGATCGCGCGGAGTATGAAACGACTTTAATGCTATCCAATGATTCGTTTTGATAGAATATGCCCACAAATTATTCTTTACATTTAAATCTAAGCCTACCCCTCCCGCGTAATAAATGGTATCATTCAAATACACGGCAGCACCTGCTCCACGTGCCTCTGGTAAAGCACTTAAAGATGTCCATGTTTTCAACCTTGGGTTATAAGCATATACTGCCTTCTGCGGTGTATACTTCGCCACATTCACCCCACGATAACGAAAGCCCAAAGGACCAAAGCCTCCAATTACATAAATCAAACTATCGTCACTAAGTACGGCAGCATGATTTAAAGGCGCGGGCAAACTAGCTTCCTTCTTCCACTCATTCGTATGACTATCATACATCCAAAGATCATCGAAGCTACGCATAAAATAATCGAGTCCTCCGAGCACATAAAATTTATTCCCGAATACTGTTCCGCTCGCCTCTGTACGATGAATCGGCAATTCCTGACGCAAGCCGAAATAACCACCGTCATTTGTTACTTGTTCGTCCAAAGGCAATGACCAGGAAAGATTCCACCAGCAAAAAAATACGATAAAAGAAATAACGCCCACTGATAATAGTAACAACAGCCATCTGATTTTTTTTGACATATGCTTTTATAAACGCTCTAATAGCTTGGCTAGATTAAACGCTTGATTTTTTCTAGAATAGGATTTATAATTTGTTGCAGTAGAACTTACTTTACCTGTTTGTTTGAATTCAAAATAAGCCTCCTCTAAAGATAATGCAATTTCCTTTGCATCACTACAATTATATCCAGCATTTGTCTCATTTACAATCATTTGCAAATCACTTTCGTCATTTACAGATACTAATACTTTTCGCTCTAATGCGAGATACTCATAAATCTTTGCAGGCAACAAGCGATTCTCGGGATTAGTGAGTACCAACAAAAGATTACTTTCTGCCAATTGCGTAAATAACATTCGCTTCGGTAGACGAGGCGTCGTATGAATATATTTATTAATTGCCGCATCATAATTTTTGATGCGTTGAACCTGATCCGGTTGATATTCTATTCCTAAAAAATGAATCTCCGTATTTGCATCAGGAATACGATGTATAAAAATAGAAAAGCCCTCTAAAAAATCTTCTAATCGGTGATAGGGGTAAATGGTCCCAGCAAAGGCAATTCTAAATTTGTCAGACTTCTGTTGCACCTGTTTAACCTCTTCTATTTCTTCCTCAATATAGCCGTTAAAAACAGTAGCCGTTTGAATAGAAGACACCAAGTGCTTCAACTTCTCTTGCTCGAAAGGATTAGAGGTAATGACCAATTTAGCTTCCTGCAAATATTTCTTTTCAAAGAATCGAAACCAATAATTATTTAGAATACGATTCAATCCACTGGCTTTCAAATTATCATCCTTACTTGTCCAACCATCTCTGTAATCCAATAGGTACGGCACTTTATACTTCTTTGCTAGTAAACGCGCATACTTGAATAAAATGAAAGGTTCCCCACTTGCTAAAATCAAATCTACTGCATTCGACTTTAGATAGTTGTCAGCAGCTCTAAACAATGACCACTTATTATCAAAGAGGGAGATTGGATAGGCCAATATTAAAGCAAGAAAAGAAAGTATTTTACGAACTAATACATATTTTTTATTTCCGTAATTTAAAAGAATACGATCACGCAAATTACTTTTATAAGGGACACGAATTATCGTTGCATTAGCCTCCGTTACAATACTAATCTCTTTCGCATTTGAACTTATCACATAATCCAAAGGGTCATTTTGAATATTATCCCAATGACGTGTCACAATAATCGGATGTACACCTGCTTCTGGCAAGTATTTGTACCAACTATAAGGACGAAAAGCTCCTACTGAATTATAAGGAGGAAAGTCGTGAGCAAATATCAGAATGCGTTTCATGCTCACTTTATATTGGCTTCAATTTTAACATACAAATCAACCAATTTCTTTTTCTCCGCGTTCCAATTTATCTCTTGTTTTGCAGCAATAGCCTTTTCTTTAAAACTCGCGTAGTTAGCCAATATCGATTTTAAACCATTGAGATAAGCTCCCTTCTCATCCGGATTTACACAGATACCATTTTGATATTGATTCAGAATAATCAGATATTCTGGTTGTTGAGTAGCTAGGACAGGGATTTCTGCAATAGTATATTCAAACAATTTATTATCGAGGGCATACCAATAAGACAAATTATTTTTGTTCCAAGTTGGCACCAACCCAACATCAGCACCAGATAAATACGAACAAATTTCAACCGGCTTAACAGCAGGATGAAAATAAATATTTGTATAATTTTTCGAAGCGACATAATCCTTCACATCCTGACAACCTTTATCGAAAGACGTGATGTATAAAAGATGTAATCCTTTTTGATTACCTATTTCATCAATCACTTGTTCATGATTATGTGTGCGGGCATAAATATGTGCTCCGATAAACACTAATAATTTTTCTTCCTTTGGAATATTAAACATCCCTTTCAAATCGACACTATTAAGCACAGGCTCTAGTTCAGGCGCATTGCGGATGATTACTGGTTTTTCTTTAGCGCTGAAATACTGAAATAAAATATCCGATAAAGATTGATTTACGGTAAGTAGATAATCTGCTAATCGACCATTCCGTTTCTCCCGGAGCACTTGATATTTACGTACGATATACGATTTAATCAGAATCGACACGGGTAAGCCCTTTAAGTTGTTCAATGGCCATGCATGAAATAATTCGTGCGAGTCATACACAAATATCCTTTCAGGATGATGTTTCTTAATCCAAGCACCCGCATCACACATAAACTGATCATGACAATGAAATACTTGATAGTCTTCTTTCGCAATTCCTAAAGCGATAGCACGAACTTCCTTTTCTGCACTAAACTTAGCAATCGTGTCTGGAAATACTCTCTTCACTTTAAATCCATCTATCATTTCCTCTGAAGGCAGAGAAGCATCCTTGACACAATAAATACAAACAGAATGTCCTGCTTGTACTAATTCCTTCGCTTCCCTATGTACACGACGGTCATTCGTGAATGGGTTATCTAAAAGCATGGCAATTTTCATCCTTAAAATTATCAAAATTCACGCAAAAAGAAGGATATTCTGTAGCTTTAATCATGAAAATTGAAATTTGGAGCGACATCGCTTGTCCTTTTTGTTATATCGGAAAACGTCGTTTAGAACAAGCTTTAGAGGCTAGTAAACACATTACTATAAGCGACATTATTTATAAAAGTTATCAGCTAGCGCCGCAACTAAAAATCACTGAACCAACTTCATTGAACGAATACCTAGCAAAAGTAAAAGGTATCAGTATTGAAGAAGCGCGAGAAATGAACGCTTACGTTAGCAATTTGGCTTCAGAAGTAGGTCTTAGTTTCAATATCGAAGACGCACAACTTGCGAACACTTTCAACGCGCATCGTTTCTTACATCTTGCTAAATTCTTGCACTGCCAAGTTGAAGCCAAAGAGCTCCTAATGAAAGCGTATTTTTGTGATGGAATGAACGTAAATCAACTTGATACTTTCCTCACTATCGCACAGGACTTAAACATCGACGCAACGCTCGTAAATAAGTGGTGGTCGGATAATAGTTTTGAAGAAGAAGTTAGAAGAGATATTTACGAAGCACAACAATATCAAATCAGTGGCGTGCCTTTATTTTTATTCAATGAAAGAATTGCTGTTTCTGGCGCACAACCATTAGAAGTTTTTCTAAGGGCCATGAAACGTGCTAGCGAATTATAGTAAAATCGCCCTTTAAGAAACGATCCGTATCATCTAAGCCAAAACGATAGATGATCATGTACATATAGGTTCCAATTTCTTGCTCTTTACCATTGAAACGTCCATCCCATGGAGCGTTTGCGTCTGTCGTAAAATATACGCGTTGTCCCCAACGATTATATAACTCCATTCTAAACTGCAGTAAATTTGCAGCATTCGAAAAGATGGGACCAAAGGTGTCATCTAATCCATCTCCGTTAGGACTAAACGCATTCGGCAACATCATCCATCCCTCACATAAATTAATTACCATCATCGCATCATGCGCCTCGCAACCATAATTATTCATTACACTTACACTATAAGTACCGGAAGCCTGCACCTGATAATTTTGTCCATTACTTCCGTCCTGCCAAATGATTTGTTGAAAAGCTGGAACCGATAAAGTAACGGGTGTTTCATCCAAACATAATTCACGATCAGGCCCCAAGGATACACTAATCAACCCAACAATCGGAACATATATAGAATCACTTGCGGTACAACCTGCTGCATCTTGAATCGTAACATGATACCACTCACTACCATTCAAAGCATTACTAGTAGACGTTCCTACGCCACCAGGTGTCCAGTAATAATTAAATGGAGCAATCCCTCTCAATGTTTGCACTTGTATTTTTCCGCGTGCCTGACCACAAGTATCTGGTCCCATACTCAAGGCTAATTGTGCGTTCACAGAAGACGCAACTGCAAAGGTATCTTTGATTGTACAATTTTTCGTATCAGAAACACTAATAATATAATTCCCTGCTGCTAAATTAGAAAGATTTGCACTCGCGCTAACGGCAGGTGTCCAGACATAGGTATACAAAGGGGTTCCACCACTAGCAATCACTTGTATAGCTCCATTATTTTTAGCACAACTTGTCGCTGTAACATTACTGTTTAACGCCAAAGCATTGGGTTGTGTAATCGTTACTGTACCTTGTTTTGTACAATTACCAGCATCTGTAACATTGAAAGTATACGTACCTGCTTGCACATTACTTAAGCTCAACGTATTCGAAACAGATGGTGACCAAGTATACGAATACGGTGTAAAACCACCACTTATACTTGCAGTCACGGATCCGTTACTAGCACCATAGCAAGAAACATTTTGTTGATTGTTAAAGGTGATTGCCAAGGTATTATTAATAGCAGGCACTGTCACTTGCACGCTGTCTTTACAACCAACGGCATCGATCACTACCACCTTATAAATACCTGCTGTAAGAGCGTTTGCAGTAGATAAAGCACTTACCGAAGGATTCCAATTATAGGAATATGGACTAGCACCACCCGATACATTCAATATAATTTTACCTGTATGATTGCCGCAAGTATCCGCCTTGACAGTGAAGCTAATTGCAGGACCAGAAGAACTTAAAATCTTGGCTGTATCGATAAGTGTGCAACCTTTGGTATCAGAAAGCGTTAAAATATAATTGCCAAGAGAAAGGTTAGAAGCTGCATTAGTAGAGGAAACAGCAGGATTCCAAGTATAGGTATAGGTGGGCGTTCCTCCGTTTGCGGTCCAGCTGATGCTCCCATTATTTTTACCGCAAGTCGTTGTTTGAATAGTAGGATTTAATGTCAGCGCAGCAGGGTGTGTCAAAGTATAGGAGGCCGTTGCAGAACAATTATGCGCATCCGCAACAGTGACGCTATAATTACCGGCTCCGAGATTGTTAGGGTTAGCGCCGCTCAGACTGCTTGGTGTCCACGTATAGGAATAAGGGGTTTGACCACCAGAAGGGCTTAAGCTAATACTTCCATTCGTCGCATTAAAACAGCTAGGCTGATTAATGGTATTGGCAATCGAAATGGTATTAATAATGTTCGGGATAAAGAAAGAGAAAGTATCTATACATCCGAAGGTATCGACTACAGAAATATGATACAATCCAGAAGCGATATTAGTTACAAAATTACAATTAGTAACATTGGGCTGCCAGTTATACGTGTAGAATGGCGTTCCACCCGACATGACGAAACTCGCGGCTCCGTTAGTATTATTACAATAGGCAGGTGTGAGTTGTATAGTATGACCAAACGCGGCAGGTGCTTTTATTTGCACGGTATCTTTCACCGTACAGGTACCAGTTTGCGAAACGGTAACGATATAAGTACCTGCGCCGAGATTTTTAATGGTATCAGTATTTTGTGTAGGACTGGTATTCCAAAGAATACTTGTCGAAAGCGTATTACCAGTAACATGTACCATAGCCCACGCATCATGGCTAGCAGGACAAGTTACATTCACAGAATCAATACTTGTTCCGAGTACAGCGATTTGTTTGGAAACGGTATCACTTCCACTACAAGGATTCGTTGCAATTAATTGGACGGTATATACACCAGGAGCACTAAATTGATGACTAGGATTTTGTGCGCTTGAAACGTTGGATGTGCCACTGCTAGGATCACCAAAATTCCATTGCCAATTGTTCGGACAATTAGTAGAATTATCAGTGAAGGCGAAATTTGCTTTTGGCGAACAGAGCCACGAAAAGTTAGCCGTATACTTCGGGGCATTCATGATATAAATATCATCGATCGCAATTCCATCAAAGGCGTTACAGGTAGTACCTGCACCGAAGGTAAATCGAAAGATCACATTGGCTTGCCCTGCTAAATTACTCATGCAATGTTTGGCTACAACCCAAGCGCCAGAGCCGAAGCCGCCGACACATGGGCTAACAGCAGACTGTAAGGTGCCCGACCAACCATCGCGAACAGTTGCTAAGGTAGTAAGGTAATTGATTGGCGAATAATTATACCAATTCGCAGTGTAACAATCCACTGGATCATTCAAAGCACCGACGTTCGTCCACGTAGTTCCATTATTTAGGGAGTACTGCAGATTTCCGCCATCATACTTACGTTCAGACGACCAATAAATTTTGAATTCGATATAGGGATGGGCGAGGTTTGTAAAATCGAAACAAGGGCTTTGTAGCCAAGAGCGTTCTCCGTTAGTATAAGCAGTACCTGTAAGACCACCAGTCACCCAGCATTTCAATCCTTGTCCAGCTACGTTAATAACAGTTTTGTTTGGAGCTCCCCAAGCCCAAGAAGTACCCGTACCGCCTGTGGTCCAGGCAGGTAATGTTTCAAACGTTTGGTGATAAGGATAAGCAGTAACGCATTGCGCAGATACGGGACTTCTACTCACCCAAAGGGAGAAGCAAAGGATTCCACATAATACCTGCCAAAGGGCACGCTTTTTCATGCTACGAAAATACGTAACGAAAGCCGAATTTATGTGAATTAATGGTTACTATCGACCAGAAATAATTAAACAAAAAATCCCTCTTCGGAGGGATTTTTTGTTAGAACCATTTAGTTTTTAATGTTGAATTTCAACAAGTTGATTACTGAGTATTAAATCATCCTTCATGAGCACTACACGGTAGGTGCCTGCATTTAGATTACTTACCGGGATATTTAGCAAATCCACTCCTTGCGTAAAGTTACGTTCCATTACCAACTGATTCAAATTATTGAATACTTCACAATGCATGCCCGCCTGGTTATTTGCGACAAACCGAATACTTAAATTATCATTTGCAGGGTTTGGATAAATACTAATTGAACTCTTCAGAATAGTTTTTACAGCCATAATAGAAGAGTATATCGGCAACTCGAAGCTAAGATTCGAAACTGCTTTTATTCTATAGTAATTCAAGCCAGCAAATGGCGTAGAATGAATAAATGCAAATTCTACTTGCCCTTTCTTAATCTGAGCAGCTTCAATTTTACCTACTTTAACAAAATGAATTCCGTCTGCCGAGTGTTCGATTTCAAATTCACGGTTCTCCGTATACATACTCATCTTCCAATTTAACCCTACTCCGTTCTTTTGTAACGAAGCGGTATTTTGAACAAACTGAATTGGTAAAACACCAGCATGAGAGATAATAATAGAAGTGCTTGCTGCCGCACGACAACCATTAGCATCGGTCATGGTATAAGTAACCGCGAATGTATCGACTACGCTTCCTGTGAGCGTAACCGTACCAGTTAAAGTATCCAAAATCAATCCTGCGGCTGCACTGAATATTCCACCACTAAATCCACTCACGCTCGCATAGGCTGTACCATTCGCTGGATACGGACTTCCAACATAGTTAACCGTAGCAGCAGGTAACGCATTTACAGTAACTGTTGCGGTCTGCACTGCCGATACATCGATACCTGCATGTGCAGTATCACCATTATCCTTTACGTAAATACTTAAAGTTGCTACCCCACTCTGACCATTGGCTACTGCGAAGGCCAAATTACCCGAGGCATCTATCGAAGGCTGGGTGCTAAATAAAGAGTTATTATCATTTGTTACAATAAAGTTTGCTGTTTGTGTTGATTCATTGCTAGGGCCCACAGAAATTGAATTTGCCCATCCATTCACAATATTAACGCCACTATTTGCACATACAGCAACATCGGTACCTTTACTGAAGGAAGGTGCATCATTTACTGGTAAAACGGTCAAGTAAATAATTCCTGTATTGGAGGTTAAAGTATCATAATCCTTCACCGTATAGGTCATGCTTACAGAACCATAGAAATTAGCTGCAGGCGTGAAGCTAACATAACCTGGCAGTGTAGCAGAGTTGGTTATACTCCACGTTCCATTTGCTGTTACCAATGTACCTGTCAGCGCTACAGTGCTAGGATCCACAAACGTATTATCTACATCATTCGTAGCAACATCAAATGAAATTACATTGTCTTCATAGCCTACAGGATAATCATCAATTGCTGTTGGCGTCCCTAAAGGCAAAATTGTGATATCAATATGTGTCAAAGAAGAAGTAGCACCACTCTTGTCATTCACGGTATAGTGAATTTGCGTTAACGGACCAATAGGTGTAGAGAAGGTATACGTAAAGGTGACATTACCATAAATATCCACGGTATATGTTCCTTCGCCTGCTACGGTGAAAGAAGTTTGCTGACCAGGCGTATACGGATCCAAATCAACTGAAGTTGAATCAAATTGATTATCAATATCGTAATCATTCGTCAAAACATTAAAAGTAATAGATGCAACAGATGCAGTTGCAGTGGTACTTCTAGCATCACTAACCGTTACAGGAGCATCATTAACTGGCGTGATAGTAACAATAATCAAACCACTATCAGAAACCAATCCTTGATTATCCTTTATGGTATATGATTTAGGAGTAGCGGTTCCATTGAAGTTGGCTACTGGTGTGAAAGTTACTATGCCTAATGCATTAACGGTATAGGTTCCTTCACCAGTAACAGTGTAGCTCGTTTGGATTCCAGCAGTTAAAGGATCTAAATCCACTTTACTTGAATCAACATATCCATCATAATCGTAATCATTGCTAGTGATATCATAAGTTACCGCAACATCTTCCGATGTACTAAAAGCATCATCAATTGCAAAAGGGGCTGAATTTACTGCATTTACAACAACAGTAATCGTTGCAGTATTTGAAACTAAACCAAGGACATCCTTCACTGTGTACGGAATCACAACGGTTCCATTATAATACGGATCTGGGATAAAGGTTACATTACCTAGGATATCAACGTAAAACTGGCCTTGTCCAGGCGCATAATAAGCACCCTGTATACCTGTTGTAGTAGGATCTAAGTCAACACGCGCTACGTTAATAGCATTCGTTCCATAATCGTTATTCGTAACGGAAAAAGTGACACTCACATTTTCATTCGTACTCGCATTATCGTTTACAGCAGTTGGCGCACCAGCCGGGATAACTGTAACATCAATCGTTGCAACGTTAGAGGTCAAACTAACTGAATTATCAACGGTATAATACAATGTAGTTACATTACCATAAAAGCTTGAAATAGGGGTAAAGGTTAAGGTAGCACCACTCAAAGAGAAAGTACCTTGACCACTTAAAGTATAAGTCGATTGTGTACCCGCAGTATATGGATCAAGATCGATACTACTATTTACCAAAGTGCCGTCCACATTGATATCGTTCGCTAATAAGCTAATATTAATCGGAGTATTTTGCGCAGTAGATGCAGTATTGGCAACCGCTACTGGAGGCGCATTTACGTGCGTAACATTTATCGTAACAGTACCGGCAACGGTTCCAAGATTCGCATCATTTGCTGTAAACGTAAAACTAGAAAGCGCGTTCCCATAGGTATTTACCGGAGGATCATAGGTAAGATAAACAATATTTGCAGCAGAAATCGTTTGACCAACAGTTACAGCGACCCCATTCAAATAAAGAGTACCCTGACTTGGTAAAGTAGAGATAGTGATTGATTGCAATGCGTCACTTTCAACATTTGTATAAGGAAAATCTGCAGCTACAAAGTGATATAAAACGTTTTCAGGAGTCGTAATTGTTGAATTAGTAGCAACCGGCGGATCATTCACCGCTGTTACCGTGATAGTAATAGTCCCTTGATTGGAAGTAAGGTTATCATTATCCTTCACTGTGTAGGTAATAGCAACGGTTCCATTGTAATTTGCAACAGGTGTGAACGTAACGACACCAGATGAATTGACAGTGAAAGTTCCCTTTCCTACTGACGTGAATGTTGTTTGTGTTCCCGCAGTAGCAGGATCTAAATCAACCGTACTTATAGTTACAGTTCCATCCACGTCATTATCATTTGTAACAACATTCAATGTCACTGCATTATCTTCTGTTGTAGTCGTTGCATCATTA
The DNA here is from genome assembly GCA_026461075.1 of Chitinophagales bacterium. Lineage (GTDB taxonomy): Bacteria > Bacteroidota > Bacteroidia > Chitinophagales > CAIODY01 > JAHEYX01. The sequence goes on from JAPJNH010000164.1 coordinate 63,528, forward strand.
TTTGCTACCGGAGCGGTAGGTATTTTGATCGCAAAGTTCAAGTTGTTTTCATTATTCGACAAAGCTGTGGTAATACGATAACGCAAGCGACCATCGGCCGTTCCATGCGTACCTGTAATCGTGTTACCGATATCATTATTGACTTCACCAATAAAGGTGGCTCCCGTAGCACCCAAACTAGGAACTGCCGAAGCATAAGTAGTGGTAGTAGGATAATTGGTGGTTGATACTACAAAATGATACGTTGTATTATTGACAGGAGTAAAATTAATTTGCCATGCTCCATTAGATCCAACTGCAGAAGTTGCTTTTACCTTGTTATTATTTCCTGTGGTAGTACTAGAGTCAACCATAGAAACATAAAGTTGTGTTCCATTGATAGAACCAATACCCGTTCCATCTACTTTTCCTGGTGCAGCGGTACCATTCACATCCCAATACACATTACCCATGAATGGAATAATAGAACCCGCGCAATCTGAAACGTTAATAGATAATGAAGCTGGAGTTCCTTGTCCACAAGCATTAACAGGCGTTGCTACCACATTGTAAGTACCGCTTTGACCCAAATTATTAAAACCAACCACAATAGAACTCGTTCCTTGTCCACTTAAAATCGTACCACCAGTTGGGGCTGTCCAATTGATAGAAGTTGTGTTCGTAAAACCAGAAACAGTGAACCCTGCTCGCGTCATGGTATCACAATACGCATTATTACCCACGTGGTAATTCACTAACATTTGCACTGCATCCACATAGGCAACTGCATTTGCAGAAGCGATATTCACACGATAACGAATACCAAATCGCGGCATATTAACAATTGTAGGCGTAAGCGTAGCCGTAGTTGCACCCCAAAGGTTTGTAGCCCCTCCGTACGTTGTCACCGCATCTGTTGTCCCCCAGTTTGTATTAGTCACCGTAAGGTTCAATCCAATAGAAGCACGGGTTAAAAAGTTTACTAAGCTAATACGATTATCTTGAATCGTTCCGGTAGCCTTTTTCTCCACCTGAACAGTTACACCATCGATTATTGCATTTGTTGGAATATTAAATCCAAAACCATAAAAATAAATATACCCGGAATTTCCTGTCGAAGTATTCGTTACACTTGTATAAGCGTTATCACTTGCAAAAGCATTATTAATAGTCGACCACACAGGTGCAGAGGTAGTAGACGAATCTTTTGTACACAATTTATAACCGACAGCACCCGCTGAATAAGATGGCGCATTCAAAGTGGCTGTGATTGTTCCCGAGCCCATCGTATTCGAAACGGTAACAGTAGCAGGACTACCAGTTATACTTGCAGCAGTACAACCCACTGCGTCAGTAACACTTAACAAAGTATAAGCTGTCGTCACTGAAGGCGTTACAGCAATATTAGCACCGGATGTATAGTTAGTAACCGTTCCAACACCGTTGTTAATCGACAAGGTATATGGAGAAGTACCGCCCGTAATTGCCACATTCAATCGGTTATTACAATTCGCGGAAGTAGCACTTAAAACAGCTGATGAAATTCCTGGATTAAACTTCACCACTACATCATCAAAAGTAGTCGGACAACCCGGACTGCTTAAGGTCCAACGCAAGGTATAAGTATTCCCCGCTACGCCGTTAAAAGTAGTATTGTATACGGTGCTAGTAGACGTATTACCTACACCAAATCCACCACCCGTTCCAGATACAATCGACCAAACACCACTTGTTCCAGCAGGATTGTTACCGCCTAAGGTAATCGTTGTTACACCGCAAGTAGTCGTACCTGTTGCATCCGCACCAGCATTCGCAATATTGATATCCGCAGGGAAATTATAAATGAAATGACAACCAGTTCCTGTGATATATAAGTTACCTGTATAAGTTCCAGCATTGGCTGCAGTCACATTACTAATAGAAGGATTCTGCAAAGTAGAAGAGAAGCTATTCGGACCCGTCCACAAATAGGTTGCAGAAGGAGAAGAAGGACCAGTGAATTGAATAGTTCCGCCAGAACAAATAGGCGCATTAGCTGACATAGTGGGAGCAGAACATCCACCTGTAAACACAGGCGTTTGAGTGGCTCCAGAAATCAAACAACCATACTGATTGAAAACACCTGGCGTAGATACGTTGTCATAGGTGTTTCCGGATACATTACCCGTTCCTACCATATGCGCACTGTTATCAATTTTATTATCGCAATACAAATACACACAGTCATTGCTGACACGAATCTTGAACTTAAATTGCGTGCTATCCGTTCCAAAAGGAGAATTATTCACCTGTCCACCAAGGAATCCATTTGCCCCTGTTCCAACTCTTACCTTCACCACATGGGAAGCCGCTATATATTCCGCTTGATCATCCCCCACTGCATCCGTTTTTGCACCAGCATTCGGACCATAAGTAATAGAAATAGAGTTCGGGATATAAATTGCATTCCCTTCAATCGTATCCGTAATATAAGAGTTGATAGAAGGATCCGAACCTATATTCATTCCAACGACTGTATATTCCAAGGTATCGCCAGGAGAAGCATTAGCTGCTGAAGGATGTGTAACATTTCGAACCCGTACCGCACTACGTAAATCTGGTTCATACACATCAATGGCAGAAGTAACCACTTGTGTCAAGAATATTTCACCACCTGTAGTCTGGCGGATAATCCCGGAAACGGCACTATTACCTATATAGTTTTTCGTACTGTTATTAGGCACGAAGATATTCGCATCATATCCTAAGTTATTGTTATAAGAAGGATTGCGTAAGGGAGTTAAAACTCCATTCTTTGAAATCGTACTATTGAACATGTCCGACTGCGGATGTATCGCATCGGATAAATTGACAAACGCAGAAGCGCCCTTAAACATTAACTGATCACCCGTTAAAGAACGATCTCCGTCATAAACTACCAATCCAAGTTCAAAATTAATCGGACCAGAAAGCGGGGTTTGAAAACCCGAGATAGGAATATCTACCGTTGTAACACCGCCACCACCTACGTTCGCCAAACCATCAAATACGGTTAGGTTACGCATCGTCTGTAAATTGTCTTTATAGATAACTACAATCGTCCAGCCACCAAATAAATTCTTTCCATTCACATCCACCGCCACATTCGCTACCGTATAAATATCGTTTAAGGAACCTGCCTGCACAATGGAGGTAATATCCTTAAAACAGTGATACGTTTTATAACCAACCGTATTATCCTTCAAATAATCCGCTGTTAAGTTTTGATAAGCGCCACTATTCACTTTCAACTTTACCTGACTACGCGTAGCGAAATTTTCATCTCCAGTCGAACAGTCTGCGCCCCAATACAAGCCAGCCCAGGTAATTTCTGTACAGGTAGGCAAATTCAATTGATCACTGCTCGACATGAAAGTCGTAGGATCGCTGTCAATATCTACATAATCGTTCGTGAAATTGTTGTCATAACCCGTTCCACCAGGAGGCATTTCATTCTGTACAATATTTGCTGGCGTAGCGCGCGCAGCAGTATTAGACAAATACAAAATACCGCCCTTTTGCGTGACAGTTTTTCGAATGGTAAATGGCGTGATTACCTGCGCACTTGCAATGCTGATGGTCAAAACCAGCAGAAGAAGAAATAAGGATAAACGTTTCATATAAAGCTTAAAGGTGATTACAATTGGATAGTTAATACAGTCGTTACGCCGTCGTCAGCAATCAGTTCAAACGTATAATTTTGATTGGGCTGTAAAGTGCTTACATCAACACTTGCATAATAGGGCGTGGGAATCAATTCCAATCCGCAGGTTTTTAGCAAAACATGCTGTGCATTATAGATTTTTAATTCGCCAGAATGACCTTGCTTACCGTTTAAGGAAACCTGGGCAATCGTGTTTGCTCCCTTCTGTACGAGTTGAATGGAGAAATTTCCATTAGAAGTGTTTTGACTAACTTGAGCCTGAACTCGAGCTGAAAAGTTCAACAGCGCTGTCAAGAAGAATAAAATGGTAAAAAAACGCATCGGACTTATATTTGTCATTTGTAAAATTCGAACTTACAAAAATAGCATCTGTTGAATAATATAAACATGACTTAGGTCAATTAAATCAACAAATAAGGACAAATTAAACATATTTGACTACTAATCCTAACAATTTCAATAAATAGACTAAATCTTCTTTCAAAAATCAACAAATGACAAAAGAAAACAACAATCTATTAGACTGATTTTACTACGTAATTAAACGTAGTCAAAGAAAATATTGCAATAGTCTCCCGCTTCGCTTAATTTTGAAAAAAGTTTATACTATCATGTCTATCCGCAAAATCACCCCGCTAGTAATAGTAGCCATTGCCTGCTACCTAATGACATTAACGAGCTGTGAAAAGGTTTATACCGGTCAATTAATTTTCTGGTGGGATGCTGCCTTCGAACAGCAAATGAATACCATTGGTGTGAGCAACGTTGCAGTGTATGAATCTAGCGCCTTCAAAGGCACACTCGATATCGCGACAAAACAGTTTACCGCCGCTCCGGCATGTAATGATGCGGGCAGTGTTACCGTTACCAAAGATTTAGGGGCCGCCACTTCTGGCACTTTCTCCTATACCTTTAAATTACGCGATGCGTCTAATAATATTATTAGCACCACTAGCGATAATATTACTTTACAAGATGGTTGCAATACCTATCAATTGCAATAATTTTACTTCCGTTTACCGATTATATAAAGCTCCACGCATCGAAATGCGTACTTTGAAAACCTAATTCTTACCTTATGCTTAAAGGAATTCTACATTCAATTCTGATCGTATTTTTTCTGCTGCTTGCTAACACCACAAGCTTTTCGCAAAGCATTTATTTCAAAGTAATTGATAAAGATTCACACGAACCTTTGCAGGGGGCAATCATCCAAAACAGCACCGCAACCATAGGCACGGAAAGCGATCTAAACGGACTTGCTCAAATTAATATAAACCCTTTACCGAAGTCGCTCGAGCTTCAAGCACATATTATTGGGTATGATAAACTCGACTTTTCAATTTTAGCAGACACTGCCAAGCACCTTATTCTGCTTTCACTAAGCAAAACAAAAAATGAATTAGGTACCGTAGAAATTAACACCTTACGAACGAATACACGTATCGAAGATGCTCCTACAAAAGTAGAAGTGATTGGCTTGGAAGAAATTGGCGAAGAAACGACCCTACAACCAAGTAATCTAACAAGCTTACTCGGCGACCTTTCCTATATTCACGTTCAACATCAAGCTGGCGCTTCGGGAAATAATATGGTTCGTATGCTTGGATTGAATTCCAACTATACACAAGTATTGCGCGACGGATTACCTAGTTTAGATGGTGTGAGTTCGAACTTAGGTTTATTAAGCGCTCAACCCTTAGATCTGCAACAGGTGGACGTTATCAAAGGCTCTGCATCGACGCTTTATGGCGGAGGCGCCATTGCAGGTATCATCAACCTGATATCTCCTACCCCATCTGATTCACCCACCACCAGTTTATTATTAAACGCAACCTCACTCTCTGAAAAAAATGTTCATCTTTTCACTTCCTGGAAAAAAAACAAAGTAGGCTACACTTTATTCGTTGCGAGTAATAACGCCGTAGCAAAAGATCTGAACAATGATAATCTAAGCGATGTTCCTGAAAATCATCAACTGATTATTCATCCACGTTTCTTTATCGATATCAACAAAAAATGTGCCTTACGAATTGGTGTTCAAATGCAACAAGATAATCGAAAAGGTGGTAATATGTCAACTATTCAAGGTATTGGAAATGATAATTACAGTAATAATTATCAACTCTTTCTGACAACCTCTAAATCAGCATTGGATTACCAGTTTACCTCCAAATGGCGTAAAAATCAACTCTTCACATTCAAAGGCATTGCTACACATACCCAACAACTACAAGATGAGGGCGCAAGAGGTAAAATAGAATTTCAACAAAACAGTTTGTTCTCAGAAATGTCCAATCTAAGTATATTTAAAAAAGGAAGTCTTATTGAAGGCTATTCTGTAAGAACCTACGACGCTTATCAAGGTTTGTTCGAAACTTATACAACGCATTCACTTTTTTTTCAAGAAACCCAAAATTGGACCAACTGGTTGGCTACCGAAGCTGGTTATAGAGTCGATTTAGTAAATGGTGAAGGACTCATTGGTTTGACACAAAACAAAATCCATCATTTACCACGATTAAGTATTTATATACATCCGTCTGAAAAATGGAGCTTCAGAATAGGAGGCGGCAATGGCTATCGTAATCCTAGTATTTATACCCCTGAATTATTGGAAAACCCTTTAAATGGTTATTCTACCCTTTTTACCTATAATGCAAAAAATCAATTTGGAAGATTAACCGAAGAAAATAGTCAAGGTATTCAAAGTGATTTTAATTACCATTATCGCAAAGGTATTTTCGGATTGCAATTCAACCAAGCGTTTTACTATACGCAAATAAGCAATCCGTTAACAGTGAAATATAATTATGCATTAGTTGATGGTATTTATCCTTCACAACAAACTATAATTAGTAATAATCCTAATTCAATTTACTCTCAAGGAAGCGACACATATTTGAGACTAAATTTAAATGAACTAGAATGGTATTTAGGCTATAACTACACAGAAGTGGCTTATATGAATACTCCTCAATATACACCGATGACTTTATTCCCGCATCATAAATTTGCCTCGACCGTTTTATGGGAATTGGAAGGCGAATGGAAGATTGGTTTAGAAGCGGCTTGGCAAGGCTTGCAATATATTAATAATACAACTTATAAAAAGGCCCCAGACTACTGGTTCTTAGCAGCGATGGTCAGTAAAAAGTGGAAGCGTAGCACATTAACCTTAAATGTAGAAAACATAATGAACTATCGTCAGTCGCGTGTTCAATCGATGTATATAGGTAATTTAAATAATGGTAGTAACAATCCAAACTTATTACCTGTTTGGGGTCCTTTAGAAGGGCGAGTGATAAATATTAGTTATAGAATCAACTTCAACTAGAAGAAGATCGCGCAAATACCGATAGCCGCGAAGACACAAATCGCGTCTACCAAAAGCATAGTGCCTAAGGTATAACGGGTGTTCCTTACTTGAATACTTCCGAAGTAAACCGCAACAACATAGAACGTCGTTTCTGCAGAACATTGAAAGACACTAGCCAATCTTCCTGTGAATGAATCCGCTCCGTACGTATGCATCGCGTCAATTAAAAATCCGCGCGAACCTCCCGAAGAGAACGGACGTAACAAAGCAATTGGCATCGCATTGCTAATATCTTTGCTTACCCCGATAAAACTTAAGCCTTTTGTCAGGCCCATTGCAATCCATTCAAACACGCCGCTATTTCTAAAAAGAGAAATAGCCACCAACATTCCTAACACGTAAGGGAAAATTTTAACACCGGTGTTCAAGCCTTCGCGAGCCCCTTCGACAAAAGAACTGAAGATATCCGTCCCTTTCTCTGAAAAATTCTTTTCCTTCCAAAATGCATAAGCTACTATTATCAACAGAATCAAGAAAAATAAAGACGTAGATAAATGTGCGGTGAAGACGCTTTTCTCTAAAAGTTCTAAGCGACTTAAATAAAACAGCAAACCTGCAATACCGCCTATCAAAGCCATTAGCACACCCAACAAAGCGCCACTTTTAAACGAAATTTTCTGACGGAAGCCTACGATGAACAAAGCTGCTAAAGTACCCACCAAACTAGTAAGAATACAAGGTATCATCACATCCGCAGGATTAGCTGCATTCTGCGCCGCCCGATAGCCAATGATAGAAGTCGGAATGAGGGTTAGTCCTGCCGCATGCAGACATAGGAACATGATTTGCGCATTGCTGGCCTTTTCTTTTTCAGGATTAAGCTCTTGCAAAGACGCCATCGCTTTAAGTCCGAAAGGTGTCGCCGCAGAATCTAGTCCTAAAAAATTCGCTGCGAAATTTAAGGTCATGTACGCAATAGAAGGATGATCCGATGGTACTTCTGGAAAAATCCGCACAAAGAAAGGAGCGCAGAACTTAGCTAATTTTTCAGCTGCGCCACTTGCAATTAATAATTGTAAAAGTCCACTGAAAAAGGCGAGATAAGCAATCAAAGGCAGAACGATGTCAGCGAGGGCATTTTTACAGGTTTGCAATAAACCATCGGTAGCTAAAGAGCCCGTCGTAATTCTAACAATAGTATTCGACCGCGTAAAAACAGTATCTTTTTGATGGGGGTGTTGGATACTTATGGATTCTACCTTCGTCAGGGAATCTTGCATCCACTTCGGCACTTGAGAGATATATTTTTCGCCAACTAAAACAGCTTCATCTTTTTTACCATTAATGATTGCGTCGAGCGAATAACTACGTCCCGACCATAAGCTTGCGAGCAAGCTCAATAAAGAGACGAGCATTATCGTGAGCCAAAAGCGACTAAGGGCCATAAGATGCGTTTTTTCGAAGATACAATCTTCAGGCGGCCTATGGATTATAAAGATTCCACAACTTGTCGGTGCTGCTAATTTTTTCAGACACCACCCGCTGAATAGCAATTGTCTCTTTGCTTTTCGCATAATAAGCCATGTCATAGACTATTGGCCAGGATTGTTTGTTGAACGACTTCGTATGCGTACAAAAATGAAAATTAAAATTTGCTTCAATTAAGGTTTGGATGGGGATTTCCACTGCATCTCCTTTTGATAATCGTAACAGGATATTTCGATTTCGTTTTAGAATGGCATTAATCTGGCGAAGGGTTTTGTCTTCCGCCTGTTTCACTTGATTGTGAAAGTTGTTTCTGCAGTTGTCATCACAGAATTTCTTGTCGGAGCGGCCATAGATAGGCTGTTCACAGTCGAGACATACTTTTTGCGTTGGCAAGGTTGTTTTGATTTTAGATCAACCTGCGGGGGTATCAAGCGATGGTTATAAGAATATAACGCGCGTGAGGTATAAAAACGTATATAAACGTATATAAACATTTTTTATACGGATTTTTTATCTTCGTAGCCACATCTTTGCCAAACAATTTAAATTTATAAAATTATGCAATCAATCAGAAATAAGGTCTTGTTAATCGGCAATGTCGGACAAGATCCGGAGATCAAGGAAATGAAATCAGGTAAGATGGCTCGATTCAGTATGGCTACGAATGAGGTTTATAAAAATGCGCAGGGCGAGAAGCAGACGGAGACGAACTGGCACAATTTGGTTGCGTGGGGTCGCACGGCTGAGATTGTGGAGCAGTACGTTAAGAAAGGCGACGAACTGGCTATCGAAGGAAGATTAGTTTCTAGGAACTATGAGGACAAAGATGGTGTGAAGCGTTATATAACTGAGGTCGTTTTAAATGAGGTCGTTTTGCTATCTCAGCCGGCGACTCAACAGGCCAGCACTAAATAAGTCAATCTAAAGGAGTTTCCGGCTACGTGAGTTTAAGGCTATTAGCCTATTGCGTAGTCGGAGCACAACTCCGACAGACCATTATTTCATTACTCGTCGAGGAACTTGTATTCAATTGTTGCTTGCTGAAATCGAGCCATTATTTCCGTCTCTTTATCTAATGGGATTTTAATACGGAAGCTGCAAAACAAATCAATTTGCTTATCGACCACTTTTAGCTGATAGTATTTGATCCAGTGCATGACGTCATTCATGGAATTGTAATCTGTCTGCAGCCAGAGTAGTTTCTCGATAGCGCGGGTTTCGACTTTCGCCTGACGGAGCGCTTGCTGCGTAGATACCTTATATGCGTTGATAAGTCCAGGTACCCCTAGTAGTATCCCTCCGAAATATCGGACCACGACCACTAAGACATCTGTGAGTCCCATGGAATCAATCTGATTTAAAATCGGTTTTCCTGCGGAGCCCGATGGTTCGCCATCATCGCTACTTCTGAAATTCAGTTTGTCGGTACCCAATCGATAAGCGAAGCAATGATGCACGGCCTTAGGGTGCTGCTCCTTTAAGCGTTGTAAATGCATCTTGAAATCGCTGGTCGATTCAATAGGAAACGCATAGGCAATAAAGCGACTGCCGCGATCAGTGAATTCGGCTTCGACAGGGGATGCTATGGTTTGGAAGGTAAACAACGGATGGGGAAAAAGGAAAAGGGAATGATTAAGGATGGATGATGAATAATGGATAATGAATGATGCTTGCAAGTTAATAATTAGAAATTATACCGATTGTAGAAACAACAATTAAGAAGAAAAAAAGTAGCCCAAAATAGTTGAATTCGGAAAATCAGTTCTGTTAATCAAAGAACACTATGACAAAGGAAGATATCACCTTAAACTCGATTGAAATTTATAGTACAATTGATGGCAAAATAAATGTTGAGGTTAAATTCAATAATGATACAATATGGTTGAATCTATCTCAATTAGGAACATTATTCAGTAAAGACAAGTCCGTCATTTCAAAACATCTTAAAAATATTTTTGAAAGTGGCGAATTAAGTAAAGAATCAGTTGTTGCAAAAATTGCAACAACTGCAAACGATGGTAAAAATTATAATGTAGAATATTATAATCTTGATGCAATAATTTCAGTTGGATATCGGGTAAACTCTAAAACAGGAACAAAGTTTAGGCAATGGGCAACAAGCAAATTAAAGGAGCTAACACTTAATGGTTATTCTATAAATGAAAATCGCCTAGCTCAAAAAAAACAAGGAAATTCAAGTATTACATAATGGGATTCGAATTCTTAGTAGAGTAATTGAAGAAAAAATAAACCAGAGTGACTCAATAAATTGGCTCGAGAAATTCAACAGCGCATTAAAATTACTTGATGACTATGATAACGATGCTTTAGATGGTAAAGGATTAATAACCAAATCGGCAAAGTATCCTTCAATTAATGATTATGAAGAATTGATCATTAAAATGAAAAATTCAATTAATTCACAACTTTTTGGTTTACGAAAAGACTTTGGTTTTGAAAGTGCAATCAATCAAATTCAATTATGTATAGGAGACCAAGAAATTTATTCTTCAATTGAAGAAAAAGCCGCTGTTTTTCTCTATTTGATTGTAAAAAATCATCCTTTTATAGATGGGAATAAAAGAATTGCAGCAGCATGCTTCTTACTTTTCCTAAATGAAAATAACTTACTATTTATTGATAGCAAGAAAAGTATTATCGACAATGATACTATCGCAAGTTTAACACTTTATATAGCAATAAGTAACTCAAATGAATTTGATACTGTAAAGCACTTACTGATTAGTGTTTTGAGTCGAAAAATCTCATCGCTTGAAGGCCTGTAGGGCATCCGCAATATTGCGATCATTACTTAAACGAGGTACCTTATTCTGTCCGCCTAACTTCCCTACCGACTTCATATATTGAATGAAGGCATCGGGTTGCAATGGCGTAATTCTTAATCGCTGTAAAATATTACCCGTACGTAAGTCATCATAATAGATATTCAACTTACGCATCTGCTGATCGATATCCTCCGCGAAGGCATCCATATCAGCTGCTAAGTCGTCCATCGACAAGAGCCACTCATGATACGGTAAGGACTGATCGGCTGGCGTTACCTGTGGTGCCACCGTGAATTCACTAATGGACAATTGGTGTTTAGCACTCGCCACCAACATCGCCTTCTCAACTTCTTCACCAATGACATGCTCGCCGAAAGCAGAGATAAAATGTTTGATACGGCCACTCACCACAATACGATACGGATCTTTGGAAACGAATTTCACCGTATCACCAATAATATAAGCATATAAGCCTGCGTTGGTCGTAAGGATGATGGCGTAATTAACGCCGATTTCCACTTCACCCAAACTCAAGCGCGTTGGGTTCTCCGAATAAACTTCATTAGCAGGAACAAATTCGTAGAAGATACCCGCATTCGTATTTAATAATAAACCCGGCTCCGTTTGAGAATCCTGATACGCCAAGAAGCCTTCGCTCGCGGGATACGTTTCTATCGTGTCGATCTTACGCCCGATACTCTGCATCAACTTCGCACGATACGGCTCGAAATTAACCCCACCATACACCAAAACAGAAAAATTCGGAAACAAGTCACCGATGCTCTTGCCCGAACGTTGTGACAAAACATCAAAATACATTTGCGTCCATGGTGGAATCCCTGAAATCAAGGTCATGTTCTCATGAATCGTCTCGTCGACAATTTTTTCCAACTTCTCCTCCCAAGCCTCTATGCAATTGGTAGGATAACTCGGCAACTGATTACGACGTAGATAATAAGGTATGTGGTGGTTGACAATTCCGGATAAACGACCCGTTGGTATCCCTCCGATTCGTTCTAGTTCTGGGGAGCCACTTAAAAAAATCATCCTGCCGTCGGCGAAAGCATGATTCCCCGTTTCATGCATATATAATAAGAGTGCATTTCGGGCGGCATCCATATGATTGGAAATAGAGTCTTTCGTAATGGGAAGATATTTTGCGCCGCTGGTGGTGCCGGAAGATTTGGCGAGGTAGATCGGTTTGCCCGGCCAAAGGATATTTTGCTTGCCTTCTTTTATCTTTTCAATGAAAGGCTTCAAGGATTCATAGTCGCGGAGTGGCACTTGCTTTTTAAAATCGTCATGACTCTTAATAGTATCAAACTGATGCTTTTTACCAAACTCAGTAGAAGAGCCGCGATTTATAATCTTTTGCATCCATTCATTCTGATGCAGCAATGCGTTTGCTTTATCATTCTGAACCTTTTTGTAGATATATGACGCGAGAGGCTTCGCTAGTAATGACTTAATTTTCACTGCACGCTATTTAAAGGACGAAGTTAATGATTCCCTAGAATTTCTAGGAGCTGCCGAGGCTTTTGACATACTATTAACGTAATGAAGACGTATTTCTTGGAGTACAAAGGAATATACATTCCACAGAAGAAGTTGAAAAAAAATTACACAAGTGTTTGCATATACAGAAAATACTTTTATTTTTGTGGCTGATAATTTTGAATCCATGAACGCGATAGTGAACATCCAAGGTCAACAGTTTGACGTAACTAACGGTAAAGAAATCTTCGTACACCGCCTTCCAGGCAATATCGGAGACGCAGTTAGCTTTGAAGAAGTTTTGTTGACAGACAACAACGGTAAGGTTACCGTTGGCATGCCTACAGTGGCTAATGCTAAAGTAAATGCTAAAATTTTGGCGCACGTACAAGGCGAAAAAGTAGCAGTTTTCAAGAAAAAACGTCGTAAAGGTTACCAGAAATGGAATAACCACCGTCAGGATTTCACGAAAATCGTTATCGAATCCATTGCTTAATTAAAAAAATAACAGCTCAATAACATGGCACATAAGAAAGGGGAAGGTAGTTCCAAGAACGGAAGAGAATCCCACAGTAAACGTTTAGGTATTAAAATTTATGGCGGACAAGAAGCTATTCCTGGGAATATCATCGTTCGTCAACGCGGTACAGTGCACAACGCTGGTGCTAATGTTCGCATGGGCAAAGACCATACTTTGTTTGCCACTGCAACTGGTATCGTGACTTTCAAGCGCAAAGCTAACAACCGTTCGTATGTATCGGTTGAGGCTAAAGCTTAACAAAAACCATAGAAACTACTCCATTCAGATGGGAATCAGAATGAAGTTTCAATAAATCAATTCTTAACCAAAACAAAAACCAAAAATCATGGCTG
>JAPJNH010000165.1 GCA_026461075.1 Chitinophagales bacterium
GCATATGCCCTGGCTCATTCAAGGGAAGTTTAATACGATGTAAAAACGCTGATTCGCCATCTTCTATTTCTTCAACCACAACTTTAACCTCTGCATAATTATTAAAATCATCTAATGTTGAATGTCCATCATGACAACCGCTAATGGCGCAGTTATTAATAATGATTGGCTTAATTGTTCTTGAATAATAGGTAGTGTCACATCGATTATTTACCACTTCTGGTATATACTTATCGTTGACACAAGAAGATTGTATCAGAAATCCTAGAATGCAAAAAATTAAAAACAGTTTTTTCATAGACAATGCAAAGTTAGTATATTATATCTATGATACAATTTACTAATCTAAATCCAACCTCTTAACCAGTACCAGCCAATTGCAAACAATTCACGATAGCATATTATCTGATAGACGAAGTGATTCCAAAATTGATAACGCAATTGTGTTTCTCCACCAAGGCCTGGCAGAGACTGACGTCCTCCAAGATCTTTATCGTTATATAACAAATCGGTAGGGCCACATAAATCGAAGGTAGGCTCTCCTCCTATTTTCTTGAAATTTGCATGACGAAAAGTGGCTACAGCACGTTTCATATGTTCAGAACTAGTAACCAAAATACAGCGCTCATTTTTTAATTGTGGATTGATTGTCAATAAAGAAAGCGCTTCTTCTCTCGTGTTTTTCCCAATTAATTCCAGATAAATTTTTGAACTGTCAACGCCTCTCGTCATTAGATCCTTTGAAATTTTATAGGCATCGCTTTTATCAACCGAAAGCCCTTCTGAAGAAGGCTGACAAACATATATATCACAGGTTGGATGTTTTTTAAAAAGTTCAGCTGCATAATAACTACGCATTAATGCGGTCGAACTTGGATAGCCGGCGCCTCCAAGAATTATAATATGCTTAGCAGGGAAATGATATTCACTATTTGATTTACCTAGCCAATAATAAAGATAAAAGGGTCCTGTTGTAAATGCAAATACAATCATGAAAACAAACAGCACACCAGCTGCTAAAAGAAATCTTTTAGCAATCAAAGAAAAAAATGATTTATTAATTTTCATGAAGTTAAATAATTCTTCTACGAACATAAGTCAATACTCATTGATTCTAATTAGTTTTACGCTTTAGCTGTAAACAATACAATGTTGAAATCAACCCTTACTAAAATAGCACTAGGAATTGTACTAATTTCCTCCTGCCATTCAAACGAAAAAAAAGAAGAAAAGCCAATGAATGCACATGATTTTCATTCTTATGCGAAGCCAGAAGAGGCGGTCGTAAAACATTTAAATCTCGACTTATCCGTTGACTTTGAAAAAAAGCAATTGGCGGGATATGCAGAACTTTCAATTGAAACAAATGGTAAAGCAAAAGAATTACACTTAGATGCAAGGGATTTATCAATTGATTCTGTTTGGACAGATGGAGAAGTTGCTTCGTTTACAATAGGTAAACCCGAACCATATATCGGAAGTGATTTATCAATTTCAATAAAACCTACGACTAAAAAAGTTAAAATTAAATACAGTACTTCTCCTGATGCAGCTGCGTTACAATGGTTAAGTCCAGAGCAAACCGCCGGAGGAGATTTCCCATTCTTATTTACACAAAGTCAGGCAGTGTTAGCACGAACATGGATTCCTTTACAGGATAGTCCGGGAATACGTTTTACGTATTCAGCAATCATTCACTGTCCAACAAACTTAATGGCAGTGATGAGCGCGGAGAATGATACAACATTGCACAACAATGGAACATATACTTTTAAAATGCCACAGGCAGTTCCGTCTTATTTGATGGCGTTGGCAGTGGGTAATTTAAAATTTCATTCGTATGACCATCGTAGTGGTGTGTATGCTGAGCCAGTAACCATTGAAAAGGCTGCTTATGAGTTTGAAGACATGCCTAAGATGATAGCTGCTGCAGAAGAGCTGTACGGACCGTATGCTTGGGGGCGATATGATGTTTTAGTTTTACCACCAAGCTTCCCTTTTGGAGGAATGGAGAATCCGAGATTGACCTTTGCTACACCAACAATTTTAGCTGGCGATCGTTCGCTCGTTGCACTTGTTGCACATGAACTTGCTCATAGCTGGAGTGGAAACTTAGTTACGAATGCAACATGGGACGACTTCTGGTTGAACGAAGGTTTTACTGTTTATTTCGAGACGCGTATTATGGAAAAGCTATATGGAAAAGAATATGCAGATATGCTAACGGTGTTGAGTAAGGGTGAATTAGAAAATACAATCAAAGATTTAGGTCCAACGAACAAAGACTCCCATTTATATCTCGATTTAAAAGGTCGCGATCCGGATGATGGAATGAGTGATATAGCTTATGAAAAAGGAAGATTCTTTTTAACGACTATTGAAGAGGCCGTTGGAAGAAAGCGTTGGGACGATTTCTTGAAAAAATATTTTGCAGAACATGCTTTTCAAAGTATAACTACTCAAACATTTTTAGATTATTTGAATAAAGAATTAATCAAAGACGATAAAGCATTAGCGGATAAAATCAATATCAATGCATGGGTTTACGGTCCAGGTTTACCAGCTAACTGTCCCGTAGTAACGTCAACAGCACTTAAAGTTGCCGAAGACGCAGCACATAATTTTATGAGCGGAATAATTAAACCCTCTGAAATCGAAAGTAAGAATTGGAATACACATCAATGGTTAAGTTTCCTTCGTGCTTTACCGAATGATATTTCAGTTAAACAAATGACAGATCTTGATAAAGCGTTTCATTTCACAGATTCTAACAACAGTGAAATTAAATGTGATTGGTTGTTGTTAGTTATTCACTCGAAGTATAAAGCAGGATATACTGCGTTGGAAGATTTCTTATATCACGTAGGAAGAAGAAAATTTGTGAAACCATTGTACGAAGCAATGATTACTACAGATGAAGGAAAAGAGATGGCAGTAAATATTTATCAAAAAGCCAGAGCGGGATATCATCCTGTAACTACACAAACAATCGACGAACTATTAAACTATAAAAAACAGTAAACTATGAAAAGTCTCTTCTTAGAAGGGGCTTTTTTTATTAATAAAAACCTGTTAATATTTAAACGTTTGTAATCGGATAACCAGTTTTCGCCCAAGTAAGTTTGAGGAAAAAATGATTGTCCGATTTCTAATTTTATCGATGTTAATTTCTAAAACAACCTTTGCACAATTGTTTTACAAAGGCGGTTTAAGTGCTGCGTATAGCATGCAAAAAAACTGGAATGATAATCAGGCTTCTTTCATTACACTGCAATCAGGATGGCTCGTAGATTATCACAAAGACAAAGAGCAATCACATACTTTTCATCACCTTAATACAGAAATATCGTATATCTATTATCCTGATTCCATCTGGAAGACAAACACCGATTATCTCAAATTAAATCTACAATGGAACAAGAAGAAAAATAACAAATGGGAAAGCAATACTGCAGTTTATTTTGCAACGCGATATTTAAATAAATACAATAACAATATCGCAAATAAATATTGGCAAGAAGGATTTTTAAATCCGATGGAACTTTCTTTTTCTTATGGATGGAAGAGAGGCTTATTCAAAAGGTCTACAATAAATATTTCGCTTAGCACAATTCGATTGGTAGTTACTCCTGCAAGCCGTGTAAGTACAAAAAACGAAACTACTATTCAATTAAAAAACAATACAGCCATCACTGGACAATATGGCTTTCAAGCACAAAGTTTTATTAATGAAATGTTTTATAACGAAAGGCTCCACTGGATAAACGATAGTAGGATATATATCAATCAAATTTCAGAAAAAGGAATATTACTCGATATGCACAATATAATTGCAATAAAAATTTATAAATGTTTAGAAATCAGAATAGACACAAAAGTTCAATACGACTATTTGATGAGTACAAAAATTCGCTTCAAGCAAGAGGCTTTGCTGGGATTTTACTTCTCGAATAACAAATCAAAAGCAAGTAACAATTAATACAAATACAATGATGATTTTCTAACTTCCTGTTGTATATTTGCTTTCCTTAAAAAACGACAGTTATGTTAATGAACGAAAGAATCGCCAATTTTCCCCAGCAAATGCGCGAGGCAATTACGATAGGTGAAAACGCACAATTAAGTGCAGCAAAAAATAAAATCCAAAATGTATTAATCACAGGCCTTGGTGGATCAGGAATTGGCGGATCTGTATTTTCGCAGATTGTCGATAAAGAAATCAATGTTCCAGTATTAGTCAATAAAGATTATTTTATTCCTGCCTTTGTGAATGAAAACACATTGGTAATTATTTCTTCTTATTCTGGTAATACAGAAGAAACGGTACAAGCAATGGAAGCTGCATTAAAGCAAAATGCAAAAATCTGTTGCGTTACTTCTGGTGGAAAGATTAAAGAAATGGCAGAGGCGAATGGATGCGATATGATTTTAATTCCAGGTGGTAATCCTCCTCGTTCTTGTTTCGGTTATTCATTCACGCAATTGTTTTATATTTTAGACTTTCATCAGTTAATTTCAACATCTCATAGAGCTGATCTAGCATCAACGATTGAATTGTTGGATAAAGAACAAGCAACTATTCGTAATAAAGCGCGTGCAGTAGCAGAGTCGTTAGTTGGAAAAATGCCTGTGATTTATTGTGAAGCACGATACGAAGGTGTTGCAGTGCGTTTGCGGCAGCAGATAAATGAAAATAGTAAAATGCTTTGTTGGCACCATGCATTGCCAGAGATGAATCATAATGAATTAGTAGGTTGGACAGAAGCTCATCCTGAAGTGGTAGTATTGATGTTTAGAAGTGAAGATGATTATTCACGCACGCAAAAAAGGATGGAAATCAGCAAGGAGATTTTCTTAAAATACACTCCTAACTATATCGAATTACCGTCAAAGGGCACAACGCAATTGCAACGTAGTATTTACTTATTGCATTTAGGCGATTGGATTAGCTGGTATGTTGCGGAAATCAAAAACATTGATGCAACGGAAGTAAATGTGATTGATTATTTGAAAGGTTCACTGGCAAATAGCTAATTATGCTGATTAGTCCCGATGAACTGAATAGTTATGATCGCTTTTATCGTGCGAATCTGATTAATTCGTTGAGTGGATTTAAGTCTGCGAGTTTAATAGGAACTAAAAACCAAGAAGGTATTTCAAACCTTGCTATATTCTCCAACATTGTTCACTTAGGAGCTAATCCTGCGTTAATCGCATTTGTTAATCGTCCGTTAGAAGCGGCACCGCATACGCTTACTAATATAGAGATAATAGGTTTTTATACGATTAATCATATACATACAGACTGGGTAGACAAAGCACATCAAACAAGCGCAAAATATCCCGAAGGTGTGAGCGAGTTTAATGCTTGTGGATTTACAGAAGAATACATTGATGGATTTACAGCTCCGTTTGTAAAAGAGAGCGTTATTAAATACGGAATGAAATTAATTGAAGTTGTTCCTATCAAACACAACAATACATTTTTTGTGATTGGAGAAGTTGTGATTATTTCAGTTCCAGAAAGTATAATTTCACCCGATGGATTTATCGAAGCTGATAAAGCTAATTCTTGTTGTAGCTTAGGTATTGATGGGTATTACTCGACGGAGTTAATAGCTCGATTACCTTACGCGAAGGCGAAATAAACGACCGTAATAACTACAAAATGATAGTATCATTTGATACTATCATTTTGAATAAATTCTCCTCCTTATTATTTTTTTAAAAGAAAGTCGTGGTATGCTGAATTGTTTTATTTCAATTCTTCCATATCCATAACACTAGCGGCTATACGCAAAGGAGCGCCGCTACCACCACCAATTTTCATTGGTAAAGCCATAATCTCAAAGCCTTTTAACGGAAGCTGATCCAAGTGTGCTACATTCTCAAATCCTGGAATATTTGCACCTAACAAAGTTTGGTGTGTTAAAAAATCCTTCGACTGACCATAGTCCATACTAGGTGTATCTAATCCCACTGCTTTTGCTTTTTTAGTTTTTACTAACCAAGCAGCAGCCTCAGGACTAATTCCAGGAAAATGTAATTCAGGAATTGCTTTTTCACCTGTTAATGCAGAGCCAAAATATTTTTCACGGTTCGGATAAAATTGTCCGTAGCCTGTTCGGAATAAAATAATAGTACCTGTTTTAATTTCTCCGTTCGCCTTTTCCCAGTCTTGTAAATCGGAAACTGAAATTAAATAATCTCTATTATTCAATGC
>JAPJNH010000166.1 GCA_026461075.1 Chitinophagales bacterium
GGGCAGGGGTTCATTGCACTCACCAACATGAAGTTCGCGGGAAATTCTACGTTAAATCGCGCTCGCGATATCGTAATCCTGCGCTCTTCCATTGGCTGACGTAATACCTCCAAAACAACACGCTTAAACTCAGGCAACTCATCGAGAAATAATACCCCATGATGTGCTAATGAAATCTCCCCTGGCTGCGGATGCGCACCACCACCTACCAACCCAATATCTGAAATAGTATGATGAACACTGCGATAAGGCCGCTTCGTAATTAAAGTCTGATTAGCCTGCAACTTTCCAGCAACACTATGCAAACGAGTGGTCTCCAACGCCTCTTCTAAAGTTAGTGGAGGAAGTATACTGGGTAAACGCTTTGCCAACATCGTCTTACCCGCACCGGGCGGACCAATAAGAATAGCATTATGCGATCCTGCTGCTGCGATCTCCATCGCTCGCTTGATTCCTTCTTGACCTTTTACATCCTGAAAATCATAAGCGAATTCCGAATCCTCTTTTGCAAATAAAGCTTCCAAATCAACTTTAATAGCGGTTAAAGGCTCCGAAATAAAATGCGCAATCATGTCTCGTAAATGCACGACACCATAAACATCCAAATCCTTTACAATAGCCGCCTCACGAGCATTTTCCATCGGCACGAAAATCGCGCGCATACCCATACGCTTCGCTAGTAAAGCCATCGATAAGACACCCTTCACTGGCAAGACACTTCCATCTAAAGAAAGCTCGCCCATGATAAAATATTGCGATGTGTCTATTTCTCCAATTTGCTCACTGACAGATAATAAACAAATGGCTAAGGGTAAATCATAGGCACTTCCCTCTTTACGGATATCTGCCGGAGCGAGGTTAATTACCACCTTTCGCCTTGGCATCATATACCCACATTCATGCAACGCGCTCTCTATTCGATGCATACTCTCCTTTACCGCATTATCGGGTAATCCAACCAAGTTATATCCCAGACCTTCCGTTAAATTAACCTCGATAGTAATTGGCCAAGCATCCAATCCTAGAACAGCTGCGCTCATCGTTTTTGATAACATTTCACTGCATTTTTAGTATAACGCACAAATAGCTTATTTTATTATTTAGCTATTCATTAAGCCCGAATTTTTAAGTACCTTTATAAGTCAATAGGCTTCCACAATGGAGAAAAAAGAACTCTCAATTCATGATATAATTTCCAACTTACTTGGCTTCGTTCGACTAGCTAAGCGAAATTGGTGGGTATTCCTAGTTGCAATGGTCTTATTTGGTAGCCTAGGTTACTTCTTGGCTGCAAGAAAAGAAACTGTATATGAAGTAAACGCAACCTTAGGCGTTAAAGGAAAATACTGGGGCGGAGTACAATCTTCTGCGCTTGCACTTGCCAGTCAGTTTGGTTTCTCTCTTGGTAATAGTGGCGCATTCGAGCCAGATAATAAAACAATCATTGGGGTTTCACTTTCTCGCCAATCAATAAAAAGTTGCCTACTCCAAAAATTTAGAATTGATGATAAAAGCACTTGCCTAGCTGATCAATACGTACGTTTGTATAAGTTGCATAAAAAGGATGAAGCTCCTTATCAATTTAAAACAGAAAGTATTTATAAGATTTTACCAAGCGAAGATAGCTTGCTAGAGGCGATCTATGATAAAATAACCAAAAAGAATGTCTTTGTCAATTTAGATGAAGAATTAGGAATGGTTAAGTTGAAGGTGGTTAGTGCGGATCCTAAATTTTCTAAAAACTTATCGAACCGCATTTTAGATTTCATGAATCGCTTCTTCATCGAAAATCAAAATGACAACCAATCTAAGAGTTACCAAATTTCGAAGTTTCGAGTAGACTCTATCCACGCTATTCTACAAGCGAAGGAATCACAATTAGCGCATTTATCAGATATTTCAATGACCTCCACCAAAACAAGTGGTCATCTACAACAGATGCAATTAACACGCGATGTAGAAATTCTGAATAAAATTTATGCAGAAGCTATCGCAACCTTAGAAGTAAACAAAGTAGTGCTCGGTCGCGACAAATCCGTAATGTTAACGATTGATGAACCAGAATTCTCGATCCGCATCATTCATCCTAATAAGAAGTTGTACGCCATTATATCCGCTATCATCGGATTGATTTTAACCTCTTTAGCCTTATTGTTCTTTAATTATTATCGAAACAATCTTCGACCAATAAGTAAAGCATAGATAGACTTAACCGTTTCCGAATTTAATTATGAAAATTTCTTATAACTGGCTTTGCGATTACGTTCAAGCCCTTCCTCCGGTAGAGGAAGTATCTGTCATATTAACCTCTCTTGGATTAGAAGTAGAAGATATCATCGCGTATGAATCTATCAAAGGAGGTTTGCAAGGCGTTGTAGTAGGTGAAGTTTTAACCTGTGTTCCTCATCCACAAGCAGATAAATTAAAGCTTACAACGGTTAATATTGGTACCGATACGCCCTTAAACATTGTATGCGGTGCGCCGAATGTGGCGGTCGGTCAGAAAGTACCAACGGCATTAGTAGGAACTACCTTATATCCTTCTGTAGGCGAGCCAATCACCCTCAAAAAAGCAAAGATCCGTGGCGAAGAAAGTATGGGGATGTTATGTGCCGAAGACGAATTAGGACTTGGGGCTAGTCATGCAGGAATTTTAGTACTCGACCCAGCAACACCTGTTGGAACTCCGGTAGCAGCTTTGTTGGATGTATATGTTGATCATGTATTCGAAATCGGTTTGACACCGAATCGTAGTGATGCGTATAGCCATTATGGCGTAGCGCGTGAAATCGTAGCTTATTTAAGTGTACATCACCCAGAACGTAAAGCACAATTATTGCCTTTACTTAAAGAAGAAGAGATTCAATCCACAATTGAAAGTCCGATACAAGTACAAGTGCTCGATAACGAAGCTTGCGCTCGCTATTGCGGTCGTTACTTCGCTAATGCAAAAGTAGAGAGTGCTCCGAAATGGATGAGCAACCGTTTACAAGCTATCGGCATTCGTTCCATTAACAATATCGTTGATATAACAAATTATGTCTTGCATGACTGTGGGCAACCACTCCATGCATTCGACGCAGATAAAATTGCACAGAACACACTCCTTATTCATACGAGCAACAATAGCTATACCTTAAAAACCTTAGATGCGAACGAAGCGAAGATTGAAAAGGGAGATTTACTAATCGCCGACCCAACACAAGCACTATGTCTTGCAGGTATTATGGGTGGCGACTCTTCAGCCGTATCAGATACTACTAAAAATATTTTCTTAGAATCTGCTTGGTTCAAACCTTCAACGATTCGCAAAACTGCTACCAGACTAGGTTTAAGAACAGATTCTGCATTGCATTTTGAAAAGCGTGTCGATCAAGAAATGGCGCCGATTGCGATTACGAAAGCTTCTGTTTTGCTGAAACAATTTGCAAACATTGAAGCTTGTAGCGCTATAAGCAATACACATCCAGAACCTTTTGCAAAAACTGTTATACGCATTCGTTTAGATCAAATCAATGATAGAAGTGGTTTAACCTTAAATACAATACAAGTTGAATTATTGCTAGGCAGTCTTGGTTTTGTATTAGAAAGCATTGAAAACGGTGTGTGGAACTTACGTGTCCCTTCCCACAAAACAGATATTCACGAAGCTGCCGATATCATCGAAGAAGTGGTTCGTTTATATGGTTTAGATAAAATTCCGATGGCGAGCAGTGTACAAGCTATCATCCCAATTCAAGCTCCGGACAGACGTTTGAGCTTGCGTGAGAAAGTAGCGGAAACATTAGTTGCTAATGGTGTAATGGAGATGATCAACAATTCGCTTACACGTTCTGCCTATTACGGAGAAGTGAGTGATGCGGTCAAATTATTGAATAGTATCAATACGGAGTTGGATATGTTGCGCCAGAATTTATTGTTCGGAGGATTAGAAGTGATCGCACATAATAATAACCGCCAACAAGGCAATCAAGGCTGGTTTGAGTTCGGTAAAGTTTACTTCAAGAAAGAAGAAGGCGTTTATGCCGAACACGAACAATGGCAATTGATAGGGGCTGGAGAATGGAAAGAATCAAACTGGCAAGGAAAAGCACAAGCATTCGATTTCTTCGCTTTGAAAAATATAGTTCAACAAGTTGCAGCGGCTTGCGGTATTCGCAAAGTGGCTTGGGAAAATGCCGACGTGAAAAACATGCAGCTAGGATTTGTTTGGAAGGAGAAAGATGTGCGCATCGCTGAAGCAGGAATTGTAGATGCAGAGACCTTGAAAAAATTCGGTATTAAAACAAACGTATGGGCTGCAACTATCCATTGGGATGCACTTTATAAGTTCGCTGCCAAACAAAATATCAAGTACGCTGAAGTGTCTAAATTCCCTTCTGTACAACGTGACTTAGCCTTGGTTCTCGACAAACATATCAGCTACGCCGATATCGAACGTATTGCCATAAAGCAATGTGGTGCTGTATTGAAGAAGGTTGATCTATTCGATGTGTATATCGATGTGAAATTGGGAGAAAACAAAAAGAGCTACGCGATTAACTTGCTCTTCCAAGACGAAAGCAAAACACTTACAGACGATAAGATGGAGAGCATAATGAAGCGCTTGACGGATGCATTACAAAACGAGTTACACGCAAATGTGCGGAGTTAATGAATGATGCAAAATGCATGATTTTTCATTAGGATTGAATCGAGTTTTTTGTTTTTGTAGGTTCAATTCTATTGTCATTAGGATTTTCAAATTTCTCATTATCTTAGTTAAACCTTTAAAAACTATTAATAATGTCAGAAACAATTGCAACCCTCCAGCAGATACAAGACAAAATAATTGCTATCCAGGAGCGTATGGCTGAACAAAAGGCCCTTTTACGCGCTATGGAGCAAGAAAAAGAAGAATTAGAGCTTCGCCTAACAGAAGCAGAAGAGA
The DNA here is from genome assembly GCA_026461075.1 of Chitinophagales bacterium. Classification (GTDB taxonomy): domain Bacteria; phylum Bacteroidota; class Bacteroidia; order Chitinophagales; family CAIODY01; genus JAHEYX01. The sequence goes on from JAPJNH010000166.1 coordinate 4,931, forward strand.
GCCTACAACAGCAAAATCAGGCTATCGTGAGTGCTGAGGCTGAATTAGAAACACTTCGCGCTGAAAATGCACAAGCGGCAGAGCAAGCCAAGCAACAAGAGGAGATAAAATATCAAATTAATGAATTGTTGAAAGAAGTAGATCGCTGCATCGCCTTAATGCAAAATGAAATTAAGGATGAAGTGGTGGATGCCAATATCGACTAATCATGGAAAAAGATAAGAAGTCGATTCAACTGCTCCTCGCCGGACGAGAATATCCGCTCTTCGTTACAGAAGAGAGTGAAGCCTTCATCCGCACCACCGTCGAAAAAATAAATGCAGAAATTGCAGTGCTAAAAGAGAATTATCAAGGGGATATGCAAGACTTCCTCGCGATGTATCTTTTGATGCAGATGACGCAAAACGAAATCTCGTCTCCGGAAGAAAAATCACGTGTCGAAGAGCAGCTTAATTCTATAATAAATTTACTAGATCGTCCATAAAATTAAAGTCGACATCTTTCGATCTAACTTTTACAAATTTTAGCGCAAACCATTACCAGGAGCTTATCCTGCAAAATCTAATCCCTTCCATTTAAAGTCGACATCTTTCGATCTAACACATAAAAAACGGCGTCGAACTACTTTTGTTGTTTCCACTTTTCCCAATCCCGTCCCGAACATTCGGGAGTTCGGGATGGAGCAAAAATCGCCACTAAGAGAATCTGATGCTAAAATTCTAATTCGGTTACGCAAGCGAACAAAGCTTACTTCGTAAGCGGGGACGTTCGCTTTTTTGCTTCACCTCTTTTCAATTTTAACGCATCATCTTCTAAAGTGGCAAATTACCATAGTTAGATATTTTAGTTTATTCAAATCCCAAATTATAAATTATTCATCATTCATTATTCACCAAAAAACGGCGCCAGGATCTTATCCCGACGCCGTTTTTATTTTATTAAATTAATTTTTAATTCTTAATCTTTAATTTCTAAAATGATCGCGCATAGCCGACAAACGGAAGAGCAGGAATGAAATCTATTAAAGCAGGACTTACAAAAAGACCAACATCAAAGGCATTCTTCGGCGACATAATACGAAGTCCTTGCACACCAAAGTAAGAAGTGTTCGCAGATGGTATAATATAATTCTCAGAAAGAATAGCCAAAGCACTTGTCAAGCGATGCGTGCCACTTATCATTATTGCAGGTGCTTGTGAAAAAGTTCCATCAATATATCCTAATCCTGCTCCGAACGTAACATTCGTTTCAGAAGTACCATAGGTGAAAACGCCATAACCCAAACTTGCTGAGGCTTTACCAGCAAAGCCAGCCATAATAACACCTCCGCCTGCATGCAACTTCGGCGTGATATCATAAGCAATTTTAGGCGTAAAAAACCAGATAGGATATCCCAACAAAGTAGAAATAAGCTCAAAGCCTCCTCCCACAGAAACATGATTCGTTATCCCTACGTTTACAAAATTGGTCGACACCAATACATTCTGGTAATATCCATGAAATTTTTTTATCGGGATGGCTGTCGGACCAAAAAAATATCTTGTTTCATGTGAATTAGAAAACCTGTATTTACCCTTATAGCTGTTGGCATTTATCGATTTTACATTTCCAGCAATTAAATTCAACTCCCCATTTTCTGTCATTAATACCAGGTTGTTAGTCGTTTTACTTTTAATGGTACCTGCATACTCAGTCCCATTTTTCATTTTGACAACTACAATCTGCTTGCTAAAAACCGTGTCTGAATGCGTTTGCCCAAATGTGCACTGCGTTGCAACAAACAAAAAAATAACTAAACTGAAAACATATTTGCCAAGATTCTTCATACTACAAAATAAGATTATTTTTAAATATTTAATGGTTGTAAATACCCAAAAATAATGCCATGTTTTACAATCAAAAAACGGCGCCAGGATCTTATCCCGACGCCGTTTTTATTTTGTTTGAAAAGCGAAAAATACAATTCTTAATTTTTCACTTTTAATTTTTAATTAATTAGTGTTTCCCAAGGTAATCTGCAACACCATCGTGTGTAGCATTCAAACCATCTTTACCAGCAGCCCAGTTTGCAGGACAAGCTTCACCATTTTCCTCGGTGAAAATTAAAGCATCCAACATACGTAAAGCCTCGTCTACGTTACGACCTAATGGTAAATTGTTAATCAACAAATGTTGTACAATACCTTCTTTATCGATCAAATACAAACCACGGAAAGCAATCAATTCAGCTGTCGCCGCCATATTGCCATTCTCATCAGCATAGTATTCACCGTTCAACACATCGTAAGCCATGCTGATCAATTTGTTAGTATCCGCAACGATTGGATACGTAATGCCTTGGATACCACCTTGGTTCTTTGGCAACTGCAACCAACCCCAATGCGATTGTTCTGTATCCGTACTACAAGCAACTACAGCACAACCACGGCTTTCAAATTCAGCCAATTTCTCTTGGAACGCGTGTAACTCCGTAGGACAAACGAATGTAAAATCCTTTGGGTAAAAGAACAAAACAACATAGTTCTTACCTTTGTAATCTTCTAAAGTGAAATCATTCACGATTTCGCCGCCATTGATAACAGCGCTAGCCTTAAACGCAGGGGCTTTTCTACCTACTAATGACATATTAAATTGTTTTTATTGTTTTTAATTCCTGCAAAGATAAACAGCAAATTCTGCTTTTTGTTCGTATTATGCTTCTGCTAACACTTCATCCATCCAAGTCAAAATTTCCTCTCTTCCCGTTTTGTCGGAAGCTGAGGTCATGAATTGTCTTGGGACACTTAGTTTAAACTCACGCAAAGCCCTATCATAAGCTGCTTGATTCGATTTAGCTTCGTTTCTGCCCTTTCTGTCGCCCTTAGTGAAAATCAAAACAATCGGCACCTGACCTTTCAAACAAGCATGCGTAAATTCTAGATCGATTTTTTGCGGCTTGATACGACTGTCAATCAACTGACAAACAACGCGCATTTGTTCGCGCTCCGCCAGATATTTCTGCATCTCTTTCTGCCAAGCATCTCTCTGTTTTTGAGAAACCTTCGCATAGCCATAACCGGGCATATCCACCCAGTTCACCTCCTCATTAATCAGATAATAATTGAAGGTCTGTGTCTTACCCGGCTGTGACGACGTATGCGCCATCCCTAATCGACCACTTAAGAAATTGATTAAAGAACTCTTCCCGACATTACTTCTGCCAACAAAGGCAATCTCAGGCATAGGACCTTTGGGAAGGGCTTCTACCTTAGCATAGCTTCCTTTATATTCAGCAAAACGTATCGCAGAATCGCTCATTAGAGCAACATTTTCATAGGGTTCTCTAAATTGTCTTTCAAAGACTTCAAGAAAGCAGAAGCGATGCTACCGTCCACCACGCGATGGTCGCTACTCAAGGTCATTTTCATCACATGCCCTACTTTGATTTCACCGTTCTCAACAATTGGTGTTTCTTTAATCTTTCCTACCGCCAAAATACACGCATCAGGTGGGTTGATGATCGCTGTAAAGTTTTCTACGTCGAACATGCCCATATTACTGATGGTAAAGGTGTTTCCAGACATATCTGCCGGAGCGATTTTCTTCGACTTCGCCTTTTCTACCCACGACTTCGCTTCTACCGCTAATTGACTCAAGGTCTTTTGATCTGCGAATTTAATTACAGGCACTACTAAGCCTTCATCCATACCAACCGCCATTCCAATATGGATATGATGGTTATAACGGATCTTGTCGCCCAACCAGCTAGAGTTAGCTTTAGGATGTGCGCGAAGAGCCATAGCAACGGCTTTGATCATGATATCGTTGAAAGATATTTTCACATTGGCATTGGCATTAGCTTCGTTACGGAACGCCATTGCCTTACCCATATTCGCTTCTATCGTTACGAAGAAATGCGGCGCATTGAAATTACTTTCACTCAAGCGACGAGCGATCGTCTTACGCATTTGAGAAACACTCACTTCTTCATAGCTCTCTTGTCCGTTCACCACCACTGGCATTGCTACCGGAGCCGCAACAGCAGCTGCTTGCGGAGCTTCAGCACTCATATTTTCTACGTCGCGTTTTACAATACGACCGTTTTCTGCACTACCTTTTACGGTACTTAAATCAATTCCTTTCTCTTCTGCAATTTTCTTTGCTAATGGAGACGCTTTGATACGATCCCCTTCTGTTGCCACTTCAGGTGTTGCAGGTGCAGCACTTGCTACCGGAGCAGCTTCAGGCGCAGGAGCAGCCATTGTTTCGTTAGAAGTTGCAGGCGCCGCTATTACCGGAGCTGCTTCATTCAACAAACTTTGGAACTCTTCACCAGCCTTACCGATAATCGCCAAAATGCCATTTACAGGCACCGCGCTACCTTGCTCCACACCAATATATAACAAAGTACCAGTCTCGTAAGATTCTAGTTCCATCGTTGCTTTGTCCGTTTCTACTTCTGCTAAAAGCTCACCACTCTTAACATTGTCACCTACTTTTTTGTGCCATGCAGCAATAACACCTTCAGTCATGGTATCACTCATACGGGGCATGCGAATAATCTCGGCCATATCGGAATAATTTAACTTAATTGTAGCTTCGAAGATACGTAATAAATCACTGAAAAAAGAAGGCAATTCCTTAAACAGAAAGGCCTACCTATCAACAACATTCATTAGTATTGTAGTCGGAAATTGTCACTTTATGATACTGATTACTATCTGTGCCCGTGGCGGCAGCAAAGGAATACCGGGAAAGAACATCAAATCAATCGCAGGAAAGCCATTGATTGCGTATACCATTGAAACGGCGCAAAAATTTGCAGCCCTACACAATGGCGTTATTCAACTATCTACAGATGATGAACAGATTCTAGAAGTGGCTGCGCAATGGGGTTTGGAAACAAACTATCGTCGACCAGCAGATTTGGCAACGGATACCGCAGGAAAAATGCCGGTCATCGCCAACGCGTTAGAACACGCAGAACGCCGTCAGGTAAAGCCCTTCGACTATATCCTTGATATGGACGTTACCAGTCCACTACGCTCCGTTAAAGATTTAGAGGCTGCCTTAGCACTTTTGCAACAACGCGGTGAGGCAATGAATATTTTCTCTGTTTCCAAAGCGCATCGTAACCCCTATTTCAATATGGTGGAGGAAAAGGGCGACGGCTTCGTGAAGCTAGTCAAGCCCGGACAATTTCTTACCCGCCAATCGGCTCCGAAAGTATACGACCTCAACGCTTCCTTCTATATTTTCAGAAGAGTGTTTTTTGATGGCGCCATCAAGCCCGTCATCAACGATCTTTCTCTAGCCTATGAAGTGCCACATCCTTGTTTTGATTTGGATGAACCACTAGACTTTCACTTCATGGAATTTTTGATGAACAGCGGCGAGCCGCAGCGGATGGGCTGGATTGGCTAAAAAGCCTTACTGACGCATAAAGAGATGTAGGATCATAATATCCCAATCACGCACCCCTTTCGCATTCTTCTTTAAGATATGATGCGATTCTAAGCTACGACGTCCGTCTTCTACAATCGCTTTTACCTTTGGTGATTTCAACCAATCAATTTGTGGTGCTTGGAATCCGAGCTTGTCACGACGCCATGTTATTTCGTTAGGCATTACATCCTGCATCGACTCACGGAGAATGAATTTCGTCCAGCCTTCATGAATTAATAATGCAGGTGGCAGACTATGTACAAACTCAACCAATTGGTGACGGAGGAAAGGCAAACGCACTTCTAGAGAATGGCCCATAGAATTACGATCTGCAAAGCGAAGTAGCTTATGTAAACCGTAATTGGTGGTAAAGTCGAGAGTAGCCTCTTTTAGACTCGTATAATTTTTAAAAACGAGTCTTGAATCTTGATATTGATTGATAAAACGCGGATCAAAATTAATGTCCTTACGACTGCCAAGGTATTTGTTTTTGAAGCTTTGTATGCTTGCAAAAAGAGAAGGCAAAGCAGCCTCACATTTCTGTCTTAGACTTAAATGATAATCTAGATTAAACTGTTCTTTTAAAATACTTGATTCACGGAGATATTGTGAATGATTGGTTCTATACAACTGCTTGTAGTAACTCGTATAGAAATGTCGGTAGCCTGCGAGATACTCATCAGACCCCTGTCCGTCGAGTAATACTTTTATTCCTGACTTAGCGGCCAATTTATAAACCTCCCATTGTGCTATCACGCTCGCGCTAGCAAATGGCGCTTCTTGATGATAAATCACCCGTTCAACGTCGCTCAATAATGTTTCCTCGTCGGGTATAACAGTAAAGGCAATGGCGCCTGTTTTGTCAACTACTTTTTGAATATGATGCCCTTCATCCAAAGCGGCATCCTTAAATCGAGCAGAAAATGTTTTTATTTCTTCATTCGGTAAAAGAGATCTAATGCCACAGGTAATTGCACTCGAATCTAATCCCCCTGATAAAGAAATTCCAATAGGAACATCCGCTTGCATACGAGTAAGCAAACTCTCGTCAAAGAGAGCGCGAAAACGTTCTTTTGCTTCTCCAAGATCTATATTAATTGCCTGTACATCGGCGAGGTTCCAGTAGCGCTCTTTGAGCATATACCCATCCAAACCAAGGGTTAGGTGACAGCCTTGCTCTAGCGTGAAAATATTTTCATAGAAGGTCTCTGAAGGCTCATTCGGGTTTTCAATTATTTGATTCGCCAAATAATGATACACCATCCGCTGATTCAGTTCTTTTGATACATAAGCAGAGGCGAAAATTGTTTTCATCTCCGAAGCGAAGATGAATTGACCTTGCGGCGTAGAATAGTAGTAGTGAAAAGGCTTTTCTCCAAAGCGATCGCGGGCACAAAAGAGCTTTTGCTCTTGTTCATCCCAGATAGCGAAAGCGAACATCCCGTCCAAATACTTGACACATTCCTTTCCATACTGCGCGAACATGGCTAATAAAACTTCTGTATCGGATTGTGAAACGAAGCGATGACCTTTTGCTTGTAGCTGGCTACGTAAGGTTTTATAGTTGTAGATTTCGCCGTTGAATGTAATGGTATAGCGCCCTAGATAGTGCATCGGCTGTGCAGCAGCTTCACTAAGGTCGATAATCTTTAATCTATTATGTGCTAGTCCAACACGTGCATTGGTATTCAGCCAATAGTGTTGATCATCCGGACCGCGATGATGTTGTACTTGCAACATATTTTGCAAGGGCAGTGATTCAACGGGTCGTCCAAAAAAATTAAATATTCCTGCTATTCCGCACATAAAACAATATTCTAATTGTTGGGTGATTTTCAATTAGGATAGGATACAAAATACGAGCAAATCGGCTCATTTTCAAAAGAAATGTAAAAACAATGCCTAATTGGCATAAAAAAAACGGCCCTCTGTCGAGAGCCGTTTTTCAATATGAAAACAATAAAGATTATTTACCTTTCTTATCTTCTGCTTCTTTAGCGTCCATATCCGCTTTCAACTTCGTCAATGATTCTAAGTCGCCCATTGTAGACTTCTTAGTTTTATCGTTCAAGTTTTTAACGGTTTCTTTAGTACGCTTTTCAGTAGCTACTTTCTCTTGTCCTTCTGCAACACGAGCTTCATTTTTAGCTGCTTCGTGGATACGGGCGTGAGAAACAACGATACGCTTATCATTACGTTCGAATTCGATAATCATGAATGGCAATGTTTCGTCTTGCTCAGCTGATTTACCGTTTTCTTTCTTCAAATGTTTAGCAGGAGCATATCCTTCCAAACCATAAGGCAATGATACTACAGCACCTTTGTCATCTTTCTTGATGATGGTAGCTTCGTGTACTGAACCCACAGGGAAGATTGTTTCGAAAGTTTCCCAAGGATCTTCTTCCAATTGCTTGTGTCCTAAAGACATTTTGCGATTTTCCATGTCGATGCCTAAAACAACTACATCCAATTCAGCGCCCACTTTCGTGAATTCGTTTGCATGGTGGTAACGTTTAGTCCAAGACAAGTCACTTACGTGAACCATTCCGCCTATACCAGTTTCGAATTCTACGAATACACCATAGTTAGTGATATTCTTCACGATACCTTTATGACGGCTTCCTACTGGATACTTCTCAGTGATTGAAGTCCAAGGATCAGGCGTACATTGCTTCAAGCTCAAAGACATTTTACGTTGCTCACGATCTAAAGAAACAACTAATGCTTCGTATTCATCGTTCAACTTAAAGAACTCTTTAGAGTTGATTGGTTGGTTGCTCCAGCTCAATTCAGAAACGTGCAACAATCCTTCGATACCCGTTTGGATTTCGATGAAAGCACCGTATTCTTCGATATTTACAACTTTACCTTTTACTTTAGAACCTTCTTTAACCTCTTCTGGTAAAGTATCCCAAGGATGAGCAGTCAACTGCTTCAAGCCTAAGCTGATACGTTTTTTGTGATCGTCGAAGCCTAAAACTACTACGTTCAACTTTTGGTTCATCTTCAACACCTCTGAAGGGTGGTTGATACGTCCCCAAGAGATATCGGTGATGTACAACAAACCGTCGATACCACCCAAGTCGATGAATGCACCGAAGTCTGTGATATTCTTGATCGTACCTTCCAATACCTGACCGATTTCCATCTTGCTGATGATTTCGGCACGTTGAGATTCGATATCGCTTTCGATGATCGCTTTGTGAGATACAACTGCGTTCTTGATAACTTCGTTGATCTTAACAACTTTGAATTCCATTGACTTACCAACGTAAGCGTCGTAGTCAGTAACTGGTTTCACATCAATTTGCGAACCAGGTAAGAATGTTTCTAATCCGAATACATCTACGATCAAACCGCCTTTCGTTTTGCTAGTGATAACACCAGTAACGATTTCGCCACTTTGATGCGCTGCAACGATCTTATCCCAAGCTTTCGCCAATTTAGCGTTCTTGCGAGACAAGATTAATTGACCAGATTTATCTTCTTTGTTGACAACATAAACCTCGATCTCTTCACCTACCGAAATAGATGGCATATCGCGGAATTCGTTCAACGAAACAAGTCCGTCTGATTTGAAGCCGATGTTTACAACTGCATCTGTTTTTGTGATGCCCACAATCGTTCCCATCACGATTTCATCGTTGTTGATGGTTTTGAAAGTGCTGTCGTACAATTCAGCTAATTTAGCAGATTGATCTGCTGTGTAATTCGTAGCATTACGCTTGTCCATACTCCAATTGAAGTCGTCATGCGCTGCTGCCGGGTTCTGTGAGTTTAATTCTGACACAGGATTTTTTTTAAGGGTTAAACAATAGGGTTTCAAAAATGGACGGCAAAGATACGATTTTGTTCCTCCTTCCACAAAATTTTAACGAATATTTTAAACGCTATTTCAAATTTTAAACCCTTGATTTTTAATTATTTATGATTTTATGTTTGAATTTCTTCACCCCCTAAACAATTAGAGCGTATTTTTAAGCGTTATAAGCCTATGTGGAACGAACTTTTAGACCCGATTATTAATCACCCCTGGACGGCACTTGCCATCATCGGCAACCTCATCCTGATAGAATCTATCCTATCGGTAGACAATGCCGCCGCACTAGCCACTATGGTCATGAGCCTTGGCGAAGCCGAACGCCGTAAAGCCCTCCGCTACGGTATCTGGGGTGCCTATATCTTCCGCGGTCTAGCTATGCTTTTTGCAAGCGTACTCATCGGTCTTTGGTGGTTGAAACTCCTTGGCGGCGCCTATTTAGTATACCTATTCGTTAAATGGTATCGAGAAAAAGACCAACGCAATAATGAGGCGGAAGAGGTCGCAGAAATCAAAGAAAAAAGCTCCCGATTCTATCATTACTTCGAAAAAAGCTTGGGTTCTTTTTGGGCCACTGTCGCTGCTGTAGAAATCATGGATCTTACCTTTTCAATAGATAACGTTTTCGCTGCCGTAGCCTTCTCCAAAAATATTATACTGGTCTGCACCGGCGTATTCATCGGTATCCTGGCCATGCGTTTTGTAGCGCAAGGATTCATCCATTTGATGGAACGCTTCCCTCATCTCGAAGCCGCAGCCTATTATGTAATCTTATTTCTCGGACTAAAACTGATCTTGTCTTGTAGCATAAACATCGCTCCGGAAAGTAGCTTATCACATATCATGGAGAGCGAATGGACCGATATAGCGAGCTCGCTCATCACACTACTGATATTCAGCATCCCGATTGTGTACGATCGCTTACAGCGTAAGAAGAATTAAGTCAAGCGAAATGTAATCGGTAGCGTAAAATAAGTTGGTACCGCCTTACCGTTTTGTCTACCTGGCGTCCATTTAGGCATACCAGAAACGACACGCTTCGCCTCCTCACCGCATCCCGAACCTATATCACGCAGTACAACAACATCGCCAATTTTTCCGTCTGCGTTTACCACAAAACGTACAATTACACGACCTTGTACTTCATTATCCCGAGCGATTTCAGGATAACGTAAATTCTTTTTTAAATAATCCATCAATGCTGCCTGTCCTCCTGGAAATTCTGGCATCTGCTCGACCACCTGATAAATAGGCTCTGACTGTACTTGTGTGCCTCCGTCCACTTGTGGCTCTTCTGAAGGCACAGGCGGCACTACTGCATCATTATTTTGCGCCATAGCTACGCCACCACACAGGAAAAGGAAAGAAAGAAAAAGTGTTTTCATATTTAAGATTATAATAAAATTTGGATTCTAGTGCTTACTACGAATGTAATGCGATTCATGCGTATCCACAAATTAGAAATGAATAATCCCATGACTAAGATGCCTTCACAGATCTTTTTCCATAAAAAAAGAAGGCCACCTGCAAAGCAGATGACCTTCTTATCCAATGCAATAAATAAATCTGGAATATTATTCCACCACGAAGCTCTTCACTTCATTATAAGTTCCTTCCTTATTACTCAACTTCACCCAATACATACCCGCACTCACCGATAAGTTGATATTTATTTTTCCGCTCGTATTATCCGCATCCGCCACATACATCAATTTACCTTCCATCGTAAACACTTCCACATGCATTTGCTTACAGCTTAAGCAATTGTTTTGAACTACAAAATTGCCCGCATTCGGATTAGGGAAAATACTTAACTCAGGGTTCATACCGATAGCTGTCGTTTGGTCTATTTCTTCCGTAGTCGTTTCATCACTTGTTAGCGTTACGGTCGTCGATGTCGGCGTTCCAAGCTCTTTACAATTACCCTTATACACTTTCAACGTCGCGATACTATCACAACCATGGTAGTTAACAAAACGGCTTTGGAAAGTACCTGTCATTGAGCTAGTATACGTTGTACCGTTCCATAAGAAGGTTTGACTAGCACATAGAATCACGGTCGTTAAGCTTGCACTGTTATTGTATAATACACGCAGACGAACGATACTATCGCAACCGCGGTAGTTTTGCAAATTCACATAATAAGTTCCTGTTGCCTTATACGTTCTGCCATGATACAACAAACTATCCCCCTGACACATATAATGCGTAAGCGTTGAATATACTTTTGGTGCCGTTAATACTAACAAGCTAATCACACTA
>JAPJNH010000020.1 GCA_026461075.1 Chitinophagales bacterium
CTTCGATAATGGTCAATGAGAGATCGAATTCAACGGGAATATCGGTAATGATGGTTGCGAGATGTTTGGAAAGGAGGGCTTGATCTTTAAACTCAACCAACTTCTCACCTAGTTTTCCTTTTATCAGTCCATTGGCAGCAGCTTCGAGTGCCCCTTCCATGGAGTGATACTCTGCGATAAGTTTGGCTGCTGTTTTTTCGCCGACGCTTGGTACGCCTGGAATATTATCTACTGCATCGCCCATTAAACCGAGGATATCGATTACTTGATTGACATTTTGAATTCCCCATTTAGCACATACTTCAGCGGGGCCAAGAATTTCTTCTTTGTTACCAAATGCTGGTGGACGCCAGATGCGAATATGTTCGGAAACGAGCTGTCCATAATCCTTATCAGGCGTCACCATATACACCTCAAAACCGTCCTTTTCTGCCTGCTTCGCCACATGACCGATGACATCATCGGCTTCATAGCCATCTACGGCTAGAATAGGAATATTTAGGGCGGTGAGAATCTGTTGAATATGCGGAACAGCGGCTAGGATGTCTTCTGGTGTTTCTTGACGATTCGCTTTGTATTCAGCAAAAACTTCATGACGAGTGGTAGCGACTTTTGTGTCGAAGGCTACTGCAATGTGCGTTGGCTTTTCTTTCTTTATTAAATCGAGTAAGGTGGTAGTGAATCCGAACTGTGCATTAGTATTAATGCCTGTGGATGTCATTCGCGGGTTTTTACTTAGTGCATAATAGGCACGAAAGATTAATGCGAATGCATCAAGCAAGAAAAGTTTTTTCATGCTACGAAAGTAGCAATCAAAAGGCGATTATTCCGAAACGATTTGATAAATTTCTGGCAAATTACGACCGTATCCGTCGTAGTCGAGACCATAGCCTACGACGAATTTATTAGGGATTTCAAAACCGACATAATCAGCTTTCACAGGGTATTTGAGGGCTTCGGGTTTCACTAAAAGAGAGACAATAGCTATCGAAGCGGGGTTTTGTGCATGAATATTTGGCAATAATTCATGAAACGTTTTGCCTGTATCAATAATATCTTCAATGATGATTAGATCACGTCCTTGAATTGCGCTGTTTAGTCCGATCAAAGTTTTTATTTCACCAGAGCTTTCTGTTCCGTGGTAGGAGGCTACCTTTACGAAGCTTATTTCAGCAGGGTGTTCAAATTGAGCAAATATCTCAGAAGCGAAGAGAAATGCGCCATTTAGCACGGCGATGAACATTGGCTTTTTGTGCGAGTAACGTTCATTTAATTCTTTAGCAATTGCATTAATGCGTTCTGTAATTTCTACTTTGGTGATATAAGTAGTGAAGGTTTTATCTAGAACTTGAACTTGCTTCATGCGTTTATTTTTTCTTTGCGGGCACTTTCTTCGCTACAGGTTTTGCACTTGTCTTTGCTCCAGGTTTTGCATTTGACTTCGCTCCAGACTTAACAGGAGTTTTGCTTGCCGTTTTGTTAGTACTTTTCGCATTCACCGCATGTGCGCCTTTCTTCGCAGTTGAAGCTTTTTTGTTGTACGTGCTATGCTTTGCAGTTTTGCTATAATACTTAGGTTTTGGCTTTGGCTTGTAAGCCACATGTGATGCGTCTCCGTCAGGTATATTCGTTACATTCCAATGAACCTCTGGTAGGTTATTAGGATCGAAACCGTTAACTGGCGTATTTGCATTTTTGGAAGCCGTAGTCGGTGCTGCGGCAGGTGCTGTTGGTGTACTTGCAGAAGCACTGCTACTAGGAAGATTAATAACTGCTGCTTGGCGAGATGCATTGAGTGCTTGACCGGCATTTCTTGCAAGACGAGGAGAAGAACTGAGTTGTGCTACTGTTAAATGGTCGTAGGCATCCAAATTGTACTTTTCGATATATTCAATGAGTTTCATGGAATACTTCGGGTTGGTTGCATATCCAGCCTTTTTCAAACCGATGGCCCAACCACGATAGTCGGTCTTATCTAATTGAAATAAGAAATTATAACGAGGGGCTGTACGAAGGAAGGCACTATGATCCACATAAGACAAAGAGTCGTTATCATAAACACGGAAGCATTCGCCTTGTGCATCGTCATCATGGAGTGTATAAGGCCCTGTCCAATTCGCCTTGCATTTAATTCCGAAGTTGTTATATGATCTTGAGTATAGTGGGCTGGTTCCTGCAGCAGTTTCCAAAATCCCTTGGGCAAGAGAAACACTCGCTGGAACGCCACTACGATGCATTTCGGAAACGGCATAACGAGCCATTGCATTCACATAGCGAACAATTTGTAAGGAATCTTCTGCTCGAACAGCATAAGACTGCAAACCCAAACAAATAAGTGCCAACAATAGGATTTTTTTCATTTTTACTAGGATTTAGTATTGGTTATACTAATAGATACGACGTGGAACTACCAAAGTTACCTTATTTTTTGCGGATGAGCATGAGACCATCGCGTATTGGAAGCAGGACATTGTCCACACGATCATCCTGATTGACCTTTTTGTTAAACGCATCTAATGCTTTCGTATCGGAGTCGGGAGATTCATTTAACACCTTCCCTTTCCACAATACGTTATCTGCTATCAGCAGCCCATTTTTACTCATTTTAGGAATCAACAGGTCGTAATACGTTTCATAGACCTTTTTATCTGCATCTAGGAATACAAAATCCCAAGAGGTGGTGTCATTTTGGAGCCAATCGAGCGCCATTCCATAATGAACTTGTATGTAAGGGAAGTGTGTAAAATACTTTTGATGAAAATATTCGAGTTCGGAGTTCTTTTCTAAGGTGTGAAAATTAGCATTTGGAGAAAGTCCGCTTGCTATTGCTAAGGTACTGTATCCCGTGAAGGTGCCTATTTCAAGGACATTTTGTGGTTGATGGCTTGCAGCTAAAAATTGCAACATGGCTCCTTGCAAGGGAGAGCTTATCATATTGGAAAGAATAACTCTTAGATGTGTCTCACGTTCCAATTCTTCCATAAAGCTAGGCAATGCGGAGGAGTGTGCGGCACAATAAGCATCGATTGCGGGATTTGAAAATTCCATAGGGTAAAATTAGGGCTGAAAGCTTGAAATTATGCGTATTTCAGCAGAAAAATACGTAATTCATAGGAGAAGAAATGGCTCATTATCAGGGTATGTTTGAAGGGACAAAAAACAAACCTATGGCACGCACTTCATCAATTCGTTTACAATTCTTACACAAGCGCTTAGGGCATGTGTTAGAGTTATTTGTTTTGGGCTTACTATTGATTTTATTGGTTTTGGTAATGACCTATGGAATAAGTATGGCCCAAGGCACTACTGCTACGGGTTATAATCATTCTCTTTTTATTCAAAACGGCAAAGTATATAGCTGTGGGGCGAACGAACATGGGCAATTAGGAAAAGGCAGTAGCAATACTTTAGCGAATTCAGATTTGGCATTGGTTCCAAATTTGGAGCATATCATTCAGGTTAGTGCGGGTTTATACTTTTCTGTGGCTTTAAATCAAGATGGTGAAGTTTTTTGTTGGGGCAACAATCACTTTGGACAATGCGGTAATGGTAGTAATAACGATTGTTTAACGGCTACTCGTGTAGAGAACTTACCTGCTATTAAGGAAATTAGTGCTAACGGAGATCATGTCATTGCATTAAGTGCTGCAGGACAAGTATATGTTTGGGGTGGCAATGAAAATGGAGAATTAGGATTAGGAGATCAATTATCTAGAAATACACCTTCTAGAATTATCAGTTTATCGGACAATATAAAATCAATTAGTGCTGGTGTTGCTCATAATCTTGTATTGAATGCGAAAGGAGATGTTTATGCATGGGGTAATAATTCTTTTGGCCAATTAGGATTGGGCCATTTTTCGCGCATATTAGTTCCTCAAATAGTACCGAGTTTACATTCAATTGTTGCCGTTAGTGCCGGCGGAGAACATTCTCTAGCTTTGAGTGGTAATGGGGAGGTATATAGTTTCGGAGACAATAATTATGGTCAATTAGGTATCAATAACATCAATAACCAAGCAACTCCTCATTTGATAAATGAGTTGGATAATGTGGTTGCCATTACTGCAGGAATTCGTCATTCATTGGCAATTACCGCAGGTGGAGAAATGTTTGGCTGGGGCGACAATCAATTAAATCAATTGGCTACCGATGTAACTGAAATAAATTATCCTATTTTAATTAATCGTAATCATTCTATTCGTTCTATAACTAGCAGTAGTAATCACTGTATTGCTGTTAGAGATGATGGAAAGGTTTTAGTGTGGGGCAATCATAAAGAAGGACAATTAGGGATTATTACTCCTAACCATTCAGCCGCTTTATTTTTGCAATCAAAAATCAACTATCGTGGAATAGTGGCTGTATCTACTAAATCAGAACATATGCTATTGTTGAATGGAAAAGGAGATGTGGTTGCTGTAGGTAACAACGATTATAATCAAAGTAGTAATCCATTCAATTCAAATAGTGTTCTTTTGCAAAACGTGAAAGCCATTGCAGCTGGCAGTTTTCATAGTGTTGCCTTATTAAGCAATGGTCATGTTATGTGTTGGGGCGTGAATGGTTATGGGCAGTGTGCAGATAGCAACAAAGTAGTGGAGCAAGCTTCAGAAGTTCGTAATCTAGATCATATCAAAGCTATTGCAGCAGGCACTTATCATACTCTTGCCTTACAAGCAAACGGAACAGTTTGGAGCTGGGGACAAAATAAGTTTGGACAGTTAGGAATTGGAAACACAAAAAACTCATTAACACCGAAAGTCGTTGCGGGATTAGAAGATATCATTGCGATTGTTGCAGGTGAAAAACACTCCTTAGCATTGGCAGCAGATGGTAGTGTTTGGTCGTGGGGTGCGAATGATTTAGGACAGTTAGGCTGTGGTAGAATTAGTGCGAGTAATAAACCTATAAAATTAGGCAAGTTAGAGGGCATCATTGCCATAGCTAGTGCATTCAACCATACTATGGCGCTTCAAGCCAATGGACAAGCATTTGCTTGGGGATATAACGATTTAGGGCAACTTGCAGATGGAAGCACTGTGAATGCTTATCTTCCGAAATTGATCGGGGGGCTTAAAGAGGTAAAGCAATTATCTGTTGGAGGTTCACATTCTATTGCCTTATTAGGTAACGGAGCTGTAGCTGTTTGGGGGGATAATAGTTTGGGTCAATTTGGTGATGGACAACAAATCAGTTCACGCGTTCCTTTGCAACATCGCAATCTGAGTGATTTAAATTTGATTTATGGGGCTTATCGCTCTACTGTTTGGTTAAGTTCAAATGGAGAATTGATGAATACCGGAGCACATGCTTTTGTTTTAAGCAATTATAATTCAAATATGGATTTAGTACAGATAAGTAAGACAGCTATCAACTGGGAAAAATAATCGTTTAAAAGTATGCATAAAAAAAGGTCCACAAGTGGACCTTATTAATTTTAACAAGATTAGGTTTAATAATCAATTACCTGCTCTTTAATCGTTGCAGGAATTTCACGGTAATTATACTGTTGATCACGCAATTGTGGTTCGAAGCCGGCCTCTCTAATGCCTTCCTGAATAGTTTTATAGGTGAATCGATGCGGAGCTCCTGCAGCAGAAACTACATTTTCTTCGATCATGATACTACCCCAATCATTCGCTCCGGCATGTAAACTTAATTGTGCCGTTTTCTTACCAACTGTCAACCAAGAAGCTTGAATATTAATAATATTTGGCAACATGATACGACACAAAGAAACCATACGCAAATACTCTTCATCGGTAGTTTGATTATGTACCCCTTTAAGCGATTGCAACAAAGTATCTACGTCTTGGAAGGTCCATGCGATGAATGCTAAGAATCCTTTAGCGTGAGCAGGTTTAAGCGCTTGCACTTCACGAATTTTAACCAAGTGTTCGAAACGTTCTTCAATTGTTTCAATATGTCCGAACATCATAGTACCAGAGGTAGTGATATCTAACTGATGCGCTTCTTTCATCACGTCCAACCACTCTTGCGC
>JAPJNH010000002.1 GCA_026461075.1 Chitinophagales bacterium
GCCGAAAAGGATAACAGCGCACAAAGCTCTGCAATCAACTCTTGTTTCTGTTTTCCTAATGTTCCAAATTGACTACTCTTCGAAATATCAACCATCAGTAATAACGTCAATTCACGCTCCTCCTCATACACCTTGATATGTGCTTGTCCGGTACGTGCGGTTACGTTCCAATCAATACTCCGAACATCATCACCATATTGATATGCACGTACTTCCGAAAAACTCATACCTCTTCCTTTAAAGGCAGAGTGATATTCTCCGGCAAAAATATGATTGCTCAGTCCACGCGCCTTGATTTCGATGCGGCGTACTTTCTTTATGATGTCGGCAGTAGTACTCATTCGGAGAAACGACTATGGCACTTCAACACTATTGATGATCTCTTGAATGATTTGATCCGTTTGCATATTTTCTGCTTCCGCTTCGTACGTCAATCCGATACGGTGACGTAAGACGTCTGCGCAAACTGCACGCACATCTTCTGGTATCACGAAGCCACGGCGTTTGATGAACGCATAAGCTTTTGCCGCAAGCGCTAAATTGATACTTGCGCGTGGTGAAGCCCCATAAGAAATGAATGGCTTCAAACGATGTAAACGATATTCTTCAGGTTCACGCGTAGCAAATACGATATCTAAAATATAACGCTCAATCTTCTCATCCATATACACACTTCTTACCAAATTGCGTGCGTTAAGAATTTGTTCTGGGCTTACAAGCGCTTGTATCGGCGCTTGTTCCGACATTTGATTACGCATAATCAATCGTTCTTCCTCTAAGGTTGGATAGCTGATCTGCACCTTCAACATGAAACGATCTAATTGCGCCTCCGGTAGGGGATAAGTACCTTCTTGTTCTAAAGGATTTTGAGTGGCCAAAACAAGGAACGGTTCTGCGAGAGGAAAGCTCTCTTCTCCGATTGTTACTTGTCGTTCTTGCATCGCTTCTAGCAAAGCAGATTGTACTTTTGCTGGAGCACGATTGATCTCATCCGCAAGAATGAAGTTTGCGAAAATAGGCCCTTTCTTAATATTGAAATCTCCCTTCGCTGGGTTATAAATTAAAGTACCAACGATATCAGAAGGTAATAGGTCGGGGGTAAATTGAATACGGCTGAAACGTGCGTCGATAGCGGAGGCGAGGGTTTTAATTGCCAACGTTTTTGCCAGACCAGGAACGCCTTCCAAAAGAATATGACCTTGCGTTAAAAGGCCAATCATAAGACGTTCAAACATCGTTTTCTGACCAATGAGTCGTTTGCCAACTTCCATTTGTAAAAGCTCGATAAATGCGCTTTCATTGTGAATGCGTTCATTCAAAGCCTTGATGTCGGTAGATAAGTTATTTGATTCCATTTTATTTAAAATATCCTTTTTGCAAATTTAACTTTAAAAGAAGGCTTTTGAGGTGGTAAAAAAACAAAAAAAGTGTTAATGAAAGCCTTTCTAGACTAGGCTGGAAAATGCGAAAAATCTTAATGAAATTATTAGATTTGCGCTATGTTAATCGAATTACTGAAATCAAAGATTCATCGCGCTACCGTGACGGAGGCTAACTTAAATTATGTGGGTAGTATCACTATCGACGAAGCCCTAATGGAAGCAGCGAACATGCGCGAATTTGAAAAGGTACAAGTTGTCAATAACAATAACGGCGAGCGCCTTGAAACCTATATCATCAAAGGTGAACGCAATTCTGGCGTGATCTGTTTGAATGGTGCTGCTGCACGTAAAGTGCAAACGGGTGATATCGTTATCATTTGTTGTTATGCTTGGATGGATGATAAAGAAGCAAAATCATTTGTTCCTTCCATCGTCTTCCCCGACAAAAACAATAAATTGGAAAAGAAGCGTAAGTCTTCTAAATAACAACTATGAAAAAACGACTGCTCTCCATTTTTCAGCTCTTGCTTTTCTTGGGCTTAGGGATTTTTTTAGTCGTTTGGATCTATCGCGGACTTACACCGGAGCAAGTACAAAAATGTAAAACAGCTTTTGCAAACGCGCATTGGTCGTATGTGAGCCTTTTGATTGTATTCGGCTTCTCTGCCTTATATTTTCGTTCTCTTCGTTGGAAGTTGTTAATGAAACCGATGGGCTTCACGCCGCGCACCGGGAATACCTTGGCTGCCGTTACCATCGGCTATCTCGCTAATCTAGCCTTTCCACGTTTGGGTGAAGTGTTGAAGTGCGGCATCCTAAATCGTTATGAAAAATTACCGGTAGATAAATTGGTCGGAACGATAATCGTAGAGCGACTTTTTGATACAGTATGTTTATTAATATTACTAGCTGGAACTGTACTTACGCAACTTGGCTTATTGCAAGATTTTTTTGTACACAACCTGCAAATGCCTATACAAGAGAAGTTTGGGCATATTGTTTGGTGGATTCCTGTCTCGTTTTTATTGTGTTGCGGAATAGCTGCATTCATTGCTATCAAATGGTTGATGAAGCACAAGGATTCTAAAATTGGCAAGTTTGTTTTCGGACTAGGAGATGGAATACGAAGCATCGCTCAGATGGAGAATAAGTTCTTGTTTTTGTTGTATACAGTCGGTATTTGGGGCTCTTATGCCACCGTACAATACATCGCTTTTTACACGCTCAACGAGACGAGCAACTTACCTATCGGAGCCGCGTTTTCATGCATGACTTTTGGTAGCTTCGGCGTAATAGCCACACAAGGTGGTTTAGGTGCCTATCATTTCATTATTCAATCTATTCTTTCTTTGTATGGTTTAGCGAAAGAATATGGATTTGCCTATGCATGGATCTCTTGGGGCGTTCAAAACCTCGTCTTCGTTATAGGCGGACTCTTCGCTTTACTCTATTTGCCTTTTGCCAATAAAGACAAGAAGGCTGCTATTTAAGATTGATTAAGGATATTTTCC
>JAPJNH010000021.1 GCA_026461075.1 Chitinophagales bacterium
ACTTTAAAATGATAAAAAGTCTCAATTATAGATCGAAAGATTTCGACCTTAATTTCTCCTAATAAAAAAAGAAAAAGTAAAACAAGACCGCTAAAGTTGGACGAACAACTTCATAATGACCGATCATCCGGTAACTGCCGTCCTTGACCGTTCGATTATCATAATAGCCGATAATACGATAACTGCCATCCTTTACGGTGCCGTTTTCATAATAACCAATAATGCGGTAGCTGCCATCCTTCACCGTTCCATTTTCATAATAGCCTATCGTTCTGTAGTTGCCATCCTTTACGGTTCCGTTGTCGAAATGGCCTATTACACGATAATTGCCGTCTTTCACGGTGCCATTGTCAATATAACCAACGGTGCTATAAGAGCCATTCTTGAGTGTTTGTGCTTGACCCGAAAGCGCAAAAATAGAAAATAGATAGCTAATGAATAGTAGTTTATACATAATAGTTTTGTTTAACTAAAAATACGAAATATTGATTAATACTAAATTGGAATCTCGCTCCGCAAAGCCTATTTTAGCAGTATGAAAAATTGGTCCTTCGCCCTCTTATTAATCGCTGTATTCGCCTCTTGTAAAAATGATTTTCAAGTGACCGCAGATTGGAAGTCTGTACCTGTTGTTTATGGCTTGCTGAACGGAGATAGCAGTATCCAATATATCAAATTGGAAAAGGTCTTTGTCGATCAAAAATTGAGCGCGTATACCATGTCTCAAAACCCAGATTCACTCTACTATCCAAAAGATACAAAAGTGACTATCCTAGGTTATGACTCTTACAACAATTTAAACAGCACCCTTAACTTCGAATTAGTAGATGGCGATACGATTCCTGGGTTCCAAAAGGATGCGGGCGTTTTTGCTAGCAGTCCGAACCTCTTCTACCGTTACAAAGGAAAGTTGACAGACAGCATCTATAAATTAGAAATTCGTAAAGCCGATGGAAGCCTTATCGCAAGCGCTACGACCGGTATCACCCGCAAGCCGACTTTCATTCAGCCAAACGAAGTACAAACAAATGTTACGCTAAGTTTTGTCAAGCCTAATACGGTTCCTGCGAATCAAATCGTGTATAAATTTAACAGCGCACTCTATGGAAAGGTATATGATGTAGTAGTACGATTGAATTACTATGAAGTCAACAAAATAAGTAAGGACACTACTTATAAATTTATCGACTGGACGCCTGTTTCTGGAATTGTTTCCTCTAACGAGTTAAATCGTTATGGTGAAACGCTTGACGCTACTTTTGATGGAATGAATTTTTATAGCTTCTTGCGTACCAAGTTGAAGGCAGATGCAAATATAGAACGTCATACGCGTAACCTCGACTTGATGCTGTATTCGGGTAATGGCCTGTTCAATACCTATATGCAAGTTGCTTACGCACAATCAGGATTTACGAGCGGAAGCGTACAGCCGGAATACACGAATATTGCTGGCGGCTTAGGACTGTTTGCCTCTCGTCATTTGAAAGTGAGAAGAGGATATAAATTGAATCCCGTTTCATTAGACAGCTTACGTCGCGGTACCAAAACGGCAGCCTTAGGATTTGTTGAGTAATGCAATTACAGCCTCTAGATGAAAGTTGGTCCTCCGTCTTGCGTGAGGAATTCAACGCAGATTATTTTGCGAATCTTGTTCATTTAATACAGGCAGAAAAAAACGAGGATAAAACAATCTATCCACCAGCGAGTGCTATTTTTAGGGCTTTTGACTCTACTCCTTTTTCTAAAGTAAAAGTAGTGATTCTAGGTCAGGACCCTTACCATGGCGAAGGACAAGCACATGGCTTATGTTTTAGTGTTCCCAAAGGTGTCAAACTTCCGCCTTCCTTGAAGAATATTTATCGCGAGTTACAAGCTTGCTATCCTGCTTATAAAGTCCCTACTCACGGCTGTTTGCTAGCGTGGGCAACGCAAGGTGTGTTTTTGTTAAACGCAATATTGACGGTACGTGCTAACGAGCCGGCTTCGCATGCGAAGATAGGCTGGGAGACCTTCACGGACGCTGTAATACGGCATTTGTCGGACGAGCGCGAACATTTGGTGTTTATCTTATGGGGCGCCTTCGCTAAGAGTAAAGCCCATTTGATTGATGAAACTAAACACTTAATTTTAACGTCGGGACATCCGAGTTTTGCTGCTTCACATAAACAGTTTTTCGGTCATCATCACTTTCTGAAGTGTAATGAATATTTGGAGAAGACAGGGCAGACGGCGATCGACTGGCAAATCAATAATGAATAAATAAATTAATAATTAATACGATGAGTGTACGTTTAGCATTTTTGTTGACAGGAATTTTAGGTGCCGTAGCCGTTGCTATCGGTGCTTTTGCGGCGCATAAATTGAAAGATGTTTTAAGTCCGTATTATCTGGATATTATGGATAAAGCGGTGAAGTATCAGTTTTATCATGTCCTAGCCTTGGGTTTAGTAGCGGTATTGATGGATCGTTATCCAGAGGCTGGTTTGGGTATGGCTGCTTGGTTTTTTGTGGCGGGCATTTTATTTTTTAGCGGCTCTTTGTATTTGTTGACAGCGACACAAATGAAATGGTGGGGAGCGGTAACACCTATCGGAGGCTTGAGTTTTATTCTTGGCTGGTTGTTCTTGTCTTGGAAAATGTTCGTTCACTATAAGTAGAATCGTTCAAATATTGCTAGCTTTCCTGTGCAATAAAAAAAGCCCTTCGAGTCAATGCTAGAAGGGCTTTCGTTATTTTTATTACTGTGATTATTTACCAGTAAAGTTCGCTTTGCGTTTTTCTACGAAAGCGCGTGTCCCTTCTCTGAAGTCTTCGCTGTCGAAGCTGTTGGCGAACTCTTTGATTTCTCTTTCGAAGCCGCCTTGCTGTGCTTCGAAGTGTGCATTCACACACGCGATTACACGTCCAATAGCTAACGGACCTTTCGTGAATATTTTTTGTAGTAATTCAGTTGCCTTTGCAATAAGCGCTTCAGGGGCAACTACGTGATTCACCAAACCTAGAGTATGTGCTTCTGTAGCAGAGATCATATCAGTGGTCATCATCAATTCTAATGCTTTCCCTTTACCGATATATTGTACGAAACGTTGTGTTCCGCCATAACCAGGGATAATTCCGAGGTTCACTTCCGGCTGACCAAATTTCGCATTTTCAGCTGCAATACGCATATGACACGCCATTGCTAGTTCACAACCGCCACCTAAAGCAAAGCCATTTACGGCCGCGATTACAGGCTTCGGGCAGTTTTCAATCATATTGAATACGGCATGACCGTTGGCAGCCATTAGACGACCTTCTTTCGAGTTGAAGTCGGCGAACTCAGCGATGTCGGCTCCGGCAATAAACACCTTCGCTCCGGCACCTGTGATGATTACACCACGCACTTCTTCACTGTCATATACATGTTGCATCGCAGTGCGCAAGTCGGCAATGACTTGTGCATTGAGCGCGTTCATCTTATCCGGACGATTGATGGTGATAGTGAAAATATTATTTTCTAAACTAGTCAATAAGGTTTCCATGAGGCAAATTATTTTAAGTGTGAACGGTGTTCGCTCACCCAAGTTTTGATGTATTCTGCAATATTACGCGTGTCGGTTCCTGGTTGGAATAACTGTCCAACGCCCATTTCTACAAGCTTTTGTGCATCTTCTTCTGGGATGATTCCGCCGCCTGTCAATAATACATCATTCATTTCTCTTTCCTTCATCAGTGCGATGAGTTTAGGGAAAACAGTATTGTGGGCGCCGCTTAGAATGCTTACGCCAATGGCATCGACATCTTCTTGCATCGCAGCATTTACGACCATTTCAGGTGTCTGACGGAGGCCGGTATAAATGACTTCCATCCCTGCATCACGTAACGCAGCGGCAATTACTTTTGCCCCACGATCATGACCGTCTAATCCAACTTTAGCGACTAAAACACGAATAGGTTTTTGCATAGCTTTTATGGCTTTTAAACCATTGTAAAGGTAGCAAATTTTCATAGAGCTTCCTAGTCACAAAAAAAGGGCTTCCCATTGCTGGAAAGCCCTTTACATTAGTTATCTAAAGCTTAGTAGCCAAATAGTTGGTTCAAAGTAAGCGTAGTTACCGGACCATATTTTTGAAGATCTTCCATCTTCACTTTTTTCGAAGAAGCTAATACGCAATATGTATAAGGCGCCGACTTGATATGTGTTTCTTCAAATGCGCGGATCGCATTGAAATCGAGTGTAGATAAAGAATGATACACATCCTGACGAATGTCTTTATCTAAACCTAATTTTTGAGCTGAAAGATACGTGAACAAAATATTGTTACGACGGATACGCTCTGATTCGATTTTGTTTTTCAAAGCTTCCTTCGCATCCGTAAACGCTTTTTCTGAATAAGGCATATTCGTGAACAATTCATTCATAGCTGGAATAGCCTCATTCAACTTATCTGCTTGCGTTCCTACATAGGCGTTCATATAGAAAGGATCTTCTTTCTTTGAAGGCGTTGCATAGTTCGCATTACAAGAATACGCTAAGGCTTTAGATTCGCGGATCGTTTGGAATACTACACCACTCATACTGCCTCCGAAATATTCGTTGAACAGACGTACTGTAGGAATCGACTTATCTGACCAATCCATATTTTTATTCACCCAAACGATTTCTGCTTGCACCATCGGATAGTCGACGAATAAAACTTGAGCGCTCGTAGTTTGACGAATCGGTTTGAAGGCTACCGGTACTGTAAGTGGTTTTGCAGGCATCGGATGAAGCTTTTGCAGGCTAGCTTTCACGGTATTCATCTCTGCTGGTCCTACGTAACAAATCTTATGCTCATAGTTTTCTAAACCATGAATTTTTGCAACGAGATCAGATGCTTTCAAGGCTTTCATTTCTTCATTTTTGAGAATGAAGGTCGCAGGACTGTTTTCACCATACACCGCATAAGCTGTTAAGCGACTACGAATAGCACCTTTGTTTTTCATTGCATCTGTACGATCTTTAATGATACCTTCTACCATTTTGTTTAAGGCTGACTCATCAGCAGAACAATGGTTTAATACGTTTTCCAATAATGTAACCGCATCTTCGAAATGATCTTGCGCACCACTCAAGGTAACGTAGGTTTGATCGTCCGTAACGTTTACGCCAAATTCACAAGCAAGCTGGAAGAAGGCTTTTTGTACTTGTTCTGCACTTTGCTTATCTGTTCCTAATAATTGCAAATAACTCATAGCAGGGGAGAGTGCTTTGTCAGAAAGACTTCCCATATCGAAGAGGTAGTAAAGGTTGAATAATTGGTTATCATTATTCTTGATATACCAATATGGTGTTCCATTAGTCATCTTATCTTTCTGAATCGCACGATCGAATTGAATGAAATCTGGTTTCAATTCAGAAACCGTCATAGCGTTGATGTTTTTCAAAAATGTGGATTGATCTACACGATTGATACTCACAGGCGTGATCGCAGGCTTCACGACTTTCTTCGTTGTTTTGTCTTCACCAAGACGCTTGTAAACTACGGTATAGTCGTTGGTGAAATGCGTCTTTGCGAAGTTGATGATATCTTGCTTCGTTAGGCGGCCCATGATTTGATAACGAGAAACAAATGCAGAAGGATTGACGTTATGGACAAACATATTCTCCATTGCGTAAGCACGACCTTGATTGCTTTCTAAACGCTTCATGTCATCCACTTTCATGTTCGCAATAAT
>JAPJNH010000022.1 GCA_026461075.1 Chitinophagales bacterium
CTTGCCTATGGGACACATGCTTTACCTAATCGATTCAATGAATGGGTTACGGAGCGCTTAGGAAGAATGAGTGTGTTTGTACAAGCCTTGCTATTAGTAGGATTAATTTTCTTAGTGATGCAAGTGAAGACGAGTGATATACAGCCGTTTATTTATTTTCAGTTTTAGAGACAATATTTTTTTTCCTCGCCTTCACACTATTTAGGTTTATTTTCTTTGCCTGCTTCTTCTCAATTTCTCCTAATCTGAATTTTACAATATCCTTAATTAACTGCTTAGGCAAGGCTTTGTCTAAAGGTAATTGAATCGCTCCTTTACTATATTTATATCCTTCCAAACGTGCTTCAAAGGCTTTCACACCTGCACCAGTAGGGTAGAGGCCAAGGTGATTTTTATAGGCAGCAAACCAAACCACCACCTCACTCGTTTTAAAGGATGGCATCGCATAATTAATACAAAACTCCGCTTGCGGTAGCAACTTCTTTAGATAGTCATGCATCTCTGTTAAAATGCCCGCTGCTACTCCGTCTTGCGTTTTTAAATACTCCTTAAAAGTCATGGTCAAAATTACCTAATATTTTTTAGCCGAGGAATTCACTTACACACTTTCTTATTCTTTACCGTCTTAACAAAAATTATAATTTCCTTTTCTTATCTTTCATTTATGCTTCGTCGTTTCTATTTCTCCTTTTTAATATTGACTTTGTTCGCTATCCATAACAAAGTAAAGGCACAACAAGTGGCTATTGGTGAGTGGCGTATTCATGCAGCTTTACAAGATGCGATCTCCGTAGTCGATGCTGGTGATAGAATTTACTGCGCAACAAAACGTGGCTTGTATGCAATCAATAAAGAGGATAATTCTTTAATGCGTTTCTCTAAAGCGAATGGATTAAGTGACGTTGCCATCTCCTCGATCGATTATAATCCGCAATATAAAGTTTTAGTAATTGCTTATCAGAGTAGTAATATCGATCTTCTCTATGCTAATGGAAACGTGATTAATATTCCTGATATCAAACGCAAAAATATTCCTGGCGACAAATCAATCTATCATGTAAACGCCAAAAACAGAAACGTCTTATTGTCTTGCGGCTTCGGTATTGTAGTCATTGATTTAAATAGAAAAGAAACCAAAGACACCTATATTATCGGACCAACAGGCAAGAATAGTAAAGTGCTGCAAACTTGCGATAACGGAAAATATACGCTCGCACTCACAGAAGACAATATCGCTACTATTGCTTATTCTAATCCTAATCCTGCCAATTATGCTTCTTGGAAATATTGGCCTATCAATACAAATGGATTCGGTAGTGCTGCAGTTAGCACCGTTTTTTCTTGGCGTAAAAAACTGTACGCATTAGCCGGCGACTCTATTTTTCTTATTGATCCGAAAACAAATACAGCAAGCCTGGCTTATCAATCCACGCAGCAATGGCACCTTCGCCTAGTTAAGTCTACCGATAATCTATTACTCTTAAAAGAGCAACGCGATACAACGACCGACTTTCGTTTGTCTGCTTTAGATTCTAATTTTCAAGCTTTAGAAGTATTTGCAAATGACCTTCGCTACAAAGATGTAGTAGACGCTTTTTCAATCAACAGTAAGGATCATTGGTTGGCCAACACAACTTATGGTCTAATGCATCTTAATAACGTTGCAATCGATATCATCACACCTAATGCGCCTATTTATAACGACGCCTTCGATATTGAAACAGTCGGCAATACAATGTGGTTTGCTCCGGGAAGTGTTGATAAAGATTACGCGGTCTATTTGTACAATGCCTCGGGTTATTATACGTTTCAAGATGAATATTGGAACTCCGTGAATCAATACACCACAAATACGATGGATGGCGTTCTAGATTTAATTGCGGTGGCCCCCAAAGACAATAACCACGCTTATTTTGCCTCTTTCGGTAAAGGCTTAATCACCGCCACGCCGGATGGTGTTACGAAACAAACAACCGAAGTAGGTTTACTTCAAATGCCCGGCGATCCAGGTTCCTATCGTGTGAGTGATTTGTGTTTGGATAATGATAATTTATGGATGGTAAACTATGGTGTCGAAACACCGATTGTTTTGTTGGATAAGACAGGAAAATACTATCGCTTCTCCAATCCTTTTGGTGCAAATCAATTAGGCAAGATGGTGAAAGATCAAACAGGACAATTCTGGATTACAAGCGTAGGACCTTCTACAAAAGGTGTTCTAGTTTATAATCCCGGCTCCGATATCTACTCTGCTGCAGATGATCAATTTCGTCTCTTGCAAAAAGGACAAGGACTAGGTAATCTTCCTGACTCTCGCGTAACTGCACTCGCAGTCGACAAAGACGGCGCGGTGTGGGTAGGTACAGGTGAAGGTCTCGGTATTTTTTATGATCCTTCATCTGCACTCACCAACGCGGATGCACAACAATTAATTATTCCAAATGCTACTGATTCTATTTTAGCTTATGTGCTCGGAACAGAAATTATTCAAGATATTAAAATCGATGGCGCGAACCGTAAATGGATTGCAACGACCCATGGCGTATGGCTTTTGTCGGCGGACGGCTTAACTGAGTTAGAACATTTTAACGTAGAGAATTCACCACTACTCTCTGATAACGTTTATTGTATTGGCATTCAAGGTACGAGCGGTGAAGTCTTCTTTGGTACAGAAAAAGGAATCTGTTCTTATCGTGGTACAGCCACTGAAGGAACAGACAAGAACGAGAACGTGAAAGTATTTCCTAATCCAGTTCGTGCGGATTATACCGGTATGATCGCTGTTCGTGGCTTGGTGGAAAATGCACATGTGCGTTTCACAGACGTTGCAGGCAATTTAGTGTATAGTACTAAAGCTTTAGGCGGACAAGCAGTTTGGGATGGTCACGATGTAAATGGTAATAAAGTTGGTTCAGGTGTATACCTCGTCTTCGCCACAAACGCCGATGGAAACGAGTCTTGCGTTACACGCTTTCTGTATTACAAATAATTAATGGATGATTTCCAGACTACTATTCTGTAGTCCCTTCTTCGTACGAATTTGAACGACATAAATTCCGTCTAATAAAGACGAAGTATCAAGATCTATTTTGTTGCAGTAAACGCGCTTATTTATCATTGCAATGCCAATGATATTGAAGACACGAATTTCTTCAATCATCTGTTCGCTATGTATAGTCGTGGCTTGACTACTAGGATTCGGGTATATTGAAATATTATTTTCAGTGGATGTAAATGCAATGCCATTGATATTTTGTTTATCCCATTCCATCAATTTCATTCCACCACCAAACATACCAACTGCCAATTCTGAAGTATCCACTCCAATTAGATTTGCAGTAAATACACTTGCAGGACCTCCCAGTTCTAATTGCGAGAAATGCGATTCTTGTAAAGTAAATGTCCCATTTAAATTTTGATCAATATTACTGTAACGTAGAATATGTCCGCTTTCATTTCCAACCAATAAAGTGCGTGCATTGCCTTGCTTTAATTTGCAAAGATGAGGCGTTGAAAAGCCCGTCAGATTTCCGTTTTCACGAACATCCACATTCCCGAAATTCGTTGTTTGTAAAGTAAAGATTGGACTGTTAACACTTCCTGTATTTTTATAATAATTTACATTCCCCCATTTCTCTCCAATTAATAAATCAAGCAGTCCGTCTTCGTTAACATCTACTAGTTGCGGTGTTGCATTTTCGCCGACATCTATATTTTGAAAATTCGCTTGCGTTAAAACATAGGTCCCATTAGCCTGCTTCGTAAAATAATTCAAACGTCCATCTGTTGCTCCTGCTAGCATATC
>JAPJNH010000023.1 GCA_026461075.1 Chitinophagales bacterium
ACTGAAAGACAAAATAATAACCTTTAATTTTGAATAACACCATTATTTTTTGAATAAAATACTATAAAATGAGTCTTTTTAGATTTTTTTGTACTTCGGACTTTATTATCTATTTTTGCACCAATGGTTGAAAAGTTGATTTTGGATGAAAAAAGGTTAGCCCTAACCTTAAAGCGACTAGCCCAACAAATTGTTGAGCAACATCGCGACTTCAGTCAATTAGTATTAGTTGGAATTCAGCCTAGAGGAGTATGGATGGCGAATAGAATTTTGCAATTATTGCAAGAAGAGAATTCAGCCTGTAAACCAGCCCTCGGAAAATTAGACATTTCCTTTTATCGTGATGATGTTCGTCAAGACGCTACTATCAAATCCTATACTACAGAAATGCAATTTCCAATTGCTGATAAAAAGGTAATTCTAATTGATGATGTATTATATACCGGTAGAACGATTCGTGCGGCACTAGATGCTTTATTAGCTTTTGGTCGTCCTGCAAAAGTTGAATTAATGGTATTAATTGATAGAAAGTTTTCTAGAGATTTACCCATTCATGCCGATTTTGTTGGTCAAGCGGTTGATACTTTCAATCAACAGAAAGTAAAAGTGAAATGGAAAGAAAAGGATGGTTTTGATGCTGTTATTGCCGTTGAATAAGTAAAATTATTTTACGACAATATTTAAAGTTATAATCGAATTAAAGACGTTTAATATGTTGTCGACTAAACATTTATTAGGAATAAAGCAGCTTACAAAAGCTGATATCGAACTAATTTTTACTCAAGCCGATCATTTTAAGGAAGTCATTAATCGTCCTATCAAAAAGGTCCCATCGATGCGTGATGTAACCATCGTGAACTTGTTTTTTGAAAATTCTACTAGAACGAGAATCTCATTCGAATTAGCTGAAAAAAGATTAAATGCTGACGTTTTAAATTTTACTTCTTCCTCTTCCTCTGTAAGTAAAGGCGAAACATTAATCGATACGGTCAATAATATTCTGGCTATGAAAGTGGATATGGTTGTAATGCGACATCCTAGTCCGGGGGCAGCAATGTTTCTTCAGAAACACATAAATGCTAGTATAATTAATGCGGGAGATGGCACGCATGAACATCCGACCCAAGCTTTACTAGATGCCTATTCAATTCGTGAGAAAGTAGGGGAGTTGGAGGGTAAGAAAATTTTGATTGTAGGTGATATTCTGCACTCGCGTGTTGCTTTGAGTAATATCTATTGTTTGCAAAAATTAGGTGCAAAAGTTAAATTGTGTGGCCCTCCTACTTTAATGCCTCAAAATATTGAGAGCTTGGGAGTTGAAGTTGAATATGACATTAAAAAAGCATTGCAATGGTGTGATGTGGCGAATGTTTTAAGAATTCAATTAGAACGTCAGGATATTCAATATTTCCCTTCACTTCGTGAGTATTCGCTTTACTACGGTATCAATCAAGAATTGTTGAACGAAATTGGAAAAGACGTTGTAATCATGCATCCTGGTCCAATAAATCGCGGAGTTGAAATTAGTTCGGAAGTTGCTGATGGAAAAAATTCAATCATCTTAGATCAGGTAGAAAATGGCGTTGCCGTACGTATGGCCGTTTTATATTTAGTGCATCAAGCTTCTATTGCTGAATTGCAAAACGCCTAGAACCTCAATTTTGAAAGAATCCTATTTAGTTTTATTGTTGGGAACCAACTTGGGTGATAGGATTTCTAATCTTACTATTGCTAAGTCAAAACTAGAAGAATTTTTAGGTTCAATTGAGATCTCTTCGAAAATTTATCAAACATCCGCCTGGGGCAAAACGGATCAAAATGCCTTCTTAAATCAAATCGTTGTAATAAATTATACGGGTTATTGTTTAACAGCATTAGATCGAATTTTAAGTATTGAAGCGGAATTGGGACGGATTAGAAATGAAAAATGGGGAGAACGGGTAATTGATATTGATATTTTATTTTTTGGCGATAGAATTATTAGTGAAAGCCGTTTACAAGTTCCGCATCCTTATTTACATTTGCGTAACTTTACATTACAGCCATTAAAAGAGATAGGGGAGCAGTGGGTACATCCAAAATTGGGGAAGACCATAGTTGAGTTATGTTGCGAATGCCCTGACACTTTAGCGGTTGAAATTTTTGATTTTTAGACTACCCTATTATTTGTGCGTTATAAATACATATCCATAGAAGGAAATATTGGAGCAGGAAAAACATCCTTAGCTAAGCTTTTGGCAGCAGAATATGGATCTAAACTTGTACTTGAACAATTTGCAGATAATCCATTCATTGCCAACTTTTATGAGCAGCCTGAAAAATATGCATTTCCATTCGAATTATTTTTCGTTGCGGAACGCTTCAAGCAGCTCAGTGAGATGACCACGCAAACTGATTTTTTCTATAATGGCGTTATCACGGATTATTTGTTTGTAAAATCAACTTTGTTTTCGAAAGTCAATTTAAGTTCAGATGAATATAATTTATACATGCGCATATTTGATATTATTTATAAAACCTTACCAGCGCCAGAGGTAATCGTTTATCTGCATTCAGATATAGCTCGTTTACAGAAGAATATTAAGCTGCGTGGACGTTCGTACGAGCAGCAAATTGCGGACACATATTTGGAGGATATTCAACAGCAATATTTTCAATATTTTCGTCAGAAGAAAGATCAGCGAATTTTAATCATTGATACAAGTAGGGCAGACTTCGTTCAGAATGAAAATCATTTTGAACAAATTAAAAATTGGTTAGACGAAGAGATTCCGGTAGGTCTTAAATACGTTACCTTAGTTTAAAGTAGGGTTTGTTATTACATACAATCTATTAGCACATTCTTTACTTAACATAATATAAATTATAGGATAAAATGGTATTTATCCATACAAATACATTGTAAAGTTCTTTACTTAAATTTTACGCAAGTTTCGACCTGCTTATGTACCTTTACAGACAAATTTTTACACGTGCTTTCTAAGGAATTTAAAGTAGGTTTATTCGCCGCATTATCATTCATTCTACTCTTGTTTGGATACAATTATTTGAAAGGGACAAATATCTTTCAAAGAACAGATTTGGTATACGTTCGATTTGATAAAATCGATGGATTAAAGGTTGCTAATCCAGTCCTAATAAATGGCTTAAATATTGGCAAAGTTGAATCATTAACTTTACTAAATGATGCTAACCACTCCATATTGGCAACACTATCATTTCGCCGTGATGTCCTAATTCCTAAAAATTCAATTTTTAAAATTGCCAGTTCAGATTTACTTGGAACAAAAATTATTCGTGTAGAATATTCTCAAGAAAAAACTTATTTGACTGCTGGAGATACATTGGTTGGTTTAAGTGAAATTTCACTTATGGAAGATTTCTCTCGTCAAATTGATCCCGTTAAGCGTAAAGCTGAACATGTAATCAATGGAATGGATTCTTTACTGACAGAATTACATACATGGTTTAATAAAGGTGGTCGCAATAACTTAATTGCCTCTGTTAGTGATCTAGAAATAACCATTCGTAATTTCAAAGAAACCTCTGAAAAGGTAAACAAATTGGTTGGTAGTGAATCTGAACGCTTAAGTCAGATTTTGAAGAACGTTGCAAGTATTTCTGATAATCTTAAAAAGAATAATGATGAAATTACGCATGCTATTTCAAATATTGATAAGATAACAGATGATATTGCTAAATCTGATTTGAAGCAAACAATTGAGAATACCAACGCTACTATTACAGATTTGAATGTTGTTGTTGCGAAAATAAAAAATGGTCAAGGTTCACTTGGACTTTTGGTTAATGATGAAACACTTTATAAAAATCTGCAGCAGACTTCAGGTGACTTAGATAAATTGGTGGTAGACTTAAAAGAAAATCCGGGGCGCTATATCAAAGTTTCAGTTTTTGGAAAAGACAGCAAAGAAAACAAGGATAATAAACAGGTAAACAAGAAGAAATAATTAAACATGAAAAAGCTAATACTTCTATTAATAAGTGTTTTAAGTTTATCATTCGCTCATTTGAATGCACAAACTGCCGGTATTCCTTGTGCTAATTTGTTCTTTAGTGAATATATTGAACCTGCAAGTGGACATACAGGTATTAAGTCGGTTGAAATATTTAATCCTAGTGCTGCCAGTATGAATCTTAATGGATACATATTAAAAGTTTTTACTAATGCATGCGCTGGTAATCCATCCACTTTTACATTTCCCAACAAGGTGTTGAATGCAAATGATGTGTATGTGATTTCTATTAAAACAGGTGCAATGAGTTCTTCGGATTCTACCTATATGAATTCTGTTAGAGATACAAGCTGGGGTTCACTAACCTTTAATGGTAACGATGCATTAATGCTTATCTCCCCTACCAATGATACCTTGGATATTTTTGGTGTACCGTGTGCTAATCCAACTGGTAGCTGGCATTTTGGAACTGATTCTACGGAAAATATAACTTTGGTGCGTAATGCGACAATTCATAATGGATCAAAGAATTGGGCGAATGCCAAATTTGAATGGACAAGTTTCCCCCCAAATACCATTAACAACTTAGGTTCTCATAGTATGGTGCCCTGTGGTGCTGGTTCGCAGCCTATGCTTACGTTTAGTCCGAAAGCAGGTAATCACAATGAAGCGGCAGGAACGATATCTATAGATGTTACATTGATTAATCCAAATCCACAACCTGTAGTTGCTATCGTAGCGCTAAAAGGTGGAACTGCAACAAGCGGAACAGACTATACTTATTCTTTGACTCAGGTTACTTTTCCAATAAGTACTGCGGCCTTTCAAACTCAAAATGTAACATTAAGTATTGTTGATGATACAACAATTGAATCTACCGAAACTTTCCAACTTGTAGTTGACACTGTTAGCGGAGGTGCTTTTGTTGGAACAGATTCTATTTATACAGGGTCAATTATAGATAATGATGCTCCGGTAATTCCTGTTATTAGTTTTACGACTACTTCTGCAACTTGTCTTGAGAATGCAGGAACCTTCAATTTAATTGTTTCTATTACAAATCCTGCAAGTACAGCCACTACGGTAGATGTAAATGTGACAGGAGGAGCTGCAACAGCAGGTTCTGATTTTACATTCAACTCCCCTACTACCATTACGTTCCCTGCCAATTCAACTACGAATCAAACGATAAGTATTCCTGTAATTGATGATGCTTTAGTGGAGGGTACTGAAAATATCCAATTTACGTTGAGCAATGCTTCTAACGGAGCAAGCATTGGCACCATTGGAATGTTTAGCCAGAACATAACAGATAATGACGTTGCTCCTAGCAACGTTGTTTACTTCTTTAACGTTACAAGCGATACTATTTTGGAGAATGCAGGAAATATTTACGCAAGTATACATGTTGTGAATCCTCCAACGACTGCTGAAAGTGTTCATATTTCAGCGAAAGGTACAGCAACTTATAATACGGATTATGGATTCGTAACCTCCAACCCTATTAATATACCAGCTGGTTTGAGTAATTACAATGTAATGATCAACATAACAGATGATGCTTCAATTGAAGGTGATGAAATTATTGAATTACATTTAGATAACCCATCTACCGGAACCATTGGATTTGATTCTGTAATGACCATTCTATTAAAGGATAATGAAGGCTTGGGTATTACTGCAACAAGTATCAAAGAATTTACCGTTTATCCCAATCCTGTAGCCCACAATGGTACGATTAAATTAGCACAAGTTCCTAACGAAGCCGTAAGTTTTGAATTGGTAAATCTTATGGGACAGAAATGCGTGTCTATAGATCTTAAACATAATAGCAAAGCGAATTTGAATGAATACTCGGTTAATGAAGGCATGTACTTCTACGTGTTGAAATCCTTAAATGGTCAGGTATTAAAAACTGGTAAACTAATTGTCAAATAAACTTTATTGACCCACATAAAAAAAGCCACGATAACGTGGCTTTTTTTATGTTATATAAGGATGTTTGTTAGAACCATTTCTTGCGGTAGAAATACCAGGAAATGACACCAGAAATTAATAATGAAATAGCAATGGTAACCCAAAATGCATGCGGCCATTCTGCTCCTGGAATTTTTACGTTCATTCCATAAATACCTGTAACTAAGGCAGGCAAGGATAAGATAATTGTAATTGAAGTTAATCTCTTCAAGATTAAGTTCATATTATTATTGATGATAGACGCATATGCATCCATCGTTCCACTCAAGATATTGGCGTAAATATTGGCTGTTTCAAGCGCTTGACTACTATCAATCAAGGCGTCTTCAAAAACTTCCAATTCATCTTCGTTAAAGCCTAAGAAGTTGGTACGTTTTACTTTCATCATTAGCAATTCGTTCAGACGAAGTGCTGTAACGAAGTATACTAAGCTTTTTTGAATAGTCATTAAATTAAGAAGCTCTTCGTTACGATTGCTATCATATAATTCCGCTTCGTAACGCATACGCTTAGCATTCAATTCCTTCAAGAAATCAATGTAAATCAAAACGTTTTTTTCGAGCAAATGCAATACGAAAGATGTATTACTAATTCGAGTTGTATTCTTAATATATTGATTGAAGAAAGAACGTGTAGCTGGATTAACATAAGGACTAATCGTGACTACATCATCCCCTACTAGAATTATACCAATTGGAACCGTAAAATGAAGCGTATCTGTACTAGATGAAGAGTGCTCGTTACTAATCGGCGTTTTAATGACAATGAATTTGACACCATCCTCCACTTCGAAACGTGGGCGCTCTTCTATATCCATTGAGTCATTTAAAAAATCCATCGGAATGGTTAATTTATCCGATAAACTCTTTAACTCTTCAGGGTTGAAAGGTGGAGAAATATTGATCCAACAATCATGTTGATACCCCGGCACTTCAACAATGCGGTTATTGATGTATTTGAAGTATTGAATCATGTTCACAAGTTAGGTCATATTCTTTTATTAGCCTATTATTGCACTATAAAAATTTTGAGTGAACCAGGTCCAAATATACAACCCTAATCTTTTAAAGGTTTTTAGAGTAGTACTTGCTTTCCTTGTATGGTTTAGTCATGCATATACCTTGATAGGCAGTAGCTGGAATGAACCTGTTTTAGTGGCTTCGAATGGTCGTTTTGGAATCGGCACATTAGCGCTTGATTGTTTTATGTTGCTGAGTGGCTTTTTATTAATGAAAGCCTATACAGCACGCCCTAATGTATTGGACTATTGGCAGCGAAGATTTTTGAGAATCTATCCGCCTTATGCGATTTCTATTTTTTTGATAATTGTTATGGCTTATTTTTTGTCAGCAGACAAACTATCGAGCTACTTATGCAGTAAAGATTTTATTCATTTCATAGAAAATTTTAGTCTTTTTCATCAACATTATGTTTTGCCTGGAGTATTCAACAACTCGTTACATAAGCTTATTGCTGTAGATGGATCTATTTGGTCGCTACCCTATGAGATCCTTTTGTATGCGATTATTCCTTTACTTTTTCTTTTGAATAACAAAAGTATAATCAACCTGCTGCTTATCGCTTCAGTTTTATTATTTCTATTCTTGAATCAACGCACACTTGAACAATTACCTCTTTTCGACTTAAATGTTTTAGCACATCTGTGCATCCCTTTTTTAATAGGAGTTTTTCTATCTAATTCATTTAATAAGTTTCAGCTCCTGCTTGCTTTTGCCGGACTTAGTTTATTGTACTTCTATGATAAAATTTATCTTTCTTCCATAGTGATTTTTACTACCGAAGCATATTTAATGTACTTCCTCTTAGCCTATTTTAAGCAATCTCAACTTCTTAATAAATACGCACTTCCAGATATATCCTATGGGGTATTTTTGTATGGATTTTTTGTTCAACAGGCCTGTATAGAGCTATTTCCCTTATCGGAGTTCGGTTTCAGTATTTATCTATGCATTTCATTATTAGGCACCGTTATTTTTGCTTTATTTTCCTGGTATTGTGTCGAAATTCGCTTTTTGAAATTGAAGCAAAAAATAGCGTAACTTTAAACTTTCGGAATCGAAATCCGACCACTCTATGATTAAAGAAATTCAAGTCAAAGTATTGCCAATTGATTGGCAAAATGAAGCCGCAATTCGTTTTAAAGTATTGCAACATTTAGGCGTAAAATCAGATCAGTTAAATGGTTTTATCATTCGCCGTCGAAGTATCGACGCTCGTCAAAAACAAGTTTATTATAATTTAGTCATCACCTGTTTTATAGAACAGAAGACAGAACTGCCTATTCCCTACTCTTTTGATTATTCAAATGTAAGTTCCAAAAAAGAAGTTGCCATTATTGGTGCTGGTCCGGCTGGATTATTTGCGGCCCTCCGGTTAATCGAATTAGGATTTAAACCAATTGTTTTTGAAAGAGGTAAAGATGTAAGAGCAAGGAGAAGAGATTTAGCGGCTATTAATAAATCGGGCATTGTAAATCCTGAAAGCAATTACTGTTTCGGAGAAGGTGGTGCAGGAACCTATAGTGATGGAAAACTCTATACGCGAAGTACCAAACGTGGTAGTGTGGAGCGTATTTTAAATCGCTTTGTTGAGTTTGGAGCTGATGCAGATATTTTGATTAACACCCATCCTCATATTGGCACTAACAAATTACCGCATATTATATCCGCAATGCGTGAGCGCATTTTAGCTTGCGGTGGTGAAGTAATTTTCGATTCAAAGATTACAGACCTAAATCAAAAAGATAAAGCCATCGAACTTGTTATTAATCATTCACAAAAGTTAACTTTTGAAGCTGTTCTTTTAGCTACTGGACATAGTGCGAGAGATATCTATGAAATATTAAATAAAAATAATATTCCAATAGAACGTAAACCTTTTGCGCTAGGTGTTCGTGTAGAACATCCTCAATCTATAATTGATCAACAGCAATATCATTGCGAAACTAGAGATGAGCATCTGCCCGCAGCTTCTTATAGTTTAGTAGAACAAGTTCAGGGTCGAGGGGTGTTTTCATTTTGTATGTGTCCAGGAGGAATCATCGCTCCGGCAGCGACTGCTCCCGGTGAAGTGGTAGTCAATGGGTGGAGTCCTTCCAAAAGAAATAATGCTTTTGCAAACAGCGGCTTCGTTACGCAGATTGAAGAAGCAGATTATTATAAATTTATTAAGCAAAGTGGCACTGCAGATGACGCCTTGACTGGTTTGCGTTTTCAAGCCATGGTAGAACGAAACGCCTTCCGTGCTGCCAATAATTCAATCAAAGCCCCAGCGCAACGCTTAGTCGATTTTGTAAATAATATGAGTTCAAAAGACTTGCCTGACAATTCCTATTTGCCAGGTTTAACCCCTTCGAATATTAGCGAAGTTTTACCAGAGTTTGTTCATCAAGCTCTCAGAGGTGCACTCAAACAGATTGGTAAAAAGATGAAACAGTACTATACCAATGAGGCGCTTATGGTTGCCACAGAGTCGAGAACCTCTTCTCCGGTACGTATTCCAAGAGATGCCACTAGCTTACAACATACAACGCTAGCAGGTTTGTTTCCTTGTGGTGAAGGAGCTGGTTATGCAGGCGGAATTGTTTCAGCTGCCATTGATGGAGAGAATTGTGCCAATGCAATTTCTGTCTATTTGAAGCCATAAAAAAAGCCCCGCTAATGCAGGGCTTTGATTTTTATCGGCTATATTATTTAGCTAATTTTTTCTTTAAGTTTTGATCCAAAACATCTAAGAACTCTTCTGTATACAAGAAGTGATCTCCGTGAGACACTTTGTTACCATGGATACAAACAGCTAAGTCTTTAGTCATTGCACCTGATTCAACTGTTTCTACGCATACTTGCTCTAAAGCATGACAGAAATTGATTAATTCTTGATTGTTATCCAATTTACCTCGGAATTCCAATCCACGTGTCCATGCGAAAATAGAAGCGATTGGATTTGTTGAAGTAGGTTTTCCATTTTGGTGATCACGGTAGTGACGAGTA
Organism: Chitinophagales bacterium; assembly: GCA_026461075.1. Lineage (GTDB taxonomy): Bacteria > Bacteroidota > Bacteroidia > Chitinophagales > CAIODY01 > JAHEYX01. Next base: position 9,962 of record JAPJNH010000023.1, read on the forward strand.
ACCGTTCCGTGTGCAGCTTCAGCTTCCATCACTTTTCCATCCGGTGTAACTAAGGTAGAAGTCATTAAACCAAGACTACCAAAACCTTGTGCAACTGTATCTGATTGAACGTCTCCATCATAGTTCTTACAAGCCCAAACAAAGTTACCATTCCACTTCAATGCAGAAGCAACCATGTCATCAATCAAACGGTGTTCATAAACGATACCTGCAGCTTCGAAAGAAGACTTGAATTCACCAATATAGATTTCTTCGAAAATATCCTTGAAACGACCATCATACTTTTTCAAGATGGTGTTTTTAGTTGATAAATACAGAGGCCATTTCTTCATTAGGGCTTGGTTGAAGCACGCACGAGCGAATCCACGAATAGATTCATCCGTATTGTACATTGCCAATGCAACGCCATCACCTTTGAAATTGTAAACTTCGAACTCTTGCGTTGTTCCATCTTCTCCTTCAAATTTGATAGTCAATTTTCCTTTACCTTTTGTAGTAAAGTCTGTTGCACGATATTGATCACCAAATGCATGACGACCGATACAAATAGGAGCTGTCCAGTTAGGAACTAAACGAGGAACATTATTACATACAATTGGCTCACGGAAAACAGTACCATCCAAAATGTTACGGATCGTTCCATTCGGTGACTTCCACATTTGCTTCAAGTTAAATTCTTTAACGCGAGCTTCGTCAGGAGTAATAGTTGCACATTTGATACCCACACCAAATTCACGGATTGCATTCGCAGCATCGATGGTAACTTGGTCATTGGTTTCATCACGGTATTCGATACCAAGGTCATAATAGCGGATATCGATATCCAAATAAGGAAGGATCAATTTTTCTTTGATAAACTTCCAAATAATTCGAGTCATTTCATCGCCATCCAATTCTACAACTGGATTTGCTACTTTAATTTTTTGTGACATGATTATAGTTTTACTTATTGTTGATTTTGATTTTCGTTCGTTGTGTTTTCTGGGCGCATGTGTGGGAAGAATAATACCTCTTGAATGCTATTAGAGTTGGTCATGATCATCGCTAAACGATCAATACCAATACCTAAACCTGCGGTAGGAGGCATACCAAATTCCAAGGCACGCAAGAAATCTTCATCCAATACCATTGCTTCATCATCTCCACGTTTTCCTAATTCTAATTGATCTTCGAAACGTTTGCGTTGATCGATAGGATCATTCAATTCAGAGAAGCTATTACACAATTCTTTTCCATTACAAATTGCCTCAAAACGTTCCACCAAACCTTCTTTACTACGGTGTGCCTTAGCGAGCGGACTCATCTCTACAGGATAGTCTGTGATAAAGGTAGGTTGAATCAATTTCGGCTCTGCAAAAGTGCCAAATAATTCGTCGATGATTTTTCCTTTACCCATTTTAGCATCAACATGCACTTTAAGATCGGCAGCTGTTTTACGAAGTTGTGCTTCATCCATATCGGTGATATCAACTCCAGCATATTCTTTGATAGCTTCGAACATGGTCAGACGCTTCCAAGGACGTTTAAAGTCGATTAGATTCTCCCCTACTTGTACCTTTGTTGATCCTGTAACATCGATTGCTACCTTTTCAACCATCTCTTCTACTAATTCCATCATCCAGTAGTAATCCTTATAGGATACATACAATTCCATTTGTGTGAATTCTGGATTATGGAAACGCGACATGCCTTCGTTACGGAAGTCTTTGCTAAACTCATAAACACCATCATAACCACCTACGATCAAACGTTTCAAGTAAAGTTCATTCGCAATACGCATGTACAAGGTCATGTCCAAGGTATTGTGGTGCGTTTTAAATGGACGAGCCGCAGCTCCTCCATATAAAGGTTGAAGGATTGGAGTTTCCACCTCCATATAATCGAACTTGTTGAGGTATTCACGCATACTGTTTACCAATTTGGTACGTTTGCGAAAGATTTCTCGAACTTGTGGATTTACGATTAGATCGACATAACGCATTCTGTAACGTTGTTCAGGGTTAGTGAACGCGTCGAAGGTTTGACCATCTGCATCTGTTTTTACGACAGGTAATGGACGTAAGGACTTACTTAATAATTTAAATTCTGTGGCATGAACGGATATTTCACCCGTTTTTGTTCTGAATACACGTCCTTTTACACCAATGATATCACCAAGATCTAATTTGTGTTTGAAGAATTCTTCGTACAAAAATTTATCTTCACCTGAACAAATTTCATCTCCTTTAAGGTAGAATTGAATTTTAGCTTCACTATCTTGAATAACAGCAAAGGACGCCTTTCCCATAATACGTTTACTCATCAAACGACCAGCTATGGTTACGTTTTGAAGGGATTCGTCTTCCGGATTAGCTTCAAATTTTGCAATTAAATCTGTGCTTTTATGAGTCACCTCCCATGTCTCAGCTGGATATGGGTTGATTCCTTTTTCTTGCAATTGCTGTAGCGTCTCGCGCCTTAATATTTCTTGTTCGCTTAAATGTTGCATAGGTATAAAACGTCGCAAAAATAACAAAATGAGGTCGAATAATTAAGAAAATGCAGAATAGTTTTAAGATTATTTCAACAGATATTTTTCACAAGAATAGATTGGGAAAAATGAGGCTGAAATTGTATTTTTGTAAAGATTCGTAAATCATCCCTGTACTATGCATTTTTTATTGAGTGTTCCGAGCGATTTTTTACCTGTGGCAATTTTGTTTATGATGGCGGCAGGATTTGTAGTTTTAACCATGGTTATTACCCACTTTTTAGGCACCAAACGCCTTTCTAAAGCGCACAACGAAAACTTTGAGTGTGGATTGCCTGTAGTAGACGATGCACGTCGTCCGGTAAGTATCAAATATTTCCTTACCGCAATTTTGTTTGTTTTATTTGACGTAGAGGTGATCTTTTTCTACCCTTACGCTGTTAACTTTAAATATCTAGGTTGGGAAGGTTTTGCAGCAGTGCTCCTGTTCATTACGTTTTTCCTTTGTGGATACTTTTATATTGTAAAAAAAGGTGCCCTTGATTGGGAATCTTAATTGTGTCATCGAATAATACTTGATTGAATATGTCTCAAATCAAATTAGAGAAAGCTCCTCCAGGCTTCGAAGGTCCTGGTTTTTTTGCCACTTCATTAGATAAAGTAGTGGGTATGGCTCGTAAGAATTCGATTTGGCCTTTGCCTTACGCAACTTCTTGTTGTGGGATCGAGTTTATGGCCACAATGGCTAGTCACTACGACTTAGCTCGTTTTGGATCAGAACGTTTAGGCTTCTCACCACGCCAATGCGACTTGTTGATGGTGATGGGAACCATCTCAAAAAAGATGGGTCCGGTACTTCGCCAAGTATATCTTCAAATGGCAGAACCTCGTTGGGTTTTAGCAGTAGGTGCTTGTGCAAGTAGTGGTGGAATTTTCGACACCTATAGCGTGCTTCAAGGAATTGATGAAATCATTCCTGTAGACGTGTATGTTCCTGGGTGCCCTCCTCGTCCCGAAGCAATCCTTGATGGCTTTATGAAAATTCAATCTTTGGTTGAAAACGAAAGTGTACGTCGTCGTGATTCTGAAGAATACAAAAAATTGATGGAACGTTATCAAATCGCTCTTTAAACTAGTTTTATGACTAATGAATTTGTTTTAGAAACAATAAAAGAACATTTTGCGGAAGGTATTCTTCACACGGAAGAAAGCTTTGGCATGTTGAATATTACGGTTACCAAGGATTTAGTTTTACCTATGCTTCACTTCTTGAATAAAGATGAACGTTTAGGATTTAACTTTTTAACGGATCTTTGCGGTATTCATTATCCAGATAATAAAGGTGCTGAGTTAGGCGTGATTTATCATGTACATAATATGGCATTGAATCATAGAATTCGTATCAAGGCTTTTTTACCAATCGAAAATCCAAGCATTAAAACTGCTTGCAATTTATATAGTGCTGCTAATTGGATGGAGCGTGAAACCTTCGATTTCTTTGGAATCATTTTCGAAGGACACCCTAATTTGAAGCGTATTCTAAATATGGATGAAATGACTGTTCATCCGATGCGTAAGGAATTCCCGTTAGAGGATCCATTCCGTACGGATAAAGAAGACCGTTTCTTCGGACGTACGCAAAATAATGAAGCACTTATCAACCCTGTTCACGGCGCTTAATTAAATAACTATGAGTAAGCATTTAAATTTAGTGGAAGAATTAAGTGAAGAGACCACTACCCTCAACCTTGGTCCGACCCACCCTGCAACCCACGGTATCTTCCAGAATATTTTAGAAATAGATGGAGAGATAGTAAAGAGTGCAGAGCAAACGGTAGGTTATATCCATCGTGCCTTTGAAAAATTGGCAGAGCGTCGTAACTACTACCAAATCACTCCAATTACCGATCGTTTAAATTATTGTTCCTCTCCTATTAATAATATGGGATGGCACATGACGGTTGAGAAATTGGCAGGAATTAAATTGCCTAAGCGTGTAGAGTATTTGCGTGTAATCATTATGGAATTAGCGCGTATCTCTGATCACCTGGTATGTAATTCTGTAATTGGTGTAGATACTGGTGCCTTGACAGGTTTCACCTACATGTTCCAAGAGCGTGAGAATATCTATGAAATTTTTGAAGAAATTTGTGGTAGTCGATTAACGACTAATATTGGTCGTATTGGTGGTATGGAGCGTGATTTCACTCCGGAGGCATGGAACAAGTTGAATCGTTTCATGGCGGAGTTCCCTGCTAAATTTGAAGAGTTTAATAACCTATTGACACGTAACCGTATCTTTATGGAACGTACCAAAGGTGCTGGTCCAATTACCGCTGAACGTGCGTTGAATTATGGTTTTACTGGACCAAATCTACGTGCAGCAGGTGTTGACTATGATGTTCGTGTAACGGCTCCTTATAGCAGTTATGAAGATTTCGAATTCGATATTCCCGTAGGAACAACTGGAGATACATATGATCGTTTCTTAGTACGTCAGGAAGAAATTCGTCAGTCATTACGCATCATTCGTCAAGCGATTGATAAAATGCCTAAGGAAGGCGGTTTCCATGCTGATGTTCCTTTGTTCTATCTTCCAGAAAAAGAGTTAGTATATAATAACATGGAAGCACTTATCTACCATTTTAAAATTATCATGGGAGAAAGTGAAGTACCTGCCGGAGAAGTTTATCATTCAGTGGAAGGTGGCAATGGTGAATTAGGATTTTATTTAGTAAGTGACGGTGGAAGAACTCCTTATCGCTTGCACTTCAGACGTCCTTGCTTCATCTATTACCAAGCTTATCCTGAAATGATTAAAGATGGTTTGTTAAGTGATGCGATTCTTACTATGAGTAGTATGAATGTGATTGCGGGTGAATTAGATGCATAAAATTACAGCGACAAGAAAAATAAAAACGCGAAAATGAAATTCAACGAAACTGAATTAAAAGAGGTTGAAAGATTGGCGAGACGCTACCCTGCTGGTCGTCAAAAATCGGCTTTGCTACCTGTTCTGCACCTAGCGCAAGTTGCGAATGGCAACTGGTTAGATACAGATACTATGGACTATGTAGCCTCTTTATTAAGTATTACCAATATTGAAGTATACGAAGTAGCTTCATTCTATAGCATGTTCAATTTAAAACCAGTTGGTAAATATCTATTTGAAGTTTGTCAAACCGGACCCTGTAACATTCAAGGAGCAAAAGACATCATCGCCTATATTGAAAAGAAACTAGGTGTTAAGGAAGGTGAAGTAACCGCAGATGGTTTATTCAGCTTCAAACGCGTAGAATGTCTTGGCGCTTGTGGTTATGCCCCGATGTTACAATTAGGTGAGCACTTTAAAGAGCACTTAACGCCAGAAAAAATTGATGCCATCGTTGATGAACATCGTAAGAAAGCAGGTTTATAATACTTAAGGATTTAAGAAATGTCAACAAAATTATTGCTAGATAAAGCACATATAGCAGGGATTGAAACCTTTGAAATCTATCGCAAAGAAGGTGGATACCGTGCAGCTGAAAAAGCTTTGAAATCAATGACTCCAGATGAAATCACGGAAGAAGTGAAAAAGTCTGGACTACGCGGTCGTGGTGGCGCAGGCTTCCCTACTGGAATGAAATGGAGCTTTTTGGCTAAGCCTGAAGGAGTTCCTCGTTACTTAGTATGTAACGCAGATGAATCAGAACCTGGTACTTTCAAGGACAGATTCTTGATGGAAAAGATTCCGCATCTTTTAGTAGAAGGATTAATCGTTTCTTCTTTTGCTTTGGGTGCAAATACGGCTTATATCTACATTCGTGGAGAATATGCTTGGATCGTACATATTCTAGAAAAAGCAATTGCAGAAGCTAAGAACAATGGATTCTTAGGCAAAAATATTTTAGGAACCGGTTTTGATTTGGAAATTCACGTTCAACGTGGTGCGGGCGCATATATCTGCGGGGAAGAAACAGCCTTGCTAGAATCATTAGAAGGAAAACGTGGTAATCCACGTATCAAGCCACCATTCCCAGCTGTAAAAGGTTTATATGGTTGCCCTACCGTGGTTAACAACGTTGAATCTATTGCTGCAGCAGTGCCTATCGTTAACATGACAGGTGATGAATATGCAAAGATTGGATTAGGAAGAAGTACAGGAACTAAATTGATTTCTGCTTCTGGTAATATTAATAAGCCAGGTGTTTATGAAATTGTTTTAGGCTTATCCGTGGAAGAGTTTTTAATGAGTGATGAATATTGTGGAGGAATGAAGAACGGTAAGAAGTTAAAAGCTTGTGTTCCGGGCGGTTCTTCAGTTCCAATTTTACCGCACGACTTATTGTTTAAAACAGCGAATGGTGAAACACGTTTAATGACTTATGAGTCTTTAAGTGATGGTGGTTTTGCTACGGGCTCAATGTTAGGTTCTGGTGGGTTTATTGTTTATGACGAAGATCAATGTATTGTAGAAAATACCTACAACTTCACTCGTTTCTATCGTCACGAATCATGTGGTCAATGTAGCCCTTGTCGTGAAGGTACAGGCTGGATGGAGAAACTATTGTGGCGCTTAGATAATGGCCAAGGTAAAATGGAAGACATCGACTTATTGTGGGATATTCAAAGAAAAATTGAAGGTAATACTATCTGTCCTTTAGGTGATGCAGCTTCATGGCCTGTTGCCGCTGCTATTCGTCATTTCCGTGAGGAATTTGAATGGCATGTGACACATCCGAAGGAAGCAATGGAACGCAATTACGGTTTACGCAAAAATATTTATGTCGCACCTACAACTGCTGGTGCATAATAATTAGAGAAATGGCAAAAGTAACGATAGACGGACATTTGATGGAAGTTCCTGATGGAACTACAATTTTGAATGCAGCACGCATGATGGCAGAACATCATCCTGAATTATCAGCGAATGTTCCTCCTGCAATGTGTTATTATTCTAAATTAGAAGGAAGTGGAGGTAAATGCCGTACCTGCTTAGTACAGGTTACTAAAGGCTCCGAAAAGGATCCACGTCCAATGCCTAAATTAGTAGCTAGCTGCCGTACTACCGTTATGGATGGTATGGAAGTTCAAAACAAGTTATCTCCGCAGGTGCAAGATGCACGAAAAGGGGTCGTTGAATTCCTACTTTTAAACCATCCATTAGACTGTCCTGTTTGTGATCAAGCAGGTGAATGTCATTTACAAGACTTAGGCTACGAACATGGTTCGCAAAATACGCGTTATGAATTCAAACGTCGTACGTTCGAAGTGGAAGATATCGGTGATAAGGTTAAATTACACATGAACCGTTGTATCCTATGCTACCGTTGTGTATTCACGGCGAACCAGATTACAGAAGGTCGCGTTCATGGTATAATCAATCGTGGAGATCACGCTGAAATTTCAACGTATATTCATCAATCCATCGACAATGATTTTAGTGGTAACGTAATCGATGTTTGTCCGGTTGGTGCATTAACAGATAAGACTTTCCGTTTCAAAAGTCGTGTATGGAATACGAATCCGTATAACGCACATAGAGAATGTACGAATCCAAAATGTAATGGTCATGTCGTTCTATGGATGGCTGGTAATGATATTTTGCGCGTAACAGCTCGTAAGGATCAATGGGGTGAAGTTGAATCATTCATTTGTAACGAATGTCGATTTGATAAAAAATCCCTTGGTGATTGGATTCTTGAAGGTCCACGCAAAGTTGATCGTCATTCTGTTATTAGTGGTGGACACTATAATAGTCTAAGCGACAAAAAGGTACTTACAAAGAGTACTACCTTTGCTGTAATGGAAGGAAGCAAGAAGGACTAATTATTTTAAAATACTTGTTGGGACTTCAGTAAAATTAAATTAGGTTTGTGACCGATTTAATTCCATCAAAACTATGGGCCACGAGGGTAATCCTGTGAAGTCGCATCACGACCATTTGCGCCGAATATCTTCGGGCGGTTTATTAGTTGCACTAGGTATCATCTATGGTGATATTGGTACTTCTCCACTCTATGTACTCAAATCAATTATTGGTACAAAAGAAATTAGCGACGACTTAATTCTCGGAGCCTTGAGTTGTGTGTTTTGGACCTTAACACTCCTAACAACACTCAAATATGTCATCATTACTTTACGTGCTGATAACAAGGGCGAAGGTGGAATTTTCTCACTTTACACGCTTGTTCGCCGTACTAAAGGTTGGTTGATATTTCCAGCTATGATTGGCGGAAGTACCTTGTTAGCCGATGGTTTAATCACTCCACCTATCTCAGTGTCATCTGCTGTAGAAGGTTTGCGTTTAATTTACCCAAGTATACAAACCATCCCAATTGTAATTACCATCTTATCTTTATTATTTTTCATACAACAATATGGAACTAAAATCGTTGGTCAGACCTTCGGTCCATTAATGTTATTGTGGTTCGGTATGTTAGCCATACTTGGAATTACAAACATTTGGGGACATTGGTATATATTCAATGCACTTAACCCCTATTATGCCTATAAACTTCTAGTTATGTATCCTGGTGGTTTCTGGTTGTTAGGTGGCGTGTTTCTTTGTACTACCGGAGCGGAGGCTTTATATTCAGATTTAGGTCATTGCGGTAGAGGTAATATTCGCGTAAGTTGGACCTATGTGAAACTAGCTTTGATTTTAAATTATTTCGGACAAGGTGCACATTTATTGACTATGCGTGGTCAAAAATTGAATGGTGTTGATCCATTCTATAGTTTGATGCCGCAATGGTTTTTGATTACGGGTATTATCATTGCAACTATTGCTGCCATTATTGCCTCTCAAGCCTTAATAACAGGTTCCTATACCTTAGTTGCAGAGGCCATTCGATTAAATTTGTGGCCAAAGCTTAAAATCAATTATCCGACTAATCAGAAAGGTCAGATGTACATCCCTGCAATCAACTGGTTATTGTATTTTGGTTGTGTTGCCGTCGTTTTATACTTTAAAGAATCTAGTGCAATGGAAGGTGCTTATGGTGTAAGTATCATTCTGACGATGTTAATGACTACCCTACTCTTAGTTCATTATTTTGTTTTAAAACGAGTTAACCCTGCCTTAATCTGGGTTTACATGTTCTTCTATTTTTCATTAGAAGGGATGTTCTTGTTCTCGAATTTTAGCAAATTTTATCATGGAGGTTGGGTTACGATCGTAATAGCTTCTTGTTTGATATTTATTATGTGGGTATGGAATGAAGCCACACATTTAAAGCGTGCGTTCACCGACTTCGTAAAGTTTGATAAGTATTTACCACGTTTGAAGGATCTTTCAGAAGATGAAACGGTACCTAAATATGCTACACATCTGATTTATCTTTCTACGTCTGAATCAGAGCATTTTATTGAAAAGAAAATCACGTATTCTATTTTTAGAAAATTTCCGAAGCGAGCAGATACTTATTGGTTCTTACATGTAACTACCACTGACGAGCCTTATGAAATGTCTTATAAGGTAAACCCTCTTATTCCTGGGAAAGTGTTCCGTGTAGATTTTCGTTTAGGATTTCGTGTAGAACAACGTATAACTGGTCTATTTAAACAAGTGGTAGATGAAATGGTTAGTCGTGGTGAAGTAGATACCATCAGTCGATTCCCATCGCTCCGTCAACACGAAATTAAAGGTGATGTTAAGTATATTTTAATCGATAGATATTTAAGTCAAGAAAACTACCTACCTGCATACCAGAAATTCATCTTTGATATTTATTACTTAATCAAAAATTTAAGTTTCAAGGAAGAGCGTGCTTTTGGTATTGACAGCGGATTTGTAGAAATTGAACATGTGCCTTTAGTTCTTAACAAAAAGCGTCATTTCAATATCAAACGAGTGGAAGAAGATTAAGCTTTTAAAGCTTGTTCAAAGTCTGCTAGTATATCTTGAATGTTTTCTATTCCTACCGACAGGCGTATTAAACCGTCACTAATTCCGTATTTAATTCTTTCTTCTCTCGGAACACCTATGTGCGTCATGGATGCAGGATGAGAAACTAATGTATCGCAAGTTCCTAAAGAAACAGCGCGTACACAAAGTTGTAATTTGTTCAAGAATTGAGTTCCGGCTTCGAATCCGCCTTTTAATTCAAAAGACATCATTCCACCAAAATCTTCCATCTGCTTTTTGGATAAAGTATGATATGGGTGATCACTTAAACCTAAATAGTTTACGGTAGCGATATTAGCGTGTTTATTGAGGTATTCCGCCAAGGTTTTTGCATTAGCGGTATGTTGACGTAAACGTAGAGGTAAGGTCTTTAAGCCATTCACTAATAGCCACGCATCAAATGGATTATAAGCAGCACCTAGAAGACGGAAAGCCTTTTTGAATATGGTATCCATCCATTCTAGATCTTTACCAATTACAGCTCCACCGACAGCAGTGCCATGTCCGTTCAAATATTTCGTGATGGAATGAATTACAAAATCGGCACCTAATAATAAAGGTTGTTGTAATAAAGGTGTTGCGAAGGTATTATCAACGCTTAACTTCTTTTGATATTGTTTAGAAAGCGTCGCAATCGATTGTATATCTACACAACGTAAGGTTGGGTTTGCCGGTGTTTCAATATGAATATGTGCGATGGCTTTATCATTTTTTAACGATGTTTCTACCGCATTTAAATCGTCAAAATCGACAATTACTGTTTCAATATTTAAGCCTTTTAATGTACGATGAAACAACTCATCGGTACCTCCATATAATGAATAATGCGAAAGGATTTTGTCGCCTGGTTTTAATAAAGCAAGAAACAAAGTAGATAAAGCGCTCATACCCGAACTAGTTAAATAACAAGCCGGTAAATGATCCATTCCAAAACCTTCTAAGGCTGCTATTTTATCAGCAGCAAAGTCTACGGTTGGATTATTAAATCGCGAATAAACATAGCCTTTCTGCTTGTTCGTAAAAATATCCATACCATGTTCTGCAGAATCAAAAACATAAGTTGATGAAGGTATGATTGGTAAGGTATGTGATTGGTATGGAAAATGACCCGATTGTACACAAATGCTTTCCTTAGTAAGTTTCATGGTGATTATTTTACGAAGCGAATGAACTGATTAGTATTATTGCTGCTAACAATTTTAATTAGATAGACTCCGGAAGGCAAAGCTTCGGTAGTAAATTGTAGTCCTTGCATTGGAACGCGAATTACTCTTCCAGATGAATCTAGTAATTCAATGAGTTCAGGTTCTGTAGATGGACCTGCTAACTTCCAATTATTCGAACTTAGTGAAATAAGTTGGTAGTTGTTATTGATAATTGAATTTGTTCCAGATGCGTTCGGTTTTTCAACTACATAGTATAAAGTGTTGGAAGGACTAAGATCATTCCATTGTGATGCAGAACCAAGAAAACTAATACCTGAAGGCCATCCACTAAGAGCCATTGCAGCAGCATCTTGCGCAGCAGCGTAATTATCTGGCTCATTGAAACCATTACCTGTATTGCCCCAATTTGCAAAATTGTTCCCCACAACTACCCCATTATTCATACCATTACTCCCCTCTCCATTAAAGAAGTTTACGCCTATACTATCATTATCGCCATCCCAAATCCAGGAACCTTCCACCACATCGTGTGCTCCTATCCATACATAGGCAGTTCCTCCTCCGTCAGGTACACTTGTATAAGATGCCGACACCTGAGCACCTTGCATTATGCCATTATATACCGCGATATTTTCTAAGGTATCATTAATTTCTACCAGATAAGCTCCTGCTGCTTTTGCACAAGCAGCTGCATCCTTCCATGTCTTTAAGTCTTTAACGACGTAATAGGTGTGACTATTATAAGTGAAGTTATAGCTGCCAGTCAAATTACATTGGGCAAGCGCTGTCAAGGAAATTGCGTTTAATAAAATTGCTACAGACAAGATGAGTTTCTTCATTATTTAGATTTTAATCGAGTAATTTAAAAAAAGCACCTTTCGGTGCTCTTTTTAATTGGAAAATTCTTTTATATCGCTCATGATTTTTGCAACCATATTTTCTGCAATATTTTGGTATTGACTTTCTGCATAAATACGAATAATAGGTTCTGTATTTGACTTACGCAAGTGAACCCAGCCTTCGTTCATATCAATCTTCAAACCGTCGATACGATTGAGGCGTTCATTTTTGTATTTGTCCGCAACCTTGTCAAATAAAGCATCTAAATCAATATCTTTCTCTGCAACGAACTTACTCTTAACCATGCTATAATCAGGATAAGTATTGCGAAGCAATTTTACGGTTTTATTCGAATGTGCGAGATGAGTAAGGAACAATGCGATTCCAACTAAGGCATCGCGACCATAATGTAATTCAGGGTATATGATACCTCCGTTACCTTCTCCGCCAATCACGGCATTTATTTCTTTCATCTTTGTAACCACATTCACTTCACCAACAGCTGCTGCATGATAAACACAGTTATGACCTTCTGTTATATCACGAAGTGCTCTCGTAGAAGACAAATTACTTACCGTAGCACCAGGCTTATGTTGTAGGATATAATCTGCGATTGCGACTAACGTATATTCTTCTCCAAACATTTCTCCTTCTTCCGTTACAAAGCATAAACGATCCACGTCTGGGTCGACTGCAATACCAATATCCGCTTTTCTGAATTTAACTTCGTTAGCTAAGGCGACAAGGTTTTCAGGTAATGGCTCTGGGTTATGCGCAAAACGCCCATTTACCTCATCAAATAAGACTTGCACTTCATGTACGCCCAAAGCTTTTAATAACATAGGAACTGCAATAGCGCCTGTTGAATTTACAGCATCCACCACTACTTTGAATTCCTTCTTTGCAATGGCTTCTTTATCCACTAAAGGCAATGCTAAGATCTTTTCAATATGCTGCTCAATAGCATTCTCAACAACAGTTACTGTGCCTAAATCATTTACTTCAGCAAAAGTATAATTATCCTTCGCTGCTATTTTAAGCACCTTCTGTCCTTCTTTTTCTGAAATGAATTCCCCTTGTGCATTTAAAAGTTTTAGGGCATTCCATTCTTTTGGATTATGACTTGCGGTAAGGATGATACCGCCACCAGCACCTTCTGCTGGAACAGACATTTCAACAGTTGGTGTAGTAGAAAGACCAAGGTTTATTACTTCAAAACCAAGTGCTAAAAGCGTGTTTACAACCAAACTTTCAAACATTGCTCCGCTGATACGTGCATCACGTCCTACTACCATTTTCTTACGACCCGTATTTTCATAAATGAAAGTACCGAATGCTGAAGTATACTTAACAATATCAATAGGCGTTAAAGAATCTCCTGGCTTCCCACCAATCGTTCCGCGAATTCCAGAAATAGATTTAATCAAAGTCACGTGCAAAAAATTTAGAGCACTAATTTAATAAAATTTCGGCAATCTTAAGCCTTAGGATTCCCTTGTTGTCCACCTGTGTGAACAAATAATACTTCTGCACCTTTCTCAATATTCCCCAATGATATTTCATTTAATAAAGCTTTAAATGTTTTTCCGGTATATACGATATCCAAATCTAATTGATGCTGATTTTTAAGTAGTTGGTAAAAGGTTAAATCATCCGAACTGTTTTTACCAAAACCAAGTCCTGCATATTGATTCAAAATATCTTTATTAAATGGGGCTAATGCTTCATTTTCAAAAACATATTTCTCTCCGCCTTTGAATGCGCTAACGCCAATACACCGAATATGGTTTGGTATAGTTTGTCGTAATCCTAAATAGGTCGTCCCTGTGCCAACTGATACTATTGTATGCGTTATAGATTTTAATTGCTCCGCATGATTTTTTAATAAAAATGGCCAAATCAAGGAAGCTCCTTGAACACCTAACGAACCTTCCCCTCCTAATTCAATCCAGAAAGCGTTCTCGCCTATTACGTCTTTTAAATTGAAAGCTTCAATAAAACCAGTACGAGCACTTACTGTAAAATGGTCGAAATCTGCTTTAGGTAGAAAGACTAACTTCATTTGCATTTTACGTAGCGCTTCGATAGTTGGATTATTAACTTCAATGGAAGATCTAATAATACCTACACAAGGGATTTGTAACTCGTTGCAAATGGCAGCCAAAGAAAATAAATGGTTGGAAAATGGTCCACCAAATGAGATAATAGAAGAATGCTTTTTGCTTGAAAACGTATCTAGGTGTGGTTGTAGTTTAAACCACTTATTGCCCCCAAATTTAGTATGAATCCAGTCTAAACGAGCCACTTTTATCTTAAGCTCCTGTTGGCAGGTTAATTCATTTTCAAAATGCTGAATTAAGCCTTCCTCACGAAGCTGAAATTTGCTGAAGTCCATTATTGAACAATGCTTTTTCTGAGTTAAAATTCAAATAGGGATGAGAAAGTTCTAATTGTTCAGCAAGCTTTAGAAACTTCGTTAGAAAGCTCCTGTGAGCGTTTGATAAAGGATTTCGCGGTCGATGATTGGCAGCACTTAAGACTTTATCTATTTCGATTAAAAGTGATTTGGTGTCGTCGTTAAAAATCGTGTTAGCTAAGTTCTCCCAAACATATTGCGTAGCCATACGATTGGGATGAAGGAAGTCTTCGGTAAAGAAGCGGTAATCCCGCAGATCGTCCATTACAAGTTCATAGGCAGGGAAATAATAGGTTTCTGACAAACTAGAACATAGTTCATGAACTGCGCTAATAAGATAAGCTTTGCTCAAGTTATTTTCTTCGAAGCCGAAAGCCAAATATCTAACAGGACTTACGGTAAAAATAATTTTACAAGTAGGGTTTGCTTTTCGAACTTCATTGATTGCATTCGTCATTAATGCAACAATCTCTTCGGTATTTAAATAGCGTTTAGAAAACTGACTACCACTAATTTTGTGGCAATTAGAAACATCTATAGCGGATTCATTATGTCGAAAAAGATGCGCAGTACCAAAAGTAATAAATAGATAATTCGCTTTTAAAAGTTGTTCTCTCGCTGTCCTAAAGGATTGATTCATATTCTCCAAAGCGCCCTCTCTATTGGAATCAGAATAATCACTATGAAAATCCCAGTTATGAAATTGTTCAGCAAATTCAAATAATTCTTCGCTTATATAAACTTGATTAGTCACTAATCGATGCAGCCCATTAGCGATGGAATGCGGATTGTATTGCTGCCCAAAAGGATTTATGACTATATTGAATTTATAATTACCGAAGCGTTCGCCGATGTTTTCACTAAAACAGGAGCCCAAGGTTAATAGAGTATCATGATGAGAGATACTAAACGGTAGTCGATTCGGTTTTAGAACAGCTCTTAATTGCATATTAAAGCGTAACAATTTTTTTAAGAACCACTTTAATTAACGCTTTCATCTTTTTATCCGCCTGTGTGCTGAAAGTTTTGTCTACACGATTTGCAACCAATAAATTAATTGATAAACATTGATGACCAAGCAGAGCACCTAAGCCATAAATACCAGCGGTCTCCATCTCAAAATTAGTGATACGAGTCTTTTTAAATTGCTGTGTAGATAAAAATCCTAACAAATCTTTATGCGGTAATGAATAGCGTAAAATACGGCCTTGAGGGGCATAGAAACCTGGACAAGTTACAGTGGTTCCCAAGGTACCTAAATGTGAGAAATGCTCTACTAAATAATCAGAGGCAGAAGTGCAATAGGCGCTCATTCCTAGGTTTTCATTAACCAGTTGAACAAACTTCTTTTCTGTGACATCAATTTTACGTTTGTAGTAATGCATTAAATTATCGAGTCCGATACTGTGTTGAGAAATCAAGATGGTATCAACTGGTAAATCGGCCTGCATTGAACCAGAAGTTCCAATTCGAATTATTTTGAGGGAACTAGGTTTTGCTTTCGGAGTTCTTGTTTTGAAATCGATATTCTTAAGCGCATCTAATTCATTTAAAACGATGTCGATATTATCCGTTCCAATACCTGTAGAAACAACTGAGATTCGTTTCTTTCCGATATAGCCTGTATGCGTCACAAATTCTCTATGCTGTCTTTTTACTTCGATTTTATCAAAAAAAGCAGACACCATTTTAACACGGTCGGGATCTCCAACAGTAATAACTAGATCAGCTAATTCTTTTGGTTTTAGATTGAGATGATATATGGCCCCTTCTGGTGTTAAAATCAGTTCACTTGGGGGAAAGGTTTTAGTCATAAATTCTTGTGTTTAAAATCAATTGACAATAGCCAAAGGACGGGTAAAATTATGTATCTTTGAATTACAAAAATAATCTTTGTTATGAAGTTATCTATTAAGAAAATCCTCGTTCCTACCGATTTCTCGGAAATTTCTTACGCAGCTCTTGAGTATGCCGCTTTTGTTGCTAAGTCATTTGGTGCCAAAATCACCTTATTGCACGTATATGAACACTTTGATTCAAACGCGCATCAAGTGATTACTAACTATACTGAGTTAATTGAAGAAGGTATTCGTAAAAAGATGGATGACATCAAAAATGACAATACCAATCTTTGGGGTGTAAAAATCGAAACGAAGATTGTTAACGGTAAAACCTATCGTGAGATTGAATCTGCCGTTAAAGAGTTGGGTATCGACTTAGTTGTAATGGGTACGCACGGAGCACAATCCGTAGTTAAGAGCCTTGAAAAATACTTTTTAGGAACCAATGCATATCGTACGGTACATGAAAGTTCTTGTCCGGTTTTAACCGTAAGAAAGCGCGGTAAAAAATTAGAATGTGGTAATATCTTGCTGCCACTTGATTTAACGAAAGAGTCTGGTCAAAAAACAGATTTTGCTATTGAGTGGGCAAAGACATTTAAATCTAAAGTCCATTTACTAGCGGTTACTGAGCTATTAGATGAATTTATTTCTGATGTAAACAGATTAAGTGAATTAGTTAAAACAACTGAAAATCGTTTAATAAAGGAGAATATCCCATATACGGTTAAGATGTATAGAAATGCGAATGTATCGAAAACAGTAATGTCGCATGCGAAGAAAATGGCTTGTGATTTGATTCTAATTATGAGTCAGAAGGATTCTACCTTCGGCGAATTCTTAGTACCTGCTGCAGATAGAAAAGTAATTGGAGAAAGCGAAATTAATGTGTTGAGCTTACGTCCTAAAGCTTAGAACGACAATTCTTCTATTAAAGGAGCATTTAACGATGCTCCTTTTTTATACCTTTAAATTATGGCATTAGTAGGCTTTCTTCTATTTTATATACTTGTAATTCCACTCTCCTATTTACCCTTGAGAGTTTTGTATTTACTTTCTGATTTTCTCTATTTGATCATTTATAAAGTGTTCAAATATCGAGTGAAAGTGGTAAGAGAAAATTTAAAGAATTCTTTCCCTAAAAAATCTGAAGAAGAACTTAGAATTATTGAACGCAAATATTACCAAAATCTTTGTGATTGGGTGATTGAAACTATTAAACTGTTTAGTATTAGTGAGGCGGAATTAAAAAGAAGAATTCCCTTCGAGGACATCGATTTGTACAATTCATTATTGCAACAGAACAGACATATTATCGTAGCGGCAGGACATTTTAATAACTTCGAATGGTTAGCGCAAGGCTTTACCGTGGTAGGTGATTTTCAAACTATAGGTTTGTTTACTCCCCTAAGTAATAAATACTTCAATCGTTTTATGTTGAAGAATAGAAGTCGATTTGGAGGTATTATGATTCCAGCAAAAGAGGTTGGTGCTTATTTGAGTCAACCCTTACCAAGTATTTCTGCTATAGGTTTTGTAACAGATCAAAGTCCAAGAAAAGAGAGCAATATTTATTGGACCGAATTTCTATCCCAGGAAACGGCTTGTTTTACGGGTGTTGAGAGATATGCGATGAAACTTAATGCTCCGGTAGTTTTTGTATTTCCATTTAAAATCAAACGTGGACAATATGTATTACGTATGCGTATGATTTCTGATGAACCTCATTTAGCCCATCCTTTTGCCATTACCGAATCTACCACACGGTTTTTGGAAGATTTGATTCATCAACAGCCGGAAGCTTGGATGTGGAGTCATAAACGTTGGAAGTTAAAACGACCTCCTCTACCTCAATTCAATTAATACAAGATGTCTAAATTGCCAGATAACTGTCCTGACCTGATAATGCTTATAGATAAGCCTTATACTTGGACATCCTTTGATGTGGTTCGTAAATTAAAGTTTGGTGCAAAGCTTAAGAAGATTGGTCATGCAGGAACCCTTGATCCTCTTGCCACTGGCTTATTAATAGTTGCAAGCGGGAAGTTTACTAAGAAATTAACTGAAATTCAGGGTTGCGACAAAGAGTATACTGGAATTATTAGTTTGGGGGCTACGACCCCTTGCTATGATTTGGAAAGGCCATTCGACGCTTATTATCCGACAGAACATATAAGTGAGGAGATGATAATGGCAGCAAGTAAAACATTTCTCGGTGAGCAATTTCAGATACCACCTAAGTACTCTGCTTTAAAGCAAGATGGCAAACCAATTTATAAAAAGGCGCATAAAGGGAAAGCGGAGGAAGTTGAAGTAAAACCAAGACGAGTTTTTATCCATGAATTTGAAATAGTAAAAATTGAAATGCCAGATATTCATTTTAGAATAAAATGTTCGTCAGGCACCTATATTCGTAGTATTGCACATGATATTGGGATGGTCTTAGAAAGTGGATCTCATTTGTCTGAGCTAAGAAGAACGAAAGTTGGAGAATTAAAGGTGGAGGACGCCATGGAACCTTTAGATTTTATCGAAAAGCATAAATTAGAATTTCCTGATCGTTTCATTGAAGTAAGCCCGCAATTATGAAAAAAATTGGATTAACAGGCGGAATTGGTTCCGGCAAAAGTACGGCTGCGAAGGTGTTTGAGTTTTTGCAAGTTCCTGTTTATTATGCAGATGAAGCCGCTAAAGAATTAATGAATACTGATTCCAATTTAAAGGAACAAGTAATGGCTTGCTTTGGTCCTGAAACTTATTTAGAAGGGGTATTACAACGAAAAGTTTTAGCCAATAAAGTCTTTGGAAAGGAGTCTGAGATTCAAAAATTGAATGCGA
>JAPJNH010000024.1 GCA_026461075.1 Chitinophagales bacterium
CCTTAATTCCAGTCGGTTCTCTTTTCCCCTTTCCCCTTTCACTTACTCTCGTTGTCCCCCCGCCTCTTCTTCACCGTCTTCTCCTTCTTATAC
This sequence comes from Chitinophagales bacterium, assembly GCA_026461075.1. Taxonomy (GTDB): domain Bacteria; phylum Bacteroidota; class Bacteroidia; order Chitinophagales; family CAIODY01; genus JAHEYX01. The sequence goes on from JAPJNH010000024.1 coordinate 94, forward strand.
GGACAGTGCTTGCAACCTGAATCACAGCAATAGCCGCGCTTCAACAAAAAGGCCTCAGTGAACACCATATAGCCCTTTTCATTATAGTAAAAATCGATATCCTTTTTAAGTTCTTCGCGCATGATTAGTGCTTCGCTACTATACCGATATAGTTATACGGCGTAACATTTTTTAACTCTGCCTTCACTGCATCGCTCACCTCCAATCCATCTACGAATGCATGTAAAATTTCTGCATTCATTTTCTCTGCGCCACGTGTCAAGGCCTTCAAAGCCTCATAAGGATTAGGATATTGTTCTCTTCTCAAAATTGTTTGAATCGCCTCCGCAACCACCATCCAGTTATTCTCCAAATCGTTTCTTAGGGCCGCTTCATTTAAAATCAACTTCCCTAGGCCCTTTTGGATAGAATTCAAACTAATGATCATGTGCGAAAATGGCACACCGACATTTCTTAAAACAGTACTGTCTGTTAAGTCTCTTTGCAATCTTGAAATCGGGAGCTTATGTGAAAGATGTTCCAACAATGCATTTGCTACTCCGAAATTGCCTTCCGCATTTTCAAAATCAATCGGGTTTACCTTATGTGGCATCGCACTCGAACCAACTTCATTCGCCTTTATCTTCTGACGGAAATATTCCATCGAAATATACTGCCAGACATCCTTACAGAAATCCATCAAAATAATATTGATGCGTTTGCAATTATCCATCACCGCTGCCAATTGATCGTAATGCTCAATCTGCGTCGTAAATTGCTGACGATCTAACCCCATTGCCGCTTTCGTAAATCCATTCGCAAAACTTATCCAATCAACCTGTGGGTAAGCCACATGATGCGCATTGAAATTACCCGTTGCGCCTCCGAATTTACAACTGAACGGAATCGACTCTAAATTCTTCAACTGCACCTCCAAACGCTCTACAAAAACCATCCATTCTTTACCCAAGCGTGTAGGGGAGGCAGGTTGACCATGCGTATGTGCTAGCATCGGAATGTCCATCCATTCTACCGCCTGTGTGCGTAACAAGCTGGTCAATTCCTTCATCGCAGGAATATAATGTCCATGTAAAAAGTCTTTAATCGACCATGGAATGCTGGTATTATTGACATCTTGTGAAGTCAAGCCGAAATGAACAAACTCCTTAACAGATTGTAACTGAAGCTCATCTAATTTCTCCTTGATGAAATATTCTACTGCCTTCACATCATGATTGGTGATGGCTTCTGTACTTTTAATTTTTAATGCATCCGCTTCCGTGAAATTAGCTGCAATGCCTTCAATGGCTTTAACCTGCGTCTCCGTTAGTTGTCCCATCCCTGTTTCAGGCACCGCGCGCAAGGCCAATAAATAGGCAATCTCCATTTTCACGCGATAATGAATCAGGCCAAATTCTGAAAAATAAGTAGCTAAAGCACTCGTTTGCTTGCGGTAACGTCCGTCTACAGGACTAATGGCGGTTAATGCAGTAAGTTCCATTTTGCAAAGGTACAAAAACCTATGCGCTAAAAGAAAAACCCAAAGGAACTTACCACTCGATTCTGGTAATTCGGGTTTAATTGTAGAAAGTCGTATTGAAACTTAATATAAAATCCATTCATACCCACAGCGGCCCCCAATAAGGCCGATGGATACCATCTAACAGGCTCAGTGACATTATAATTGACCATCGCAACACTGTATTTATACGAGTTCATTTCAAGGTCCGCCGCTGCAAAAAGAAAATTAAATACCTGATACTGACCCCAAAGACCACCCCCTAAGGTTCGCCCTTTTTCGGTATAGATTGCATTGTAATAAGAACTAAAATAACTGTCCTTATAGTAGACATAATTAAAGGAAACTCCCGCCATTAAGCGTTCTTGGAAGCGGTAACCCACCTTTGGTTGCAATTGAATCAAGGTCGGATTGAAACGCATGCCGATAATCGGACTAATTACCAATTTGGAAGGATCGAAGCCTTTTACTTCTTCCTTTTCTTCTTTGTTTTCTTTACGACTGCTTGTCGATTCATCGTTTGTTTCCGTATTGTTCCCTTTTTGACGTTTGTCGAATTGGGCATAGCTCAAACTTGGTAAGAGCACAACGAATAAAAAGAGTAAACGCTTCATACAATGAAGTTACATAATTATGATTTTTCGCGAAATTTTATTTTCTTTATAAAAACCTAAAAACCACAACATGGCGAATTTATTCCGCAAAAAGAACGTAGCTGATTTATTGGCTGAATCTGCTGAATCTGAGCATAGTTTGAAGCGCTCTTTAGGCTCGATGGCATTGATTGCTTTAGGCATTGGTGCAATTATCGGAGCCGGATTATTTGTACGCACCGCTGCTGCTGCCGGTATGCATGCAGGACCAGGGGTTATCTATTCATTTATCATCGCTGGTATTGGCTGTGCCTTTGCAGGACTTTGCTACGCGGAGTTCGCTTCTATGATTCCGATCGCAGGTAGCGCCTATACTTACTCATACGCAACCATGGGCGAGCTAGTTGCTTGGATTATTGGTTGGGATCTAGTCCTTGAATATGCTTTGGGTGCTGCAACCGTAGCTATCGCATGGAGTGAATATCTAAATAAGCTCTTGCAAAATATGTTCGGCTTCGAAATACCTTATGCGCTTTGTCATTCTCCGTTTCAAACGGCAGTTGACGGTTCTCATGGTATTATGAACCTTCCTGCATTATTCATTCTATTATTGATTTCATTGGTCTTGATGCGTGGTACCAAAGAATCTGCCGTTGTCAATAATATTATTGTGGCTGTGAAATTGGCGATCGTATTAATCTTCATCGCTATTGGTTGGAATTATATCAACCCAGCGAACCATGCGGTAATGGTTCCTCCTAATACAGGTGATTTCGGCGACTTCGGCTGGAGTGGCGTACTTAGCGGAGCAGGGATTGTATTCTTTGCCTTCATTGGTTTTGACGCCGTATCAACGGCAGCACAAGAAGCGAAAGACCCACAAAAGGGAATGCCAATAGGTATCCTCGTGTCGTTGGCTGTTTGTACTGTCCTTTATATTGTATTTGCCTACGTTTTAACAGGTGTTGCAAACTATAAAGATTTTGGAAAAGGTGGTGCTGGTCATGAAGCTTCTGTTGCTTATGCTATCACAACCTATATGAAAGGATATTCTTGGTTGAGTACTGCCATCACTATTGCAATTCTTGCAGGTTTCTCTTCAGTAATTCTAGTTTTATTAATGGGGCAATCCCGTGTGTTCTATTCAATGAGTAAGGATGGTTTATTGCCTCCTGTTTTCAGTCAATTACATCCTAAGTTCAAAACACCTGCGAAATCGAATTTCTTGTTGTTCTTATTTGTAGGTGTATTCGCAACGTTTTTGCCTGGTGATGTGGTAGGTGATATGACTAGTATCGGTACTTTATTCGCTTTCGTATTAGTTTGTATTGGTGTGATGGTGATGCGTAAAACTTCTCCAGAAACCCCACGTCCTTTTAAAACTCCACTAGTGCCACTAGTGCCAATCTTAGGTATCGTTGTTTGTTTGGCAATGATTGCTGGTTTAGGATGGGAAAACTGGACTCGTTTATTTATCTGGTTAGCTATCGGCTTCGTTATCTATTTCGGCTATAGTATTAATAAAAGTAAACTCAATAAATAATTAGCATGAAGAAAAAGCTCAACCTGCTCGACGCAACTTTAATCGTAGCAGGCTCAATGATTGGCTCGGGTATTTTTTTGGTAAGCTCGGATATGAGTCGAACAGTGGGAAGCACAGGTTGGCTTTTACTTTTGTGGATTATTTCTGGTGTCATGACGATGCTAGCAGCCCTTAGCTATGGCGAGTTGGCTGGTATGATGCCCGACGCAGGTGGACAGTATGTTTATCTAAAGAAGTCGTTTAATAATTTCATCGCCTTTCTGTATGGATGGACCCTTTTCGTGGTCATTCAATGTGGAAGTATTGCTGCCGTAGCCGTTGCCTTCGCAAAGTATGCTGGGGTAATCTGGCCAATGCTTGGCGAAAATAACGTGCTCTGGCAGATCAATGAAAGCTTTGCCATTAACGCAGCGCAATTGACAGGCATCGGTTCTATTTTGATGCTAACGCTTTTGAACAGAGCTGGCATGCAATATGGCAAGTTCATCAACCTTTTCTTTAACAGTACCAAACTGATCGCTTTATTCGGAATTATTGTTTTAGGCGTTTTTGTCTTTGGGAAAAGTGAGATCTGGCACGCCAACTGGCAAGATGCTTGGCATGCAGTAAAGCTTAATTTCGACGTGACTACGAATACATGGTCGGCAACAGAATTAGGTGGAATGGCCTTAATAAGTGCCCTAGGCGTTGGCTTAGTAGGTTCTTTATTTAGTAGCGACGCATGGAATAATGTAACGTTCATCGCCGGAGATATCGAAAATCCAAAACGTAATATTCCGCTTAGCTTATTCTTCGGTACAGCCATCGTGAGTGCATTGTACATCTTAGCCAATATTGCCTACTTGTTTTTGTTACCTATCAAAGGAACACCTGGTGCTACAGATACCGTGCAAGCTGGTATTCAATTTGCCGCGAACGATCGAGTAGGGGTAGCAGCTGCTATGCAGATCTTTGGTAATCCCGCCGTATTCATTATGGCCGTTTTGATTATGATTTCAACCTTCGGCTGCAATAATGGAATCGTGCTTTCGTCGGTTCGTGTTTATCAAGAAATGGCGAATGATGGACTCTTCTTCGAAAAGATGAAATTTAACAACAAAAACGGTGTTCCAGGATTTGCTTTGTGGGTGCAGTTGATCTGGGCTTCGGTACTTTGCTTGTCTGGAAAATATGGAGATCTCTTGGATTATGTGATGTTCGCAGTGATCCTATTCTATATCCTGACTTTGATTGGATTATTCATTCTCCGTAAGAAAATGCCTGACGTAGAACGTCCTTATAAAGCCTTCGGATACCCTGTTTTACCTGCTCTGTATATCGTTCTTGCTGCTGCTTTCTGTTTAAATCTATTAATTGTTAAACCGAATTTTGCAGTAGGCTCTTTAACGATTGTCTTACTCGGTGCTCCGGTATATTATATCTGGAAACACTTCGCGAAAAAGTAAGTAAGAATTAAAATCCCCTTGCGGCTTCTTTACTCATCCAGCCTTCTTTCCCGTCGGCTAAACGTATCATTTGCCAGTTGCCTTGCTTCCCCTTGATTTCAACGAGGGTTCCTTCATGTAATTGAAATACTTCCACTCCTGTAGCATCTGGAGCGGATAAAATACCAACGCTCGGAAATTGAATAACGGCCATCTCCCTTCCGTAAATAAGGTGATGACTGTTAAAGGCTAGCACAAATAAGTTAATCGCAATGAAGATGCTAATCCCCGACAACCAGGCCTTCTTCAAGATCCCTTTGTGACGGAGGAATAAGCTGAGGGTGAAGACAACTATAACTATAATTCCTAGCCAGTACCAAACAATGGGTGATGTTATTAAGGAACTTCGATTCAGCCAGCTGATCGGCGCGATACTTGGTAATTCTTCCACACGATCTAAGGTCTTATAACGCATTAAATCTTTGTTGTATTTAATTTCTTCATTGCAGGGGTCTAAGCGATAAGCCTTTTCATAACACCAAACTGCTTTGCCTAAATGCTTTGATTTGAAAGCAGCATTCCCCGCATTATTAAAAAGAACAGCTGAGGAATATCCTCTATTGATTAGCGAATCATAATCTGCTAAAGCCTGTTCGTAGGCTTTGTTGCGATAGGCTTCTGCAGAAGCTTTCCAAAGACTGTCATTGTTCGAACGAGCTATAGATACGCTACTGAACGCAATCAAAATCATCCCAAAAAAGAAGAACTTTCTCATTGCTTTAAATCATTTTCTAGGTGAATAATTAAATCAGTCGCCGCTTTTATTTTCTGAGCGAAATCTACGGAAACAGCTCCAGGAGCATACAAGGCTATTTCACATTCATTCAATAAACTATTAATCTGTTCTTGTAAGTTTTCGCCGACCTGATGCGCATTCAATAAGTTGCTCAGCTCGCTTCTGTTTTGTTGTTGTGTGTTCATCGACCACTTTTGTGCAAAGTACGTCCACATGCACCTTTCAAGACTTTGATAAAATGCTTCGGTATTATTCGACTTCATCGAATCTTGTGCTTGTTTCAAGTATTTACGCGCAGTATGAATCGCTTGTTTCTCTTTGTTGTTTCCATAACGTTGAAATATTGCAGCTCCATTCTTTCTGAATATAAAGAGTAATAAAGCCAAGATGATTGGGATGCACATTAAGAGGTAAAACAGAAAACTGCCCCAGAATGGTTTAATAACTCGCTTCCAATCCTCCTGCCAAGCAGTGTTTAAGAGGGGCTTTACATCACTTCTCGACAACTTTAATTCTTCTCTACTTTGACCATTTATCTTCGCTGAATTACTGTGCTTTCCTTCTGCAATATCCAAGGATAGCAGTGCGGTTTTAAGCGTAACATAAGCTTGCTTGTCTAAATCGAAGTAAGAGAAATGTGCGCCGTCAATATCAATCTTACCGCTTTCGTTAGGAATAATAACATATTCAAAACTTTTACTTCCACTAATTGGATAAGCTTCCTTTTCCCAAGCATCTAATGTTTTTGGATCATAGGTTTCGAAGTCTTCACCTGGTATGAATGTCGGTGCTTCAAAAGTTGGGAGATTTCCTGCACCACTGATTTGTACTTTATAGGTAATCGCATCGTCTGTGCTCAATTTCGTCTTGTCTGCTTTGGCGGTGATAGTAAAACGTCCTACCGCTCCGTTAAAGTCTGCTGGCTTGTTTGAAGGTAGTGGCTTAACATTAATTTTTAAAGAACCAGAGTTGATTACATAAGGGATATCTTCATAGCCATTGAAGAATGGATCGTTAAACATCGGATCATTAAAGAACGGATCATTGAACATCGTGTTATTACCAAACATCTGATCTATGATACTTTGTCGTTTATGTTTGCTCTTAACGCGAGCGAGTATTTTTATTTCTGCAGGATCTAATACTAAAGTCCCTGCATGCTGCGGAAATAACGCCACACGCTTAAATATTAAAACATTATAGGTGGTTCCATTAATCACTTCTTGTCCGCTCACACCTTCTGGTATTTTATATTCTTGGTTCCAACAACCGTTAAAGGAAGGAACCTTCGTTACTTGACTGCCTACAATTGCTACGTTAGTATATACCTTGTAGGTTACTGTCACTTGTTCTCCTTCATAAACACTATTCTTATCTGCCGTAATTCGTATGAAAACATTTTTAGATAAATCAGCTCCGTTAGTAGCTGCGTTATTATTTGATCCTGCCGAAGGCTGACTAGGGGCTGCTTTATTCACTTGTACGACGAAAGAGTTAGATTCAATATTACCGGCATTCGTCACCGCCGTTGCGGGTGGAATGGTGAAACGCCCTTCCTTCGTAGCACGGAGTATATAAGATAAGGTAAGTGTTTGTGTTGCACCGTTCATCCCCACGTTGATGCGGGTACCTTGTATAGGCCCTTGAATCACCTGAAATGGAGCGAAGTTGGGATTGATGAATTGCCTAACGGAGCCGTTTTCGATAGCGAAGTCGACTTGAAAGTTTTCACCTACCTGTACAGGATTACGGGTACTACTAGCCGTAAATTTTATGCCACCCGCCATGCTGAGGAAGGAGATAAAAAGGCACAATAAAAAACTAAGTAGTCTTTTCATATTAATGCAGTTTACCAATCGTTGCCTTGTCTACTTGCAGGCACGGCTTGTTTATTCTGGTCTATTTTTTGTTTCGTCTGACGTTCTTTATTTCGCAAAGCTAACAGTAAACGCTCTGCTTCCTCCTTGCTCATAACAGGCTTAGCTGCACTTGCGCCCATGGCACCTGTTGCCTGCTTGTCTTCTTCTGATTTCGAAGAAGGATTGCCGCTATTTTGACTAGCAGCCGCTTTTTTCTTTTCCTCCTCGGCTTTCTTC
>JAPJNH010000025.1 GCA_026461075.1 Chitinophagales bacterium
ATACAGCTGGAAGTGGTTGCAAAGTAAAAGTGAAGACTGCCAAAGGAGAAGAAATGATCGAGTGTGATATCGTTTTATCTGCCGCTGGCGTTGTTTCTAATCTTGAAAATATCGGATTAGAAGAAGTTGGTGTAATTACCGATAAAGGAAAAGTATTAGTGAACGATTACTACCAAACAAATATCCCAGGCGTTTATGCAATTGGTGATATCGTTAAGGGACCAGCGTTAGCACACGTTGCTTCTGCGGAAGGAATTTGCTGCGTTGAAAAAATTGCAGGTATGCATGTTGAGCCAATCAACTATAGTAACATCCCAGGATGTACGTATTGCTCTCCTGAAATTGCCTCTGTTGGAATGACAGAAAAAGCAGCGAAAGAAGCAGGCTACGAAATTAAAGTTGGTAAGTTTCCATTCTCTGCAAGTGGTAAAGCACAAGCAGGTGGAGTATCAGAAGGATTTGTGAAAGTAATTTTTGATGCGAAGTATGGCGAGTGGTTAGGAGCTCACTTTATTGGAGCGAATGTAACGGAGATGATTGCAGAAGTTGTTGTTGCAAGAAATTTAGAGACAACAGGACACGAAATTATCAAGTCAATTCACCCACACCCTACTATGTCGGAAGCCGTAATGGAAGCGGTTGCGATGGCTTATGGCGAAGTGATTCACTTATAAGGAATAAAAATAATTTTTGAAAAAGGCTGTCTCGATGAGATGGCCTTTTTTAATGAAGTCGTTCGAGCAAATCATTCATCTCTGCTTCCCAATCTTCAAACAATTTTGCATCGCGCCAGAAAAGATAATAATCACAACGCTCAGAGGTCAGAAGTGTTTTAATAGCATTGATAGCAAGTGATCGAAGATCTTTATTTGAAAAATCAGAGAGCTCATCCCAATCAGGATGCGCCACTTTAACTCCATCAGTATATTCACCATCAAAAAATTCAGGACCTGGAAAATGTTTTGAAATATTGCCCATTGATGCTGCAACTAGTTCAGCACCTAACACAGCTACGCAACAGGTCTCATACATTGTTAAATCTTCGAAATCGTCGATAACAATTGAACATGACGTTCTAATTTCATGAATTAAATCAACGCCATTTAAAATTTCCTCAAAGAGATCCATCGCATCTCTGTCTTGAAATATGGAAACACCCCAGATAGTCATCTTAATTACATTTTTTCATTCGTTCAACAAAATTGGTAAGCAGTAAATTTCGCTGCTCTATAAACTCTGAAATACTTTTATAGAGCAATGTTTTTCCTGCACGATTCATAAAATTAAAATAGATAGCTTCATTTGATTTAGTAAAATAAACATAAGAAGCAATTGAAACGGCTGAATCAATTTCCGTTTTCGTATATCCGTATAAGTTAGTTCCTTTAATCGTTAAAGTATCCACATTTGGTAATACACGCTTTGTACTTTGAAGCAATAGCTGATAATTATCGACAATAATATCTTTGTCGGTTTCAAAAGATGCACTGTCTGACACTTCAATCTTAATATAAAGCGAAGGCACTTTATCTGCTGTTGTGAAATGCGCCTTGTAATTATCGATATTAGAAACCTCTTCTAATCCATTCTTCGTTTTTAAGAACTTGG
>JAPJNH010000026.1 GCA_026461075.1 Chitinophagales bacterium
ATTATACGCATCGCGTCTTGCAGTGCTATTGCCGTCTTCGTCAGTATATTGCTGTGCATCGTTACGATTGCTATAGCGATTCGCGTCATTATCATTATTCGACTGACGATCGTATTGTGCTTGGGCTTGACGATCCTGCTCAGCTTTCTGACGAAGATCTTCTGCTGCTTGTGCGGCCGCTTCGTTAGCAGCCTGACGGTCGCGTTCTTGCTGTGCGTATTCATCGCGCTCACGCTGACGATCGGCGGAAGTGCTATACACGTCGTCGTAGTTATTTTGATTACGCGTTGCCTGATAGCCTGTTGTACAAGAGGCTAAAAAGAGAAATCCGATGGGTAAAAACTTAATCGCTTTCATATCGATTGCATTTAATTTTGATTGGACGCCTTCAATCCCGTTTGAAGTGTTATTTTTGCGGAGAGTGGGGCGTTTAATTAGCAAAAGCCAATTTTCGTGCCAATCTAAATACACTTTAAAAATACGAATAAAAAGGTCTCCTGAGGCCTCTTTAACAAAACTTTTCAATTATGAGCAAGGCGATTACTCCGCGTGAACAAGATTATTCTCAATGGTATATAGACATCGTGCTGAAGGCAGGTTTGGCCGACTATTCAGCAGTTAAAGGCTGTATGGTTATCAAGCCTTATGGCTATGCCCTTTGGGAAAACATGCGCGACGCCTTAGACAAAATGTTCAAGGAAACAGGACACGTAAACGCCTACTTCCCATTATTCGTCCCTAAAAGCTTGTTTGAGGCTGAAGAGAAAAATGCCGAAGGCTTTGCGAAAGAATGTGCCGTAGTAACGCATTACCGTCTAAAAACAGATCCTAACAATAAAGGAAAGTTGATGGTCGATCCAGACGCTAAATTGGAAGAAGAATTAGTAGTTCGTCCGACCTCTGAAGCAATTATTTGGAATACCTACAAAGGCTGGATTCAATCTTACCGCGATTTACCAATTTTGGTGAATCAATGGGCGAACGTAGTTCGTTGGGAGATGCGTACACGTTTATTCTTGCGTACTGCTGAATTCTTGTGGCAAGAAGGTCATACCGCTCACGCCACAAAGCAAGAGGCATTGGAAGAAACGGTGAAGATGTTGCATGTCTATGGCGAATTCGCAGAAAACTTCATGGCGATGCCTGTTATCAAAGGGGTGAAGAGTGCGAACGAGCGTTTTGCAGGAGCGGAAGACACCTACTGTATCGAAGCGATGATGCAAGACGGTAAAGCATTACAAGCTGGAACGAGTCATTTCCTTGGTCAGAATTTCGCGAAAGCCTTCAACGTTACTTACCTAGATAAAAACAATAAGCAAGAATTTGTTTGGGCGACCTCTTGGGGTGTTTCTACCCGTTTGATTGGTGCCTTGATCATGACGCATAGTGATAACGAAGGTTTGGTATTACCGCCGAAGTTAGCACCGATTCAAGTGGTGATTGTTCCGATTGCAAAGAATGAAGAACAGTTAGCAGCGGTGCGTGCACGCATGCAGCCTTTGATGGATGAATTGAAAGCGAAAGGCATTCGTTTGAAATTCGACGACGCAGATAACCGAACTCCGGGTTGGAAGTTTGCAGAATATGAAATGAAAGGGGTGCCGGTACGTATTGCTGTTGGTCCGAGAGACCTTGAAAACAATACCGTTGAATTAGCACGTCGTGATGAACGTACGAAAGAGGTGAAGTCGATGGATGGCTTAGCAGCGGGTATTGAGCAGTTATTGGTAGAAATTCAAGAGAACTTATACAAGCGTTCTATACAATTGCGCGAAACAATGATTACGCCGGTAGATACTTACGAAGACTTCAAGAAAGTATTGAGTGAGAAGGGCGGCTTTATCTCAGCGCATTGGGATGGCACTTCTGAAACGGAGGAGGCGATTAAAACAGAGACCAAAGCGACGATTCGTTGTATTCCATTGGATCAAGTTGCGGAGGATGGCGTATGTATTTATAGTGGAAAACCATCTAAGGGACGCGTATTATTTGCGATGGCCTATTAATCGCGTGAATTGTTTACATTTGTAGTCTAAACTTTAGGGGCGGAAAAAGTGTTATACTTTTCCTGAGAAGGCACCCTCAACACCTGATGCAGATAATGCTGCCGTAGGGAAAAGTTGATACCTGCCTCTCCCCTATTTTTTAACGAACGACTATGGCGATTTTTATCAATGATCGGGAGCACGCGTATGTACCCAAAGAGACGGTGAAGCAGTTGCTAGAAAGGCTTTCCTTAGGGGATGCCAAAGGCTATGCAGTTGCCATCGACGAGGAGGTTGTAGCGCGCAGCGCCTGGGCAGAACATCGTATCGAAGAGGGTCGTCGGATTTTATTAATACAAGCCACTCAAGGCGGATAAACATTTTCTAATGAAAGAGAACATCATTTCAACACAACCTTTTGTTGCTTCCCGTAAGATTTATGTACCGGGAACCTTACATGACATTCGCGTAGCGATGCGTGAGATTGAGATCGGCGAAAAAATCGCTGGCAAGGCTAACACGGAAGAAGCGGCTCCGAAAAAGCGTTTGACCGTTTATGATACTTCTGGTGCTTATACTGATCCAACTATTAAAATCGATATTCATCAAGGCTTAGATCCTATTCGTAAGGACTGGGTATTGAAACGTGGCGATGTAGAGCAATTGAACGACTTCTCTTCGCAATACGCTAATGAGCGCATGGCGGATGCAAGTACGATGGATTTGCGTTTCAAACATATTCCAAAGCCATTGCGTGCTAAGAGCGGTCAGAATGTAACGCAATTACATTATGCCAAGCAGGGTATCATCACTCCTGAAATGGAGTATATCGCGATTCGTGAAAACCAGCGTTGGGAAGAGATGAAATCAACCTTTGAGGCGCATAGTAAAATTCATCCAGGACATTCGTTCGGAGCGAATATGCCATTAGGTTCGATTACACCGGAATTTGTTCGTGACGAAATAGCAAGAGGTAGAGCAATCATCCCAGCAAACATCAATCACCCAGAGGCTGAACCGATGATTATCGGACGTAATTTCTTGGTGAAGATTAATGCAAATATTGGTAATAGCGCTGTTACATCGAGCATCGAAGAAGAGGTAGAGAAGGCAGTTTGGGCTTGTCGTTGGGGTGCGGATACTATCATGGATTTGAGCACGGGTAAACATATTCACGAAACACGTGAATGGATCTTGCGTAACTCGCCGGTGCCGATTGGAACCGTGCCGATTTATCAAGCATTAGAAAAAGTGGGTCGTCCGGAAGAGTTGACATGGGAGATTTTCCGTGATACCTTAATTGAACAAGCAGAACAAGGGGTGGATTACTTCACTATTCATGCGGGAGTATTATTACGTTATGTGCCACTTACGGCTAACCGTGTGACAGGTATTGTTTCACGTGGCGGAAGTATCATGGCGAAGTGGTGTTTAGCACATCATAAAGAAAACTTCTTGTACACTCACTTTGAAGAGATTTGTGAGATCATGAAAGCATACGACGTGAGCTTCTCTTTGGGTGATGGATTACGTCCGGGAAGTATTGCTGACGCAAATGATGCGGCACAATTCGGCGAATTAGAAACATTGGGTGAGTTGACGAAGATCGCTTGGAAGCACGATGTACAAACAATGATTGAAGGTCCTGGTCACGTACCAATGCATTTGATAAAGGAGAACATGGAGAAGCAATTGGAAGAATGTCATGAAGCTCCATTTTATACCTTAGGACCATTAACGACCGATATCGCACCTGGTTATGATCATATCACAAGTGGTATTGGTGCTGCGATGATTGGCTGGTATGGTTGTGCGATGTTATGTTATGTGACACCGAAGGAGCACCTTGGTTTGCCTAATAAGAAGGATGTGAAGGATGGTGTTATCACTTATAAATTAGCGGCGCATGCGGCGGATCTAGCCAAGGGACATCCGATGGCGCAATTGCGTGATAATTTATTGAGCCAGGCGCGCTTCGATTTCCGTTGGGAAGATCAGTTCAATTTATCATTAGACCCTGATACGGCACGTGAATATCACGATGCGACTTTACCTAGCGAAAACGCGAAGGTGGCGCATTTCTGTAGTATGTGTGGACCGAAATTCTGCTCGATGGAGATTACCCAACAGGTTCGTGACTACGCTGCGACTTTAGATGCGGAAGCTATTGCGAATGAGATGATGAAGAAGAGTGAAGAGTTTAAGCAGCAGGGCGGGGAGATTTATGTGAAGAATTAAAAATGAAGAATGAAGAATGAAAAATTGGTACTAATTTAAAGTCGAGATCTTTCGATCTAACTTTAAAATATTTTCATTCAAACCTTTACTGTAAGGGGATTCTATTAAAAATGTAATTTTCAATTTAAAGTCGAGATCTTTCGATCAAAGCCTTCTAATTTTTATCCCGAATATTCGGGACTTAATTAAAAAAGGTCTTCCAATTGGAAGACCTTTTTTCTCTTTTACCCTCCTACAGGTGAAAAGAACACACA
>JAPJNH010000027.1 GCA_026461075.1 Chitinophagales bacterium
ATTTCCAACAAGAGTATAAAATCAAAGCGATTGGCTGTCTTTGACGAACAAATTGACGAATGGGGTGTTTTGTTTGTATGGAATTATCTCAACTAGATATTGATCGTGTAATACAAATGGCCTGGGAGGATAGAACTCCTTTCGAAGCGATTTTTATTCAATTCAAATTGACGGAAGCAGATACGATTCAGTTGATGCGAAAGAATCTCAAAAGATCATCGTTTAGCCTATGGCGGAAAAGAGTGAACACGGGAGTAAGTCAGAAACATATGAAGCGTAGAGATCCCGATATCCTGCGATTTAAGTGCAGCCGTCAACGAACGATTACTTTAAATAAAATTAGCAAGCGATGAACAAAGAAATGAAAGTGATATTGGCGGAGGAGTTGAAAAGCTATACGCGTTTTTATCGTGGGAATTTGGTGAACTGCTTGACGGGTGCCAAGCCTGCTTTCTTAGCAGGATCAAAGAGTGAAGCAGGAAACCCTAACCTAGCGCTTTTTACGAATGTGTTTCACCTAGGTGCAGATCCTGCTTTGATTGGGTACGTACAACGTCCGGTAGGGCAGAGTGGGGATACGTTTAGAAATATGGAGGCCAATAAATATTTCACCTTGAATGTAGTTACTGCAGAGATTGCGGCAGCGGCGCATCAGACGAGTGCTCGTTACGCGAGCGAGGTTTCTGAATTTCAAGCTTGTCATCTAACGGAGGAATATGTCGATGGTTTTTTTGCGCCAGCTGTGAAGGAAAGTCCTTTACAAATAGGTTTGAGCCTTTTTCAAGTTGTGCCAATGGAAATCAATGATACAAAATTAGTGATAGCAAAAGTGGAATGGATTCGACTACAAAAAGAATTAATCTTGGAGGATGGCAATCTTGATTTCTCTAGCATACAAGCCATGAATGTGTTGGGTTTAGAGAATTATTATCAGGCCACATTTGATTCGCATCGCCCTTACGCAAAAGTATGATGAGTGAAATTTTAAGCTTTGCCCAGCTGATGGAAAAGGTCGATGCAATCGACCCTATAGCCTATGCGCAAACACGTAATTTTACCAACGGCTCCGTTACCAAACTCTCGCCCTATATCAGTCGCGGGATCCTTAGCACGAATCAAGTAGCAACACGATTATTTCAAAAAGGATATAGTATGAAAGTGCTAGAACCTTTGTTGAAAGAGCTATTGTGGCGAGATTATTTTCAGCGCTTGGGTCAGGTTTATTCCCAAGAATGGGATACGCCAATGGTCAGCGAAGTTCCTGCTTTTCTTCTAGATGCGAGTTCAGAAGTACAAGCAGTGGATCAAAGTATCAAAGAATTGGAGCAGAACGGATACATGCATAATCACGTGCGCATGTATCTTGCTTCCATTACCTTGAATTTCGCTAAACATCACTATAATGGACCTGCCAAGTGGTTGTTCTATCATTTACTCGATGGCGATTTCGCCAGTAATACTGCTTCTTGGTTGTGGGTGAATGGAGATCGTGGCAAGAAAAAGTATTGGGCTAATCAAGAAAACATTAATTATTATACGCATTCGTTTCAGGTCGATTCTTTCTTGAATTTATCGTACGAAGAGCTGCCAGAAATACCTTCACCAAAGCATTTGGAAAAGATGATTGCATGGCAGCCCATTGTAAATCTTCCAAAGAGTGATGACTTGCTGTTAGATGAAAATTTGGATTGCCTTTTTTATACGCCTTATAATCTCGACCCGAATTGGCATAAAGACGAACTATTTAATCGAATCCTGTGGCTCCAGCCTTCTTATTTCAAGCGTTGGCCTTGTTCGGATAACGTAATACGTTTTATACTCAACAATGCTCGTCAGATAACAGGTTTGCAAGTATTCGTCGGTGAGCTAGAGGAATTGCAACAAGTTATGAAGACGAAGAGAAAATGGCTAATGAAAGAACATCCATTGTTTAAATTTGGTGCTTTCGAATATGAAGATCGTGATTGGATTGTTCCTGCGCTGCAAGGTGAGTTTCCTTCGTTTTTTAATTATTGGAACAAAGTTTCAAAAGTATTAAATCGATGAAGAATAAGAAGAAGGAGTTTTTGCCAGAAAAGGTCTGTTTGGTTTGCAATCGGCCCTTTACGTGGCGTAAGAAGTGGGAGAAGTGTTGGGAGGAGGTGAAGTACTGCAGTGACGGCTGTCGCAAGAAACGTGGCTCAAATTCTTAATGTAGGTCAATTGTTTTTGTAGTAAGGAATTCTATTTTCGTAGTCTTAATTTTTCTATATGTCCAAGTTCGTTTATCATGCGGCGGATTCTCGTGGGAATGCCGATCACGGTTGGTTGCATTCGCGTCATACATTTAGTTTCGCTGGATATTATGAGCCTACTAGAATGCATTTCGGCGCATTGCGTGTATTGAATGATGATTTTGTTGCACCAGGAATGGGCTTCGGTACGCATCCGCACGACAATATGGAAATCATCAGTATCCCTTTAGAAGGGGATTTGGAGCACAGAGATAGCATGGGTAATGGAACCGTTATCCGTCATGGCGATATTCAAGTAATGTCTGCCGGTACAGGCATTCGTCATTCGGAGTACAATAAGAATAAAGATAAACCAGTGAAGTTCTTGCAGATTTGGGTTTTTCCGAATAAAAAGAATGTCACACCGCGCTACGACCAATTGACTTTGAAATTAGAAGATCGAGTGAATCGTTTGCAACAAGTATTGTCTCCAAATGCAGCGGATGACGGTGTTTGGATACAGCAAGATGCGTGGTTTCATATGGGACGATTTGATGAAAATGTGGAGGTGAATTATACCATTCATAAAGCAGGCAATGGTGTTTACTGTTTTGTATTAGAAGGGAGCTTTGAAATTGAAGGTCAAAAACTTCAAAAACGCGACGGGTTAGGCATTTCCGAACTTAGTAGTTTTCAACTAAAAGCATTAAGTTCGGATAGTGAATTGCTACTAATGGAGGTGCCTATGCATTAGAATTTTATTCTTCTTCTAGTAATATTCCTTCAACTGCCAAGTGGTCAGAAAGCCACAATCCATTACTGCGACGTCTTTCTATGGTTTTAATACCAGCCTTAGAGAAGTTGTAATAAAAAATAAAATCAATCCTTTTAGTAGGGGTTTGTGCCGTGTCGAAAGCATTGAAAGTGCCCTTGGCTATCCCATCACATGCTTTTGCAAGCTGTAGTCGCTCTTTTAAAAGTTGAATAGATTCATCGCTCTCTTCGGCATTGAAATCACCGCATAAAATTGTTTGCGAACTCTCTATCCAAGGCTTTTGATCGAGTAAGTCAAGTATTATTTCTGCTGAATGTTTACGTGCGACTACCCCAATGTGATCGAAATGCGTATTGAAAACAGTTAGGTAACGATCAACTTTCCTATCGTATAAATAAATTACGGTTACGATTCGATTGCACGCCGCATCCCATCCTCGCGATACGGTATCCCTTCTCGGAGAAAGCCAGTACGTTCCAGCATTCATTAATGTGTATCGATGCGTATTGTAAAAAATAGGGGAGTATTCACCGCCAGTCTTTCCATCATCTCGCCCAATACCATAATAGGCAAAATCATTTCCTAGACTGTCTTTTAGGAAGTTTACTTGCGATATTAATGCTTCTTGAAAACAATATAAATCGCAATTTTCATTCTGAATGCAGTGTAACAATTCTACCTTACGCTTATCCCACGCGTTTTCCCCGTCGTTATAATTGTCGTAGCGAAGATTGAAAGTAATGACTCTAGTCTCTACAAACTGTGGCGTACTGATTTGGTCTGTCCGTTTAGTACGAGTTTTTGGTACTAAAAAATCAATATGGGTAGAATCTTGTGCAAAGCTGTGCTGTAAGAGTAGAAGTATAAATAACAAACTGTTTGTTGAAATTGCTTTCATACTTTTTTCTGCGGTTTACTTTAAAAGCGCCGCCATTTTCTTGGCAATAAATTTCGCAGCAAATTTCGGCATCAAACGATATAAGATATCGAGAAAACTTGAATCCGGACCAACGCAAACTCTAAATTTATCAGCTTCCATTGCATCTAAAATTAGTTTTGCTGCTTTATCGGGATCAAGTGCCTTGAATGAGCTGTTTTCTGCACTCGCACCGCCAGGTATAGTTACACCTGAATTGGCAGTGATATTAGTGGCAATCGCTCCGGGAAATACAACAGTTACACGAACGCTAGTATTCATTAATTCAGCCCATAAGCCTTCTGTAAATAATTTCACCGCTGCTTTCGACGCGCCATAAACGCTTTGTCCAGGAACGGGTAAAAAACCACCCATACTAGAGATGTTCACGATATGTCCTTCCAAACGCGATTGTAGTTCAGGCAAGTACGTCTTCGTCATATACAACATCCCATAAAAATTGATATTCATTACGCGCTCTATCGCTGCATATTCAAGGTCCGCAATTTTTACAAAGGGCTGTATGATCCCAGCATTATTAATCAAGCCATCCACCGCTCCATGAGCTGCTTTGATTTCTTCCAAACTCGCCTCTACCGCTGCACGATTCGTAATATCGACAAGATGCGTCGTCAAACGCTCTGCATATTTCGCTGCCTTTTCTTTGGTCTCTGCTAAAAGCGCAACATTAATATCGACAGCCGCTACTTTAGCACCACGCTCCAATAAATTCAATACCAAAGCACGACCAATGCCTCCCCCTGCTCCCGTAACTACAATAGTTCTGTTTTGTACTAACATAACGCTGTTTTAATTATTCTTAATTCTTAATTTTAACTTTTCCCTTTTCCCTTTCCCCTTTCCCCAATTC
>JAPJNH010000028.1 GCA_026461075.1 Chitinophagales bacterium
AAATGCAAATCGCCGTATAAAGTTTTTAGCAAACTACTTTTACCTGATCCTGTTTTTCCAATTAGATACACAAACTCGCCCTTTTGCAATTGAATATTCACATTGCTTAAAATCACAGAGGCTCCTTGGTAAATATTTGCGTTTTGTAATGACAGAATCATAGTTGTTCGTTTGAAACAAATTTAAAGGAATGCTGTTTAAAATTAAATGCTGAAAACATAAGGTTTCCCACCTTCTATCTTAATTTTGTCCAATGAATAGTTCTAAAATCGCCAAACTTCAATTTATTAGCCCTCCACAGCTAAGCGGAGTTGCATTATATGAACATACTAGACTGCTTTTAGAGGCGGGTTTGACTTGGGTGCAATTTCGCAGAAAAAAAAAAAGGGAAGACCTAACTACCGAAGTAAAAAATGGTTTGATAAAAGAGGCTTTCGAATTGAATAAGCTTTGTCGCCAATACCAAGCCAATTTGATTATTAACGATCATTTATGGCTATGTCAAGAAATTGATGCTGACGGAGTTCATTTAGGCAGAAGGGATGGTTCCTTAAAGGAGGCAAGACAAATTCTTGGCCCTGATAAAATTATTGGAACCTCTTCTAATAGCCTCTCAGATTTGCAGGAAGCCTTTCTCAGTGGAGTCGATTATTCCGGTTTAGGCCCCATTTACACTACCACAACCAAAAAAGATCATAATCCCGTTTTGGGTTGGTCTAAAACAATTGAAATAATAACAAACTTTAAACAAGATTTACCTGTTGTATTAATAGGTGGAATTAGCGAAAGTGACCTACCTTTGCACTCATCTCTTGAAACTTGTGGAATAGCGCTTTCATCAGCACTCACAGAGGTAAATGCTTTAACTAATTTCAAGGCTTACTTAAATAAATTTTAGAATGGATTCTTTAAAAATAGGCGACAAAACTTTTAGTTCACGACTCTTCCTTGGCACCGGCAAATTCAGCAATAATAACGCGATGAGTGAAGCAATTAAAGCCTCTGGCAGCGAACTTGTAACGGTTGCGCTCAAACGAGTTGACTTAAAAGAGTCAAAGGATGGCCTCATAGAAACTATTCAATCAAACAAAGTAAGTCTTTTACCAAACACCTCCGGTGTACGTAATGCAAAGGAAGCCATCCTAGCTGCGGAATTAGCAAGAGAAGCCTTGCAAACAAATTGGTTAAAATTAGAGATCCATCCTGATCCACGTTATCTACTACCCGACCCGATTGAAACCTTAAAGGCTTGTGAAGTATTGGCAAAAAAAGGGTTTATCATTTTACCGTATATCCCTGCAGATCCTGTTCTTTGCAAACACCTTGAAAATGCAGGTACCGCAGCTGTAATGCCGCTTGGTGCTCCCATTGGATCAAACCAAGGTTTGCAAACATTAGGTATGCTTGAAATAATAATCGAACAATCAAATGTACCTGTTATTATTGATGCAGGGCTTGGCGCTCCGTCACATGCTGCACATGCAATGGAAATTGGTGCAGATGCGGTTTTGGTGAATACAGCAATCGCGGTAGCCGGCAACCCTTCTGAAATGGCAATTGCTTTCAAAATGGCTGTAGAAGCCGGAAGAATGGCTTATAACGCCAAATTAGGTAACAAAAACAAAGGAGCTATCGCTAGTAGCCCACTAACCTCATTCCTAGACTAATCCTATATGAATTTCAAATTAAACGTACTTATCGCGTTAATTTTATCGATTGTATCCTCTAATTCAAGCTTTGCACAAGAGAAATTCACCATTAGTGGATATGCAAAAGATTCTTTAAGTGGCGAGAGTTTTATAAGTGCTTCCATCATCATTAAAGAATTGCCGAATACTGGTACTTATACCAACAATTACGGTTTCTATTCAATAAGTATTCCAAAAGGAACCTATCACGTAAGCGCATCTTATGTTGGCTATGAAACAAAAGTGGTGGAAGTCAACCTTTCTAAAAATAACACTATCAACTTTGAATTAAGTAAAAAGTCTATTAGCTCGAAGAAAGATGTTGTAATTACTGCACAAAGAAAAGATGCACAAGTTACCAGTACGCAAATGGGTAAAATAGAATTAAGTACTGAACAACTTAAAACATTGCCTGCTATTTTCGGTGAAGTAGATGTCATGAAAAGTATTCAACTTCTCCCAGGGGTACAAGCCGCAGGAGAAGGACAAACAGGGTTTTATGTACGAGGTGGCGGACCTGATCAAAACCTTATTTTATTAGACGATGCTCCGGTATACAACACCGGTCACCTTTTCGGCTTCTTTAGTGTATTCAACTCAGATGCCATTAAAAGCACCACCCTTATCAAAGGTGGAATGCCAGCCAATTACGGAGGACGATTATCCTCAGTGGTCGATTTAAGCATGAAGGAAGGTAACAATAAATCGTTCCATGGAACAGGTGGCATTGGCTTAATCGCTTCACGCTTAACATTAGAAGGACCTATTAAAAAAAGTAGAGGATCCTTCATGATAGCAGGCAGAAGAACCTATATCGATTACTTATTAAAACCGTTCACCGACAACTTAGAACGATTTAAATCTGCCAAAGGCTCAGGTTATTACTTTTACGACTTAAACGTAAAAATGAATTATCGCTTGACAGATCGCGATAGAGTTTATTTAAGTGGATATTTCGGTAGAGATGTATTCAATTTCGCCTCCCCATCTGGCAACTTTAAAATCAATATGCCTTGGGGTAATCAAACTGCTTCGTTCCGTTGGAACCACTTATTCACCGACAAGCTTTTTGCAAATACTTCAATCATTTATAACGCCTACCAATTTAATGTCAACATTACCCAAAGCCAATTAAAAATAAACTTATTGAGTAGCATAAGAGATTGGAATGCAAAATCAGATTTTGATTATTACTTGAACACAAAGCATAAAATCAAATTCGGAGTTAATTACACCTATCACTTCTTTAATCCTTCTTCTATCACTGCTAGTATAGGAACCTTAACCCTGAAACCTGATTCAAGCTATATGAAATATAGTCATGAAGCTGCTATCTATGCAATGGACGACTGGAGTATCACTAAAAAGTTACAACTCAACTACGGCTTGCGTTATGTATGGTATGGACAAACAGGTCCTTATAACCAAATCGATTATGACGCTGCAGGAAACCCGACAGATACCATCATTTATCAGAAAGGTAAACTAGTGAAGCAATATGGTGGAAAAGGCGGACTAGAGCCTCGTCTGACGATGCGTTATACCCTATCCGAAACATCGTCACTGAAAGCAAGTTATAGTCATAATAATCAATTTATTCATTTAGTTACCAATAACGGAACAACACTTCCAACTGATATTTGGGTGCCAAGTACCTATCGTGTGAAGCCACAAATTTCAGATCAATATGCGGTAGGTTATTTTAAAAATTTCAAGAATAACATGTTTGAATCTTCGGTCGAAGTATATTACAAAAAGATGAAGAATCAAATCGAGTATCGCGAGTATTATGTGCCTAATCAAATTAGCGATGTCGAAAAAGAATTCGTCTTCGGTACTGGAGAATCCTACGGTCTAGAGCTCTTCTTGAATAAACAATACGGAAATTTAACTGGTTGGATTGGCTACACCTTAGCACGTACGCAAAGAATGTTCCCCCAAATTAACGGAGGCAAAGTTTATCCAGCGAAATACGATAGAAGACACGATTTCAATTTAGTGCTCTCCTATAAATTAAGTGAGAAATGGACTTTCGGCGGAACCTGGATTTATGCTACAGGAAACCGTGTAACGGTTCCAACGAGCGTTTATGCAGTCAATAACTTATTAGTACAACAGTATGGCTCTCAAAACGGATTCATGTTACCAGCCTATCACCGTGCTGATTTATCTGCAACCTATACTCCTAAAAAGAAAGCAGGCAAAAAACTAACTGGCACATGGACTTTCAGCGTATACAATTTATATAGCAGATTTAACCCATACATTATTTACCTCGACACGCAGGGTTCTACAGCTTCTGGAACTGCTTCTATTAAAGCAAAACAAATCGCTCTGTTCCCTTATCCTTTACCTTCAGTAACTTGGAACTTCACTTTCTAAGATGTCGTTAAACTCTCCTTCCATACCGCTCGCTGAGCGCATGCGTCCACAACAGTTAAAGGATTATGTTGGACAAACGCATTTATTAGGTGAAGGAAAACCGCTGAAACGCTTATTGGATAATGGGCAAATGAGCTCTATGATATTTTGGGGTCCGCCAGGTGTTGGTAAAACAACGCTAGCTTTGCTCATCGCCAACAAATTGGCACTCCCCTTTTTTACATTAAGCGCGATTTCAAGTGGCGTAAAAGAAGTAAGAGAAATAATTGCTAAAACAGAAGAAAATGGAAAGGCACTTTTGTTTATTGATGAGATTCATCGATTTAATAAAAGTCAGCAAGATGCGCTTCTAGGTGCCGTTGAAAAAGGTAATATTTTATTGATAGGTGCGACTACTGAAAACCCCTCATTTGAGGTAATTCGAGCATTATTAAGTCGTTGTCAGGTTTATACATTACAAGCCCTTTCAGAAGAAGAGTTGTTAGGCATAGTCAAAAATGCAATTGAAGAAGACGCCTTTTTTCAAACCCTTAAAATCGAATTAAAAGAAAGTAATGCATTGTTAAACGCTTCAGGTGGGGATGCGCGAAAATTATTGAATATACTAGAGATGGCTGTTTCGCAATGCGACTTCGAGCAAGAAATCATCATCGACAATCTTCTCATACAAAATGTAGTGCAGCAAAAATCTGCGGCTTATGACAAGAATGGCGAAATGCATTATGACTTAATTTCTGCATTCATCAAAAGTATTCGCGGCTCCGATCCGAATGCCGCCTTGTATTATATGGCAAGAATGATTGAAGGTGGCGAAGACCCTCTATTTATCGCAAGAAGATTAGTGATCCTTGCCGCGGAAGATATTGGTTTAGCAAATCCTAATGCGCTCCTTTTAGCTAACGCGAGTTTTCAATCTGCACATCAAATTGGATGGCCAGAAAGCAGAATCATTCTTAGTGAATGCGTGATTTATCTTGCTACCAGTCCGAAAAGTAATAGCGCCTATTTGGCAATTAATCAAGCGCTTGCAGAAGTTCGTAATAGCGGCAACATTCCTGTACCATTACACTTAAGAAATGCCCCTACAAGCCTGATGAAAAATATGGGCTACGGTACCAACTATCAATACGCACATGATCATCCTGGTCATTTTGCAGAATCAGAATTATTGCCGGATGCTATAAAAGGAAAACGCTTTTATCAACCCGCAGAAAATCCACGTGAAAAAGAAACACGCGAGCAACTACGCAAATGGTGGAAAGGTAAATACGGTTATTAGTTTTCCTTTACTATTTTCTTCATTTCAGCCAACTTCATCAAAGCCTCTACCGGAGTTAAGGTATTGATATCAATATTGGTAATCGCTTCTTCCAAGGCTTTATTTTTCTGAACACTAGAATCAAAAATACTTAGTTGCATTTGCGGTGGAAGCTGCTGCAAACTTTGACGTGTTTGTTCGTTGATACTCTTCGCCTCCAACTGATGCATGATTTCATTCGCTCGATTAATCAATCCTGTAGGCATTCCTGCCATTTTCGCCACTTGTATACCGAAGCTATGTTGTGAGCCACCCTCTTTCAACTTACGCAAGAAAATGATTTTATTATCTGCCTCTCGAACACTCACATTAAAGTTTTTAATGCGAGGATAAGAATCCGCAAGTTCTGTTAGTTCATGATAGTGCGTCGCAAATAAGGTCTTTGCCTTTGCACCAGAATAATTATGTAAATATTCTACAATACTCCATGCGATACTAATGCCATCATACGTTGAAGTTCCACGTCCGATTTCATCCAACAATATCAAACTGTCATTTGAAAGATTATTTAGAATACTCGCCGTTTCATTCATTTCCACCATGAATGTCGATTCACCACTACTGATATTATCAGAAGCACCCACACGCGTAAATATCTTGTCTACAATTGAAATACTTGCAGCACTTGCAGGAACAAAAGATCCGATTTGTGCGAGCAAAACGATTAAAGCTGTTTGACGTAATAAAGCGGATTTACCAGCCATGTTCGGACCAGTAATGATAATAATCTGTTGCTTTTCTTGATCTAAGAAAACATCATTAGGCACATAACTTTCACCAATAGGCAATTGCTTTTCAATAACAGGATGTCTCCCCTCTTTAATTTCTAATCGACCGTCATTCGTTAAGCTAGGTTGTACATAATTATTCTCTTTAGCAACTTGCGCAAAACACAGTAAACAATCTAATTGAGCTAGTAAATGTGCGTTCCGTTGAATCGTGGCCACATAATCACCCATCTTCAACACCAAGTCATTATACAATCGTGTTTCAATTGCTTGAATCTTCTCTTCGGCACCTAAAATCTTTTCCTCAAAATGCTTTAATTCATCAGTTATATATCGCTCCGCATTGGTCAATGTTTGCTTACGAACCCATTCAGCAGGCACTTTCGACTTATGTACATTGGTTACTTCTAAATAATATCCAAATACATTATTAAAGCCTACTTTTAAGGAACTGATACCAGTTTCTTCACTTGCCTTAGTTTGCATTTGCAACAAATAATCCTTGGAAGAAGTAGAGATAGCGCGTAAATCATCTAGTTCCAAATTAACTCCATTCTTGATCACATTGCCTTTATTAATTAACATCGGAGCATCCTCCATCATTGTTAATTCAAGAATTTCAACAAGCGTAGCACAAGGATCTAATTTATCTGTTATTTGTTGAACAGCCCGTTGGTTAACTGGCTTACAGGCATCCTTTACTTGTTGCACGGCCATTAATGCGCGTTTCAAATGCACCACTTCTCTCGGATTAATTCTCCCGAGCGGAACCTTAGAAATAAGACGCTCTAGATCGCCAACTTGTTTTAACTGCTGAATAATATCTAGTGTTTGCTCCTCATGCTGCATGAAATGCGCAACCACTTCTTGTCGTTGTGTTATGCCATCCATTTCCTTTAAAGGAAGCATCAACCAACGTCTTAATAGACGAGCGCCCATAGGAGAAACCGTGCGATCTAAAATATCTATGAGTGCTACCCCATCGCGATGCGGGGTATCAATTAATTCTAAATTGCGAGCGGTGAATTTATCCAACCAAACATATTTATCTTCTGCAATTCTACTGATGGTTGCAATATGTTTAATATCGTTGTGTTCCGTTTCTTTTAAATAGTGTAATACCGCTCCGGCAGCAATGATCCCTTGCGTTAATTCATCCACACCAAAACCTTTCAAGGATTGTGTTTGAAAATGTCTTAACATCAAATCACGGGTATAATCTAATTGACAGACCCAATCTTCGAGTAAAAAGGTATAATGCCCTCCACTTAATTTTTGTTGACCGAAGTCCTTGAAAGCTTTCGAGTAAATCACCTCTGCAGGGCGAAAACTTTGTAAGAGTTTTTCAATGTGCGACCAATTCCCTTGCGCTAATAAAAACTCACCGGTGCTGATATCTAGGAAGGAAATCCCAATTTCATGATGCGTTAACTTTTCTGGAGAAAATCCATTTGGAAAAGCGATCGCACAGAGAAAGTTATTTCTTTGCTGATTTAATATTTTATCATTGTAAGTAACTCCCGGAGTTACGAGCTCCGTTACCCCACGTTTTACAATCGTCTTGGTAAGTTTTGGATCCTCGAGCTGATCACAAATCGCAACTCGATATCCTGCTTTCACCAATTTTGGCAAATAAGCATCTAAGGAATGATGCGGAAAACCTGCCAACTCGATATGAGAGGCCGAACCATTTGCACGTTTTGTCAGGACAATACCCAACACCTTGGAGGCAATTATGGCATCCTGACTAAAAGTTTCATAAAAATCTCCAACACGGAAAAGTAAAACAGCATCTGGATATTTAGCCTTAATACTGTTATATTGTTTCATCAACGGTGTCTCCTTACTCATAACAAACAAAATTAAGGATTGATTTTTGGATTTAAGGATAAAATTCCCCACTACCTTGAAAAATGTTGAAAACTTACAGAACCTTGTTATTCAAACACTTAAGAAATACAGCTTAAAGTATAAATTGAACTTTGGATTACAAAAGTAAGATCATATTTGAAGCTATTGATTTTAAAGTAACTAGCATCCTTTATAAAATTATTAAATAAAAATGGCAGTACTATTGTGAATTCCAATTCTTTTTCGTTACTTTTGCCACCTATTTTTACCAACCATGGCTATAAAGAAAGATTCAAAAATCAAAAGCAATTTCACGCGTATTTCCATTGGTTTGGCTTCCCCAGACTCCATTTTGGAGAAATCTCATGGCGAGATTTTGAAGCCCGAAACAATCAACTATCGTACTTACAAACCTGAACGTGACGGGTTATTCTGCGAACGTATTTTCGGACCTGTAAAGGATTACGAATGTTTCTGTGGAAAGTACAAACGTATTCGTTACCGTGGCATTGTCTGCGATCGTTGCGGAGTTGAAGTTACCGAAAAGAAAGTTCGTCGTGAACGTATGGGACACATCAAATTGGTGGTTCCGGTAGTTCATATCTGGTATTTCAAATCATTGCCTAACAAGATTGGCTACCTTTTAGGTATGTCTTCTAAGAAGTTAGAAATGATTGTTTACTACGAGCGTTTCGTAGTTATCAATCCAGGTTTGTTCTTGAACAACCCTGATGCACCTAAGCGTGAAGCGGAGGCTGGCACAAAAGAAAAAGTAGGTATTAACAAGTACGACTTGTTAACTGAAGAAGAATATATCGAATGTTTGGAAAAACTTCCAAAGGACAATCAGTTCTTGGATGACAAAGATCCTAACAAATTCGTAGCTAAAATGGGTGCTGAAGCAGTTCAACATTTATTAGCTGATTTAGAATTAGACAAATTAGCAGCTGATTTGCGTAACCAAGCAGCAACTGAAACATCTCAACAACGTAAAGCAGAAGCTTTAAAGCGTTTAGGTGTAGTTGAAAGCTTCCGTGAAGCAAATACCAAGTTTGAAAATCGTCCTGAATGGATGTGCGTTCAATATTTGCCAGTTGTTCCACCAGAATTACGTCCGTTAGTTCCTTTAGATGGTGGTCGTTTCGCGTCTTCTGACTTGAACGATTTATACCGTCGTGTTATTATTCGTAACAACCGTTTGAAGCGTTTGATCGAAATCAAGGCACCAGATGTAATCTTGCGTAATGAAAAACGTATGTTGCAAGAGTCAGTTGACTCCTTGTTCGATAATAGCCGTAAATCTAACGCTGTTAAAGCGGAAGGTGGTCGTGCATTGAAATCATTATCTGATGTTTTGAAAGGTAAACAAGGTCGTTTCCGTCAAAACTTGTTAGGTAAGCGTGTTGACTACTCTGGTCGTTCTGTAATCGTCGTTGGTCCTGAATTAAAACTACACGAGTGTGGTTTACCTAAGGATATGGCCGCAGAATTGTTCAAGCCATTTATCATTCGTAAGTTGCTAGAACGTGGTGTAGTTAAAACGGTAAAATCAGCTAAGAAATTAGTAGATCGTAAAGAAGCTATAGTTTGGGATATCCTAGAAAACATTTTGAAAGGACATCCTGTAATGTTGAATCGTGCCCCTACCTTGCACCGTTTGTCTATCCAGGCATTCCAACCGCGCTTAGTAGAAGGTAAAGCGATTCGTCTTCACCCTCTTGTTACAACAGCCTTCAACGCCGATTTCGACGGTGACCAGATGGCGGTTCACGTGCCTTTAAGTCACGCCGCAATTTTGGAAGCCCAATTATTGATGTTGGCTGCGCATAACATCTTGAACCCGCAAAACGGTTCTCCGATTACACTTCCATCTCAGGACATGGTCTTGGGCTTGTATTACATTACGAAGTCTAAGAAATCTACTGCCACTGAAATCATCAAAGGAGAAGGCAAAGCTTTCTACTCTGCTGAAGAAGTAATCATTGCTTACAACGAAGGTGCTGCTGATTTACATGCAAACATCCGCGTTAAAGCGAATATTCGTGAAAACGGTGTAATGATTAATAAATTAATCGAAACTACTGTTGGTCGTGTATTGTTCAACCAATTCGTTCCTGAAGAAGTTGGATTTATCAATGCATTATTAACGAAGAAATCTCTTCGTGAAATCATCGGTGGAATTATCAAGCAAACTGACATTCCTCGTACTGCGAAGTTCTTGGACGAAATCAAAGATCTTGGTTTCCGTATGGCCTTCCGTGGTGGTTTGTCGTTCAACCTTGATGACGTACGTATCCCAGAAATTAAAGAGAAATTATTGACGGATGCGCAAACTGAAGTTGATGATATCTGGAATAACTATAACATGGGTCTTATCACCAATAACGAGCGTTACAACGCGGTTATTGACGTGTGGAACTCTGTAAACAACCGTTTGACAGAAACCTTGATTAAAGAATTGTCAAGCGATAAGCAAGGATTCAACTCAGTTTACATGATGTTGGATTCGGGTGCCCGTGGTAGTAAAGAGCAGATCAAGCAGTTAGGTGGTATTCGTGGATTGATGCAAAAGCCGCGTAAATCAGGTTCTACAGGAGCGGAGATCATTGAGAATCCGATCTTGGCAAACTTGAAAGAAGGTTTGAGCGTATTGGAATACTTTATCTCTACGCACGGTGCGCGTAAAGGTTTGGCGGATACAGCCTTGAAAACAGCGGATGCGGGTTATTTGACTCGTCGTTTGGTGGATGTGGCTCAAGACGTAGTAATTAACGAAGTTGATTGCGGAACTTTACGTGGTATCTATACTACAGCATTAAAAGAAAATGAAGATGTAATCGAACCATTATACGATCGTATTATTGGTAGAACTTCTCTTCAAGATGTATATCACCCTGACACGAACGAAATTATCGTTCATGCAGGTACTGAAATCAACGATACTATCGGTAAAGCAATTGATGCTGCCGGAGTTGATGGTGTTGAAATCCGTTCTGTATTGACTTGCGAAAGCAAACAAGGTGTATGTGCTAAATGTTATGGTGTAAACCTTGCAACTGGCCGTACTGCAGAAAAAGGAGATTCAGTAGGTATTATCGCAGCGCAATCAATCGGTGAACCAGGAACACAGTTGACTCTTCGTACCTTCCACCAAGGTGGTGCGGCGGGTAACATCGCAACTGAATCACAATTGACTGCTAAATTCGAAGGAACTATTCAATTCGACTCTATTCGCTCTGTTGACTATGTTGGCAATGATGGCGAAAAGGTAAAAGTAGTATTGAGTCGTGGAGGTGAAACACGTATCCTTGAAAAAGGTACTGACAAAGTTCTTATCATCAACAATATCCCTTATGGCGCTACCTTAAACGTTAAGGAAGGTCAAAAGGTAAATAAAGGTGATTTGATTTGTAAGTGGGATCCATTTAACGCGGTTATCGTTTCTGAATTAGCAGGTAAAGTTCGTTTCTCTGATATCGTAGAAAGTATCACTTTCCGTGAAGAAACCGATGAACAAACAGGCTTTAAAGAAAAGGTAATCATCGAGTCTCGTGATAAAACGAAGATTCCTACCTTGGAAATCCATGCAAAAGGTGCACAAGAGCCTAAGAAATACAATATGCCAGTAGGTGCTCACATTGCTGTTGAAGACGGTGATGAAGTTAAGTCTGGTCAGATTATTGTGAAAATCCCTCGTACCGTAGGTAAAACAAAGGATATCACCGGTGGTCTTCCTCGTGTTACTGAATTGTTCGAAGCACGTAACCCATCTAACCCAGCTGTTGTTACAGAAGTAGATGGTGTGGTTACATTAGGTGGTGTTAAACGTGGTAATAAAGAAATCACAATCGAAACGAAAGATGGTGATAAGCGTAAATATCTAGTTCCATTAACTAAACATATCCTTGTTAATGATGGTGACTTTATCCGCGCAGGTGAACCATTAAGTGATGGTTCTATCACTCCTAACGATATCCTAGATATCAAAGGACCTTACGCTGTACAAGAATATATCGTTAACGAAATTCAAGAAGTATATCGTATTCAGGGTGTAAAAATCAATGATAAACACATCGAGACGATCGTTCGTCAAATGATGCGTAAAGTATTGATCGAAGATAGTGGTGACACTACCTTCCTTGAAGGCGAAGCAGTTGACCGTATCGAATTCATCGAAGAAAACGATAAGTTAATTGAATTGAAACGCGTAACAGATGCTGGAGATAGCAAAAACGTATTAGTAGGTGAATTAATTCATATCCGTAAACTACGTGATGAAAACTCATCATTGAAGCGTGCTGATAAAGCGTTGGTTCAATACGAAGATGCGAAACCTGCAACTTCTAGTCCATTATTACTTGGTATCACTCGTGCCTCTCTTG
Organism: Chitinophagales bacterium; assembly: GCA_026461075.1. Classification (GTDB taxonomy): domain Bacteria; phylum Bacteroidota; class Bacteroidia; order Chitinophagales; family CAIODY01; genus JAHEYX01. The sequence goes on from JAPJNH010000028.1 coordinate 12,350, forward strand.
GTACTACTAGCTGGATTTCAGCTGCGTCGTTCCAGGAAACAACTAAAGTATTGTCGCAAGCGTCTATCGCTGGTAAGACTGACTTTATGCGTGGCTTGAAAGAAAACGTTATCGTTGGTCACTTGATTCCTGCAGGTACTGGTCTTCGTGAATACGACGACTTAGTAGTAGGTTCTCAAGAAGAATACGATCGTTTGATGGCTACTAAGAAAGATGTTTATGTAGCACCAGTAGAAGAGGAATAGTCTTCACTGTCAAATAAAGAAAAGCCGCATTGATTATTCAATGCGGCTTTTTATTGTAATTAAACCAACGAGAATAAAACACAGCTTAAGTATTAGGCATAAAAAAAGCCCCTACTTTCGTAGAGGCTTTTAATTTTGGAGGTAATCCAAAGATTACTTCTTCTCTTGAGCAGGTTCTGCTTTCTTATCTTTATCGCAAGAAGCGCTAGACTTTTTGCAGCAAGACTTTTGTTCTTTTTTGCAACATGCTTTCTTTTCAGTAGCCTGTGCAGTTTGTGTTTGAGCCATAGAAGCTGCTGACAAACCTAAGAATAATGCAGATAATACTAATGCCTTTTTCATACTATTAGAGTTTAAAATTGTTTTATAAAGTTAATCATTCAAAGAAGAATTCCAAAATGAATTAGTGTTAAATAGTCGCTAAAACAGAAAGGTTTCCTTTTACCTTATCCCCTATTTTAACATCAATTTGCGTGCCTAATGGGAAGTATAAATCTACACGGGATCCGAACTTAATAAAGCCGAAATCTTCTCCCTTTTGCACTGCATCCCCTTCCTTAACATACCAACAAATACGCTTTGCTAATGCACCGGCAATTTGACGAACTAATATTTCCGTCTTTGAATTTTTAAACACAACAGTCGTTCTTTCATTTTCAGTAGAAGATTTCGGATGCCAAGCCACTAGATAAAGACCAGGATGATATTTAAAGTAAGATACAATACCAGAAATAGGATTGCGATTTACGTGCACATTGATCGGCGACATAAATACACTCACTTGAATACGTTTATCCTTAAAATATTCAGGTTCGAATACTTCTTCAATAACCACAACCTTACCATCTGCCGGAGCAACCACTTGATTTTCCTTGGCAACCACCTTGCGGGATGGATTTCTGAAGAACTGTGCAATGATAAACCAAAAGGCCCAGATAAGGATATTAAACCCCCAAACTAACCAAGCCATTTGAATATACTGACATACGAGCCATGAGATGGCGGCAGTCGCTACAAACAAACCTATCACCCAACTTCGTCCTTCTTTATGTAAATAATTCATATAATTATTGGATTAATAGTCGCCTAGTGTTTCTGGTAATTGAGCAAGTGCATCCGCCAACTGTTTGTCATTCGGAGCTACTCCATGCCATTGGTGATCATTCATCATAAAATCAACACCAGCACCCATTGCAGTTTTCATTAAAATCATCTTAGGCTTTCCGTTACCTGAAGCTGCCTTAGCAGTATTAATAGTCGCAACAATTTCAGCCATATCATTGCCATTCATATCATAGGTTTCCCAGCCAAAACTTTGGAACTTCGCTTTTATATCAAGATTGGCCATTACCTTTTCAGTTGGACCATCAATCTGTTGACCATTCCAATCAATAGCAGCAATGATATTATCTAATTTGTGATGAGCTGCAAATTGTGCACCTTCCCAAATTTGACCTTCTTGTACTTCCCCATCCCCCATCAAAACGTACACCATTTTGTTATCACCAGAAGTTTTCTTCGCGATAGCAGTACCACAAGCTACGCTAAGTCCTTGACCTAAAGAGCCTGAAGCCATACGAATACCCGGTAAATGCTCGTGAGTCGTAGGATGTCCTTGCAAACGAGTATTTAACTTTCTAAAACTTGCTAATTCATCGACAGGAAAATAGCCTGCACGAGCTAATACAGAATAGAATAAAGGAGAAATATGACCATTGCTTAAGAAGAATACATCTTCGTTATGCGCATTCATATCAAATCCGTCTTTACGATCCATTAACTCAAAATACAAGGCTGTAAGATAATCGGTACAACCAAGAGATCCTCCAGGATGGCCGCTATTTACAGCATGAACCATTCTTAATATATCGCGACGAACTTGACTCGCCACTTCCTTTAAAGCACTTATTTCCATTTTTAATTTTTAATCGAGTTGATTAGATATGAATAACTTCTCCGTAAGCGGCAGCCGTTGCTTCCATGATAGCTTCGCTCATCGTTGGATGTGGGTGAATCGCTTTCAAAATTTCATGACCCGTTGTTTCTAATTTACGAGCAACAACAGCTTCGGCAATCATTTCGGTTACGTTAGCACCGATAAAGTGTGCACCTAACCATTCGCCATATTTAGCATCATAAATAACTTTTACGAATCCTTCTTTAGCTCCTGCAGCACTTGCTTTACCGCTAGCAACGAATGGGAATTTACCTACTTTAATTTCGTGACCCGCTTTCTTCGCAGCTTCTTCGGTCATACCGACAGACGCGATTTCAGGAACGCAATAGGTACATCCTGGAATATTTGAATAGTCGATTTTCTCAGGATGATGACCCGCGATATGTTCTACACACGTAATCCCTTCAGCAGATGCTACGTGCGCTAATGCTTGAGTAGGCAATAAATCACCGATTGCATAAATACCTGCAACAGAAGTTTGATAGAAATCATCCACAACAACCTTACCTTTCTCTGTTTTCACCCCTACCGTTTCCAAACCGATATTTTCAATATTTGCTTGAACGCCTGTAGCCGACAAAAGAACATCCGCTTCCAAAATA
>JAPJNH010000029.1 GCA_026461075.1 Chitinophagales bacterium
AATAATGAATAATGAATGATGAAAAATGGATAATGAATGATTAGTGAGGAATGCTTGAAAACAAAAAAGGACCCGATAGGTCCTTTTTTGTGGGTAGTATTTTGACAAAAACTTAGAAATCGATTTTGTAATACAATAGTGGTAAGAAGCCTAATTGATATTGTTTTACGAAAGGATCTATTCCCAATTTTACGTTATCAGGTTGGTAAGTATAACTCAATTCGTTTTTATGTGCCGTTAAGTTGATTAAATCAATCGCGATTTCATGTGTGATACCGTGCTTATGCGAATTGTATTTCCAACCTAATTTCATATCGAAGCGGAAATAGTTGGCCATTCTTTTTTCATTTCTTTTACTATCTAACACCACCAATTCTCCTTTAAGTCTTGACGCAGCAGTGTCGGGGTCGGTATATCTTTTTCCTCCGCCAATCGTCAATTTACCGCTCACGTTAAAGGCTGATTTCCCAATTTTCTTCTCTGTTCCGGCTACTGCATTCACTGCATAACGACCGTTGAAGTCGGTATTGCGCCAAACATTATCATTTCCTTTAGCCTTTGAGTCATACAAAGATCCAGTTAGCAAAAAGAAATAACCTTTGTTGAAGAATTTTTCAAGGGTTAATTCTACCCCCATATTTTTACCGACACCTTTATTCACTAAAGTATCTGGGAACATACGCACAAACCCTGAGCCTTCATTAAGAATCGAGAAACTACTTCCTGCACGTTTTTCAATTGGGACATTGAATAAATATTGATAATAAGTTTCTGCTTTCAGACGCATGAATGGATTGATTTGTTTGTCGTAGCCCAATACGACTTGATGTGAACGCGTGAAATCCATTTTTTGGTTATACATACCATCGCTGCTAGGCTGGTCGGTGCCTTGACGATAGAAGTAAGTATAATAAGGTTGCATCTGACTATGCAAGCCATAGCCTAATGTTAATTTCTGTTGATGTGGTAATGAATAATTAAATCCGATACGAGGTTCTAGACTCTTACTTTTACTACCCGTATAGTATTGCGCATGCAAACCTGCGGTCAGGAAAAACTGTTCACTAAACGAATGTTTCATCTGGATATAAGGTTGAATCAAGAACGCGCTTCCTTCATAGTTCCAACGGTATTTCCAGTTTGGTGTAAACTCGCGAATACTGTCTTTATAATTGAAGCTAAACATATCCGCATGTATACCTGATTTTAAAGTAGTAGCGCTGCTAAATTTGCGATTAACAAACCAAGATAGACTCCATTTACTTTGTCCAAAATGGTAACCCAAGATAGGTTTGATATCTGTTACTTTATAAGCTGAATCTCTATAAACACGATCGTGATTAGCGTTTACGGTTTGACCTTGATTGGCTATTGTAATCTTTGTGAATGTTTTTGGATTGATGATATGACTGAAAGAAGCTCCAGCAACATAAATATTTGAACCGAAATATTGATCGCGATCGTTTTCACCATACAATTCAGTTGGAGGGACCGTGTCGTTATGAACTAATAAATCGATATTACTGATACCGCCGATAGCAAAGAAGGCTAGCTTACTTTTCTTTCCAATAGGGAAGTTCAAACGTAAAGACGCATCTTGGTATTCAGGAATAGATTTTGTTCCAATAGGAATGTGTGCTTTTTGTAAAAAGTTGAAATTACTGTAGCGATAAGTCGCCAAGAAAGATGCTTTGTGTTTTTTGCTCAAAGGACCTTCAATGGCTGCTTCCGTTCCAAGAATACCTACTTGGCCTGTGAATTCAATTTTGTCTTTATTACCATTACGCATGTGTAAATCGAATACAGAGGCAACGGCGTTACCGTATTCAGCTGCGAAAGCACCGGTCATGAAATCAGAATTCGATAAGTATTTATTGTTGATGATACTTAATGGTCCGCCAGAGCTACCAGGGATGGCGAAGTGGTTAGGGTTGAAGATATCGATATCTTCAAAGCGCCATAGAACACCGAGAGGCGAGTTGCCTCTCACTACGATATCATTACGGCTATCATCAGTTCCTTGTACGCCTGCGAAGTTAGAAGCCATACGCGCAGGATCCTGACGGCTACCGGCATAACGTTCTGTTTCATGCACATCGAATGTTCGCGTGCTTACAGTCGCCATTTCATTGATGGTTTCGCCTGTTTTTCTAGCTCCGATTCTTACTTCACCTAAATTCTTTTTTACACTTTCTTCCATCTCTACGATGAGGTCGACTTGCTTACCGCTATTCACCTCAATGTTAGTTAGGATGCGTTCATTATAGCCAACATAACGTGCTACGAATTGGTGTTTGCCAACAGGCACATTTTTGATGATAAAGTTGCCTAATGAATCTGCTTCTCCAACTAAATTTTGATTGGCATCATCTGTGCAAGCAATCACTGCCATTGCTAATGGCGATTTTGAGTCTTTGTCGATGATAATTCCTTTAACTGTTTGCGTACCTTGTGCAAAGGCAGCTAGTTGAAACAAGCAAAGGGTGATGAAAAGTAAAGATTTACGCATGTGTGGTTGTTTTGAGTAAATAGTTTAATTTTTTGAGGTTTGTAAAATAGCCCAAACGGCACTTAAGCTTGCAAATACCGAGCCAAAAACATAAATAATTGTTAATACGAACTGCCTGTTTTGAATCAGTTTTATGGTTTCGAATGAGAACGTAGAAAAAGTAGTAAAACCGCCACAGAATCCAGTCATTAGAAGGAGTTTGAGTGGTAAATTGGATTCTTCTTGACCAAATTTTACGTAGAAAAGGGCAATTAATAATGATCCAAGGGTATTGATCAGAAAGGTGGCCCATGGAAATTGCTGTCCGTCAAAAGGGATGAAATTAGAAAACAGATATCTTGTTACGGCACCCAAAGCACCGCCCAATGCGACAAGTAAAATATTGGACCAGGTCATGACTCCAAGATAATGAATTTTAAAGCAATTATAAATCGAAGGAATAAGTTTACTTTGCATTTACATGGGCAATTCTTGGCTAGATTTTATTGGGCTATTCCTTCCACTCTTTCTATTTCTGTGGTGGACCAGGCGTGCTAAGTGGGGGAAAGAAATTGCTCCTACCGTCTATTATCTATGGGCAATCTTGCTACTTAAAACCGCAGTTGGCATGATTTATTTGGAATGGCATCACCGAACATTCGGTGTCTGCGATTCGGATGCTTATCTGCGCACCATTCAAATATTTAACGGAGCCTTACCACATCATATTGGTCATTATTTGCAGTTTTTGTTTTATCCCGGAGGAGAATATTTGCCCCCAGATTTATGGTATTATATCAAGCATACTCGTTTCTGGAGCGATAAGGGGATGATGCTTTTTATTAAGGTGCTTTCCATTTGTTCGCTTCTTGGTGGAGGTAAAGTGGTTTGGATTATGTTTTGGTATAATGTAGTTGGGATGTTAGGTCCTGTTTATTTACTAAAGCGCGTAACTCCTTATTTTGATTCGAAGTTGAATGGGAGATGGCTTTTGGTGTTTTTGATTCCACAGGTTTTATTTTGGGGATCGGGTTTACATAAAGAAGGCTTTATCATTTCGATGCAATGTTTTGTGATTGGCGCCTTTATTGATATGGCGCAATTGGGTTCATGGAAAAGAATTTTTAAAAACGCTGCCCTGTATACGTTTTTATTGGCTTGGAGCGTTTTATTACTGATAAGAGGCTTCGATGCGGTCGTGATTGCTTTGGTGCTGGTATTGTACTTGGTGCGTAGCTGGCAGGTGCTGCTTTATTCTTTTGCGTTGTTGATAGCGGCGTTGTTAGTGAGTGATTGGCTGAATCTCGGCGTGGGGAATTTTTTGGTGCAGAAGCAGCAAGCGTATTTGCATAACGGAGTGGTTGTATCTGTACAGCAGGTGTTGGCACTCGATGGACATAGTGTTTGGAGCTTCGTTAGGAATATTCCGATGGCTTTACTTTTTTCTTTGGTAGGTATGCCTGGCTTGGTTTTGGAAACGGTCTATTTCGTGTTTCAGCTTATCTGCGTATCCTTATTAGTAGTGTTGTTGATTCGCCATACTTCCAGCATTTGGATATGGCGTTTCATCAGCATCGCCTTATTGCAACTGACCTTCATTGGCTGGGTGGTGACGAATCAAGGTTCTGTAGTGCGATACGCCTCTATACCGTGGTTTTGGCTTGGTCTAAGTATGATTTGTCTAAGTTTGCGTGTTAAAAGGAAGTAAAAAGCTTCGTTAAAAAAGGAAAAGCGCCTTTCGTTTTGTAAATTTGCGCTCGCGTTAGCGTATATAGCATTATGTCGAAAAAAAATAATACCGTGTTGGAATGCTCTTTTTGTGGTAAAAAAGCCACAGAAGCAGCAATGATGATTGGAGGAGGACTCTCTAATATTTGTGATGAATGTGTGGAACGTGCCCATGAGATGGTGATTCAGGAGGTGAAGGGTGGTCGTCCTAGTTTAGGAAAATCTGTCCTTTCTGTTCCTAGCTTGCCAAAAGAAGTGAAGCCAAAAGATATTAAGCTTTACCTTGATCAATATGTAATTGGTCAGGATGATGCGAAAAAGTCTTTGGCGGTAGCCGTTTATAATCACTTCAAACGTATCTCTCAACCTTTGAATGACGAAATCGAAATTGAAAAGTCGAATCTCGTGATGATTGGTCAGACAGGTACGGGCAAAACATTATTGGCGCGCACCGTTGCAAAATATTTGAATTTGCCATTCGCTATCGTAGATGCGACTGTATTCACTGAAGCAGGTTATGTGGGCGAAGACGTTGAAAGTATCTTGACGCGCTTGTTGCAGGTTTGTGATTATAATGTAGAGCAAGCTGAGCACGGCATCGTATATATTGATGAGGTGGATAAATTAGGTCGCCGTGGCGATAACCCGAGCATCACTAAAGATGTTAGTGGGGAAGGCGTACAGCAATCTTTATTGAAGTTGTTAGAAGGTACGGAAGTGTTAGTTCCACCACATGGCGGAAGAAAGCATCCAGAGCAAAAGTTGATTAAAGTAAATACCAAGAATATTCTATTCATTTGCGGTGGTGCGTTCGATGGTATCGAGCGTATTATTAGTGCTCGTGTTCAAAGCCGTTCTATCGGTTATGGTTCGAATGATGAATTAGATGAACAAGAGAAGAAGAATGTATTGCAGTTTGTGAATCAGCACGACTTGAAGAAGTTCGGTTTGATTCCTGAATTGGTAGGCCGTATGCCAGTGGTCGTTGCTTTGGATCAGTTAGATATTCCTGCCTTGCGCATGATCTTGACAGAACCGAAGAATGCGATTATAAAGCAGTATAAGCGTTTGTTTGCCCTTGAAGGTATCGAACTTACGGTAGCAGAAGATGTGCTTGATTTTATCTCCGAACAAGCGTTTGAGAATAAGTTAGGTGCTCGTGGCTTGCGCAGTATGTGTGAGCTTTTGATGGCCGATTTAATGTACGAATTACCTTCCGGAGACGTGACAGCATTCACCTTAACTATGGATTATGCTGCCAACAAATTGACCGGTAAGATTTTGAAAAAATTAAAAGCTGCTTAAGCGTTTAATTTGTTTTTATAAAAGAGGCGGTACCAATGGTGCCGCTTTTTTTATGGGCCACTAGTAGCTTGTAAGTGCCTGTAGCAATTTCTTTTGAAAGATAAATGGTGTTTGCTCCTTCCGTTAAAATCCCCGCTTGAATTAAGGCTCCGTTAATAGCCACAATACTATAAGTAGCTTCCTCGCTGCAAGTCAATTGAATTTGTTCGGCACACGGGTTAGGAGAAACTAATAAGGTAATTCCCTTCGGTTCCAATTGCTCGACATTTGTTTTGAACGTAGTGTCGCCAACATAATTGATGATTCTAAACGTATTATTCGGAGCGTATGTAGCCGAACGCAAGGAAAGAATACTGAGATCGGTATTACTTGCATTCATCACTATGTCTTGCGCGATATTGCCATTCAAATAAGTGTCATTAGGGATAGGGTGATGTCCGAACTTTCCGTTTTTGCCAAAAGTTTTATCCGGTTGACCGTTGGCGAAATAACGGAAGAAATAGACATCCTGTGTTCCTGGAGTGAGGTTATTATACCAATGTAAAAGTAAGCGGCCATACTTGTCTTCACAAAAACGAACACGATTAGCCGTGCAGGTCAAAAGCTGCGTGCCATTATTGCCGAAGCCTTTATCAACTTGGCCTGCTGGCGTTATTTTGAGCATATTCACTACTGCAGAATCGGGTTGACCAGGTAAGTAGGGCGCATTGTTGGACAAAAGTAGAAAGCTATTATCTTTCAAAATGTACAGGGTTGTCAATTCGTTGGCTGGCATAGGAAATTGATTCACCGGCAGATTTACAATACCATTGCTACCAAAGCTGTTGTCATAGGTGCCGCTGCTATTATACTTTATGAAATAGAGTGCTGAGTCCATCGGATGAAATAATCCGCCCAATAGAATCTGATTATTACTAACAATCTTTAGATCTAAAGGAATCGTGTAGGGTGTAATAGACGTAAAGTTTAGTGCGATGCTAGATGCACCTGTTTGAATAAATCCGCTTGAGTTAAAGTTTGTATTCAAGCTGCCATTCGGCAAATAAGAAGCGATAAACCACGCTCCGGTACCTAATGCGCAGTTCCAATTGCCATAATCACGCACCGCTCCAGCAATATAAATAGTGCCTAATTCGTCAATGTCTAAGGTCTTCGTTTCATATTCGGAGTTTTGTAGTAAAGAACTTATTAGAAGTCCTGTATGATTAAAGGAAGTGTCAGGGGTTCCATTGCTATTGAAACGCGCTAGCGCAATAAAAGATTGCGTCGCATTGAAGCTGCCCGTACTCCAAACAGCATCTGCTAAAACGACAATTTTGCCATCATTTTGAACCTTTGCATCTGTGACAGTTACATAAGTGATTGGAACAGGTACTTGCACATATCCCATACCAAAACCATTGCCGCCGAAGCTTAAATCATTGCTTCCATCTTGCAAATATTTCCATACACAAATTTGACTGAGAGAGGTTTGCCATCTACCTGCTACTATCAAATCATTTTGTGGCGTATACATTAGTTTATTGCCATTCACAATATTTCCTGCTAATTGCGTGAACTCGTTATAGGCAGTATGATTGAAAGTAGTATCGATTTGAAATTGGGCAAACGAATGCAAGCAAAGGGTTAAAAACAAAGAAGTAAGTAGGGTACGCATATGGATAAGATTGTACTACAAAAATAAAGGCCAATCCTGAGAATGGCCTTTACAAAATTTGATATTATTACGGAGTCACTTTTATTTGAAACTCGGACTAACCACTAGTTCTTTACTGCCTGGCGTGTGCACATAAAAGCCTTCACCACTTTTTACACCTAGTTTTTTTGCAGTCACCATATTCACTAATAAAGGACAAGGAGCATATTTAGGGTTGCCGAAGCCATCATGCAAGACGCGTAAAATCGCCAAGCAAGTATCTAATCCGATGAAATCAGCTAGTTGTAAGGGTCCCATTGGGTGTGCCATACCTAATTTCATAACCGTGTCAATTTCTTCCACTCCTGCAACACCTTGGAAAAGGGTTTCGATTGCTTCATTGATCATCGGCATCAAGATACGGTTGCTAACGAAGCCAGGGTAGTCGTTTACTACGGTAGGAATCTTGCCTAATTTCTTAGAAAGCTCAACGATCGTATTAGCTACTTCGTCTGTGGTCGCGTAGCCGCGAATCACCTCTACCAATTTCATTACTGGCACTGGGTTCATGAAGTGCATTCCGATTACAGCAGCTGGACGCTTGGTAGCGGCAGCGATACGTGTGATGGAGATAGAAGAAGTATTTGACGCAAGGATACAGCCTTCTGGTGCGTTCGCATCGATGTCCGCGAAGATGCGCAATTTAAGGTCGATGTTCTCTGTTGCAGCTTCCACGACTAAATCAGCAGTTTTACATGCGTCAGCTAAAGAAGTATTGGTTTGTATATTTTGCATACAAGCAGTCATTTCTTCTGCTGTAATCGTTCCTTTGCCAACCATTCTTTCATTGTTCTTTGCAATGGTAGCAATAGCTTTTTCCAAAGCTGGAGCAGATACATCTACCAATTGAACTGAAAAACCTTTAAGCGCGAAAACATGTGCAATGCCATTACCCATTTGACCAGCACCAATAACTGTGATATTTTTCATGGAATGAGATTTAATTCTGCAATTTACAATTTTTAGTCGTAATGCTCAATAGCAAAGATGTTATAGTATTCATTTAACGATAAAATGATTATATTTATTTTACCTTAAAGAAATTAAATGAAAAAGACCATACTCTTCCTCTTTGGAATGCTTTTAGTGTGGAATGGCAGTTTGCTAGCTCAAGTAAAGATTAACGAATATTCCTGTGCGAATGTCAGCAATAGTGCAGACGCATTTGGAGGTTTTTCCGATTGGATCGAATTATATAATAGCGGCGCAAGTACTGTTGCCTTGACTGGTTATCATCTGAGCGACAGCAAAGGAAATGTTATGAAATGGGCTTTTCCTGCAGGCTCAACGATTGGCGCTGGCACTTTTTTATTAATTCGTGCTTCGGGAATGAATACCGTGATGGGAACGGAGATTCATACGTCTTTTAAATTGACGCAGTGTGCCAATGAAGAAATTGTTTTTTCAGATGCAAGTGGTCTTATTCTTGATTCATTTACCATTCTTCGCAATCAAGCGAATCACTCCAGAGGAAGAACTACTGACGGAGCAAGTACTTGGTCGGTATTTCTTGCGCCCACACCAGGAATCACGAATAGCAATCCGTTTAAGGAATATGAACCCTTAGTGAACTTTTCAATAGCTCCTGGATTTTACTCGGGAACACAAAACATTAGTTTGAGTTGCGCGGACGCAACAGCTTTGATACGCTACACAACTGACGGAAGTTCGCCTAATACGCTTTCTACGATCTACAGCGGACCATTCCCTATAACGGCTACCACAGTAATCAAGACTCGTGCTTGGTGCACCGGCGATCCTTTAGTGCCGCCAAGTTTTATTGAGCCGAATACTTATTTTATTAATGACAACCGACATATACCAGTTGTTTCTGTTTCTTCTTTGAGTTTATATTCCTTATTACAAGCGGGTGGTTGGGCAACTTCAGATGAGGTGTCTGTTGAGTTTTTTGATTCAACGGGCCTATTTCAATGGCAGCAAGTAGGGGATGGCGGAAAACACGGAAATGATTCATGGGCCTATCCACAACGCGGTTTTGATTTCGTCTGTAACGATGAGTATGGATATAATGATGCTATCAAGTACAAATTATTTCCAAATGTAACGAAGCGAAAAAGTTTTGATCGCGTGATTTTCAAGGCTGCAGCTTCAGATAATTACCCGTTCGGTCCAAGCGTCTCTTGTCATACACGAGATGCCTTTGTACAGGACTTTGCACAGAAAAGACATTTAGATGTCGACTGTCGTTCTTATTTGCCTTGTGCGATGTTTGTGAATGGTTCCTACTATGGCTTGTATGAAATTCGAGAGAAAGTAAATGACAAGGATTATACTAAATACTATTACAATCAGGATGAAAACAATATTGATCTTTTACAATTCTGGGGAGGAATGAATATTACTTATGGCAGTGATACAGCGTGGAATAATACCTATAATTTCGCTATGGCTAATTCCATGACTAATCCTGGCGCTTATCAGTATGTCAAGGATAGAATTGATTTCAGTTCAATGATTGACAATGCGATTTACAATACCTATATCGTAAACTCCGATTGGATTAATTGGAATACGATGTGGTGGCGCGGAAGAAATCCTGCTGGTCAAAAATTGAAATGGCGCTATTGTTTATGGGATGAGGATAATACCTATAATCTAGGACAGAACTTTACCGGTTGGCCAACAACGACTGCCAATGCAGATCCTTGTGATTTGGATAATAACTGGGGTAATATTAATACGCCACCCAGTGCTAGTATGGGACATTTAGCGCTATTAAATAAGTTGCTTTTAAATCCTGAATTCAAGTCGATGTATATAAATCGTTATGCTGATTTAATCAATAGAGATTTGAATTGCGATACCGTGAATTATTATTTTGGCAAACAGATTTCCATTATCAATCTTGAAATTCAAAGTCAAATTAATCGTTGGGGAGGAACGTATGCAGGCTGGCAATCCAATGTTGCGTTGATGCAGAATTTTATCACTACGCGTTGCAATAATATCGATACAGGACTCATCGGTTGTTATACACTGACCGGACCTCACAACATCACAGTAATGGTTGATCCTATTGGGGCGGGCACAGTTGGAGTGAGTACCTTGAATCCTTTACCATATTATCCATGGACTGGAAAATATTTTGGCGTTACCAATTTGCCATTTCAAGCAAAGGCAAGCTCTTCTAAGTGTATGTTTGATCGTTGGGAAGTGAAGCATCACAACGCGAGTACCTTGATAAAAGATACGATGAGTATTTATGTGAATCAGTCGGATACGATTATCGCTCATTTTACGTGCTTAGTTCCTCCGCCACCAGTGCCTGGTCCGAAGGATACGGCTATGGTTCTTCCCAATGCGTTTTCCCCTAACGGAGACGGGGTGAATGAAAGGATACGCTTGTTAGGAAATAACTTAACGAAAGTGGATTGGAGAATTTACAATCGTTGGGGACAATTAGTATTCTCAACCCAAGATATCACCGTTGCGAAACAAGGTTGGGATGGTACTTTCAACGGCGTTCTTCAAGTAAGCGACGCATATTCGTATTACCTAAGTTATGAAAAAACAAATGGTACCACCAATACGATTAGCGGTACCATTGCCTTAATTCGATAAGCGAATTATAAGTTCGTCTCGAAATAATTAGAGATCTTATTTAATAAATGTACACGGTCTTTACCCATTACATTGTGTAAATGACCAGGATAGACGAAGTAATCAATTTGCTTGCCTTTCTCTACGCATTTTTGAATATACATCAAGCTGTTTTGCCAAACCACCACATCATCTGAAGTGCCGTGAATCATTAGCAATTTGCCTTTTAAATTGTCGATATAATTAACTGTGTTTGCTTTTTGATAGCCTTCAGGATTTTCGCTAGGGCTATCCATGTAACGCTCCGTATACATTACTTCATAATAATTCCAATCAATCACTGGTCCGCCACAAATGCCCACTTTATAAGCGTTTGGTGTACGTGTCATTAAAGAAGTCGTCATGAATCCTCCGAAGCTCCAGCCATAAATACCCATACGTGTACTATCGACATAACTTAAAGAACGAAGATATTTATTGCCTTGTAGTTGATCTGCAATTTCCGCATCTCCTAAATGACGATGTATCGCTTGCTCGAAGGCCAATCCACGATGATCAGATCCTCGGCCGTCTAATACAAAAACAATATAACCGCGTTCAGCCATTAGGTGTTGCCATAAGTCAGCGCCATTCAACCAGCCGTTGTTCACTAACTGAACATGAGGTCCATTATAGACATAAGTAATACTTGGATATTTTTTAGTGCTATCGAAGTTCGTTGGAAGAATCATGCGAGCATAGAGGTCGGTTTTACCATCTGTTGATTTTAAATAAATCAGGCTTGTTTTTCCTAAAGCATAGTCCTTAAGCGGATTTGCAGCCGTCAATAAATTTTTCTCGACCTTGTTTGCAGCTGTCATTACGTTGACTATTCTTGGCGTTGTTGCATTGGAATATTGATCGATCCAATAGCCATTTGTTTCATTAATGAGTGGAGTATGTATACCTGCAATACTTGTTAATTTGCTTGTTGGTGTTGTTACTACTTTTTTAGCAAATGAAAGTGTGGTGCACGCGAGATGTATATCTAGGCCATTAGTCCAAGTATAATAAACCTTGTTGTTTGCATAGGCCAGGATGTCCAAAACATCACAACCTGTAATCCCGAAACTTGTTACTATATCACCGCTTTTTAAGTCGACTAGCGAATATTGATGGTGGCCTGTATAGTTTGCACTCTCCCAAATAGCCCATTGCGTCGAGTTTGGAAGCATATAAAGTGGATGAGTAGGCTCTAACCAAATGGAGTTGTTTTGAGAGAATAATGTTTTGATGAAACTTCCATCAGTTGCATTGTAAGCATTCACATCTAGATGATTCGTTTCACGATTTAAAACAACCACATAGATAGTCTGATTATCGTTATTCCATGAAATGTTCGTGAGGTATTGATCTTTCGGACCTGTAACTTGCAAATAAACAGTCTTCTTCGTTTGTGTATTATAAACACCAACTCTTACTTCATGACTTTTCATTCCGGCCATCGGATATTTTATCATTTTTGCGGTAGCAGGTTTTTGATCCAAATGGTAGATTGGATAGTCAGTTACCATGCTTTGGTCCATACGATAGAAGGCGAGTGATTGTCCGTTCGGGCTCCAGAAAGTACCTTTATTGATACCATATTCATTACGGTGAACGGATTGTCCATACACGATATCCTCGCTGCCGTCCGTAGTAATTGTTTGAATCGTATTCGCTCCGTCACTAATGAAGAGGTTATTGTTTTTTACAAAGGCCGTCTGATGAGTCGCTTCATGAAAGTCGTTGTGCTCGGCGTTTTCAGGGATTTGTAAACTTGAAACACTTGCACGTATCCAATCGAAATAAATTGTTGAATTTTTAAGTGTAAAACGCATACTGCTATTCGCGATACCTTCTATCATAGGTAAGCGCGTTAGTGTATCATTCTTTGCCGTTTTAAGTGCAGCATTTATCTCACGTAAGCTGATGGTACGATCTGGATTACGATGGGTAGCATCACTTATCAAAAAGAATTCTTGACTGCCTTCTTTCTTAACAGCAATATACGCGTTACTGTTTTTAATCCACTGCAATTGCGCAATACGTTCTGGAGCTAAAGTGCTACGCTGACGGAGCACTGCGTCTTCCATGCTCAATTGTTTCAGCTGTGCAAAAGTTGAGATGCTTAGAACGCCCATACAGAGCGTCATTACCAGTTTTTTCATTGTATTAATTATGACTGTTGATACGATATTCTACACTAAATCCAGACTGCCAAGTAAGATCAGAAGGCTGTTTTTCAAGGTATTCTCTCTTAGCGTAAATAGGGCCAATATGTTTGGCGTAAATAGTTTTGAAGTTGCTACTTTCCACTTGCGGGATCAATTCACCGTTTTCTAAAACTACGATTGTTGAATCGTAGGTGGTGCCTTTTAATTCGAATGGCTGATCTACTGCAGTGAATGAATAATCCCAATTGCCTAAGAATTTAGAACGAGGGTCGTTTAAATCGGCTTTGATATAAGCGTTTCCTTTCCAAGAATTGCCAAGTACTGGCGGATAAATGTATTTGATGAATCGTTGATTTTCTTCCACCACTTCCACACGTCCGTTTTGTTGCGTGGCCGACCAAACATCTGCTAGTTGAAAGGCTTGCTTGGAGTTTTCGCGGGTATATCTTTCGTAGCGGTAATTCAATTTCATGTTGCTATCACGGAAAGTATCCGCAACAAGCATCTTTACTTGAAATTGGTGTAAATAAGAACTTTGCGAGAACTCATCGTATACGGTAGAATCGACATCGTAAATGATATATTTCCCTACTTGCAAAGGGTAATAGCTGTCTTTTAAGTCGAGTGCTTGCAAGTCTTGCTTCGTGCATCCTGTAATAAAACAGAAGGCGCCGATTAACAAGAATAGTAGGGATGAAATTCGCATATCGAAAGATTCTAATTTTACCAAGCGCTATGGATTCTGCCTCCGCCAACAACATCATCACCTTCGTAAAAAACGGCAGATTGACCAGGAGCAATACCATTCACATATTTGTCGAAATGTATTAAAGCTTTATCGGCTTGCGTGAGTTGTAAATTGGCAGGATTACCGCTGTCCTTATAACGTATTTTAACGGTTAAATTTTCTAAGGAACTAGGGGATAAATATTTTTGCCAAGTCAGTTTATGAACGAACATTTCACTGCGTTGTAATTCCTCTTGCGGACCTAAAGTCACGCGATTATGTTCTGGGTCGATATTCGTGACGAACATCGGTTGACCTAATGCAATGCCTAGACCTTTTCTCTGTCCGATAGTGAAGAATGGATAACCTTCATGTTTACCTAATTCTTTTCCTTGGGCGTCGACAAAGGTTCCTTCTTTTACTTGCTCTTGTAAGCCTGGGCGTTGACGTTTCAAGAAGCCTCTATAGTCGTTGTCAGGGACAAAGCAAATTTCATAGCTTTCACTTTTTGAAGCCACTGCGTCGTAACCAGCATCATAGGCTTGCTGACGAACTTCCGTCTTGCGTAAGTCGCCTAGTGGAAATAAAGTGCGCTTAAGAGATTCTTGTGAAAGTCCCCACAGCACGTAGCTCTGATCTTTGGTGTCATCTACTGCTTTACGAATATAATAGCGTCCGTCTAATTCAGCTTTACGGGCATAGTGACCAGTAGCAATGAATTCACAGCCTAATTGATCCGCTTTCTTTAAGAGGGCATCCCATTTGATATGCGTATTACAAAGCACGCATGGGTTTGGTGTTCGTCCGGCAAGATATTCATCGATGAAATCTTCTATTACCATCTGACCGAATTCCTCTTTGATATCGAGAATATAATGTGCGAAGCCGTTTTTGACAGCCACTTCGCGCGCATCATTGATCGTATCTAAATTACAACAGCCAGTTTCTTTTTTACTGCCACCTGATTTGGCGTAGTCGAATGTTTTCATGGTCACACCTACCACTTCATATCCTTGCTCGTGAAGATGTAAGGCCGCCATGGTGCTATCTAAACCACCACTCATCGCCACTAAGATTTTCCCCATTTTACTCATACTGCAAAGGTAAGGTTAAAGCGTGTTATTTGTCGCATCTGAAAGTATCTGTCCATCTTTCATTAACAATTTTCTGTCGGACATATTGGCGAGCTCTTCGTTATGCGTAACGATTAGAAAAGTAATATTGAATTCTTTACGTAAGTCGAAGAAAAGTTGATGTAATTCTCTTGCTTTTTCGGAGTCGAGGTTTCCACTCGGTTCATCGGCGCAAATCAGTTGTGGTTGGTTCATTAAGGCACGAGCGACAGCTACACGTTGCGCTTCTCCACCACTTAATTCAGCAGGCTTGTGTTGAGCTCTTTCCTTCAGCCCTAATTTTTCTAGGAGTAGGAGGGCACGTGGTTCTAGCTCGGCTTTCTTTTGATTGGCCAATAGACCGGGCATCATAATATTCTCCAGGGCTGTGAACTCAGGCAATAGATGATGGAATTGGAAAATGAATCCAATATTCTTATTTCTAAAGGCTGCGAGTTGTTTGCTAGAAAAGGATTTTAGATTCTCTCCGCGAAAGAAAATTTCCCCTTCATCAGGAGTATCTAAGGTGCCGAGAATATGCAACAAGGTGCTTTTTCCTGCACCGCTGCTTCCGACAATACTAACGACTTCTCCTGCGTGAATAGAAAAATTCACACCTTTCAAAACCGGAAGGGAGCCATAGCGTTTGCTGATGTTATTTGCGGATAATAAAATTTCAGGCGTATCCATTGCTTTAAAGATACGATTATCCTTTTATCTAGTAAAGGCAAGAATGAATTCTCGGTATTGTGGAAATTGATGCACTAAAATCTCCCTATCCGCTAGTACGAAATCTTGGAAATCAAATCCTGGAGCCACCTGACAGCCAACGAGGGTATAACCTTCAGGGTTGATTGACTTGGAGGCAAACCAACAATCTGCTGGAACCGTGTATTGCATAACTTCACCCTTTTCTAGGTCTGGACCAATCATTACTTTCGAAAGACTGCCACCGTCGCAAAGCATCCATAATTCTAAAGAATCACCTCCCTGATAATACCAGGTTTCATCTGAATGAATTCTATGCACAGCAGAAAAAGTATTTCCTGGCAAAAGAAAGTAAATGGAGGTACTAAAATTTCGGTCTCCTAAAAATCCTTCCGGAAGTGCATCTTGCGAAATCACTCCTTTGCTTCGAAACGTTTCTCGGTAAAAACCTCCTTCTGGGTGTGGAAGAAGGTTTAAGTTCTTTATATAATACTCTATGGGTTTATGGGTAGTGTTCATTAGTTCGATTTGACGAATTTATAGCGTAGTTGATTGATTTGAAGAATGTAAATACCTTCCTTAAGGGATGCAGTGTTCAAGGTCGTTGGATTGATTTTTTCTAATGGAATCTCTTCACCCAAAATATTCCAACAATGTATTTGATCTGTATTCTTCAAAGAATGTTTAAGGGACAAGTAGTCGTGACATGGGTTGGGGAAAAGGATTCCTTCTTGCATTAATTGATCACCAATTCCCATATGCATCGTAGTGTCTAGTACGACGAAACTGCCCATCATACCATCGTCTTCGTGATGTAAGAGATGACAATGATACATATACGGTACCATCGGATCTGCGAAGTCTTCGAACTTAGTAACAAACGTTAAAGAGTCGCCTGGCATCACCAATACAACATCTTTTCTACCTTGATAGTCGATCGGAATAGTTGTATTCTGATTGATAGAATGAACATAAAAATGCATGTCGTGTACGTGAAAAGGATGTGCAATCATCGTGCGATTGACAATGCTCCACGTTTCGGTCGTGTTTAGGTAAACCGTATCATTGATATGCATTTCGTTATAGCTCGTATCATTGATGTGAAAGGGTCCCATCACCATCGTCGCAGGCATACTGTCGATGGGTGTAAACACTAAATCACGGTGCACCGTTGCATTAACGGCAAGAAATGGGATATCGGAGGCTAGGTTATTGGGTATACTTAAAATTGCGCCTGGGGTTGGTGCAGTTACAGTTAAATTAAGTAATGTATAATCAGCACCATTCAGCGGATTCAAATCATAATCCATTATCGAAGCCATTCCTGTGCCAATACTATCAGCACCTTTGATACCTTTTGGAATTTCGCTACCATAGCACATCAATTGAATCGATTGACCTTGTTTGTTGCTCGCGTCCAAAATCATTTCTACCCGTTCTCCGTTAGAGATCATGATTCTTGTGCATTTGTACAGATGATTTAATAAACCATTATCAGTTCCAATTACTGTCATGGAATCGCCAGTAGACAGACCAACATAGAATGTTCTATTTGATGATCCATTTAACAAACGAAAACGAACCATCTGCGCAGGGATATTCAAGGTAGCTCGAGGAGTGCCGTTGACCATCACCAATGTATCTAATTCAGTAGAGATAGCGGCTTGATATAAAACATCAAATGCTTTTGTTTGAAGAATAATTGGAAAATCATCAATACCATATTTACGAGGTAGATTCAAAGCAAGTTCTTGACTATCACGAACAATAATCATTCCCGCCAAGCCTTTACTTACTTGCAAATCGGTTGTATGCGCACCGTGTGGATGATACCAACAAGTCGCAGCCGGGTTCATTACTTTAAATGCGGCTGTCCAACTTTGATTCGGGTAGATGATACTGTGAGGACCGCCATCATCCATAGATGGCACGTGCATCCCATGCCAATGCATGGTGGTTGGTGCATTGATCTTATTATGGACGGTCAATGCTACTTGATCGCCTTTCCAAAGTTCTATGGTTGGCGCCAAGAAATTACCATTCACCCCATAGGTTGGTGTTGTTTGTCCTGCCACCCAATTCGCTGTTCCATTTTGTACGTTCAAATTAAAATTCTTCCCGCTTAATAATGGCGGGATGAATAAATTGTTTTGCGCATTTACAATTTGGAAAATCGAAATGATTAGGAGGACAATTGTAGCTAACAATTGTTTCATCGAATTTCGAAAGTGCATATTATTGAATGCTGATGGTTTGTGTGCTTGTCTTGTTGGATTGACGTAGACGAACAACATAATTGCCCTTATTCCAAAGGTGTGTATCAATATTTAGAACTGGACTTGCGTTATGATCTGCAAATAGTAAACGACCATTCATGTCGAAAATTTCAAGACTCGTATAGGTCGAGTTTTCAATTTTGATTTGGATGAAATCATTCGCCGGATTTGGGGAGATACTCATCGCTGCGTTTTCAATTGCCTCAACGCCATTACTTTTAAATAGATTGCGCACAGCAGTACCTGCAGCAGCAGTATCAATGTATCCAAGAGAATTGTAACATAAGGTATGATTGTTACCGCCAATAACTGCTACGGTAGGCATTCCGAATCCGCCATATTGTGCTACTAAGGTTGCACCAGAATCGAATGCAGGACAAGAGAAATTATTACTTGCTTGCCAGTTGACCATGGTCGCACATGTATAAGAATTCGTATACGCTAACTGGTAAAAACGAAAGCTCTTATTTGGGAATTCACTTTGCAAACGTGCAATCGCAGATTCGATTTTATGACCAACGTTCGCACAAGTGGTGCAGGTCATGACGAATTCTAAAAAGACAATCGTATCATTGTTTACTTCGCTAAACAAATGATGTGTTGTGCCTGAGCAGTCTGTTTTAGTAAAGTCATTAGCGGTTTGAGAAAAGGAATAAGTAGAAAGTAAAGTAAGGCAAAGTGCCAAGAAGATTTTTTTCATTGTAAAGTTTTTAGATAATTTAAAATAAAGGAGGTCCATAAGGACTAAAACTGTTCGTCCTTTTATTCTAAATTCTAAAAACATTGGTTTGCGACCGGACATCTAACGGAGGCCTAATTTTCAGAGGGATTCCTTTTTGATAATTATGGATTGTTGGCTCCTCTTTGAAATTGTGACTCGAGAAATGCAGTAGGTGATTATCTAAAACTCGACTAGCGTTGTTTTCTGCTAATGCAAGCTGTGAAGAATGTGCGTGTGCCGTTTCAATTTTAATCCAAGTAGAGTGATCATGGCAACAATCATCCATCTCTACTTCTCCGCAACAATCTATTTCGCTCGGTTTAATGAATAGACCTACCAAACTAAGTTTACTTCCGCAAAAATGCAGATTTAACATAACCCCACTGAAGGAAGCAATGTAAAGGCTAAGTAGTAAAATCGGGACTATTCTTTTCACCTTACTAAAATAAACGTTTAAAAACGAAATACAAAGCAATTGGGGTCTGGGCTTCTGCGTTATTAGCATATGTTGAAGTTTTTCGCCTTTATTCTGTTACTAGCTTACTCATTTTTAGGTTATCCCCAAGATCTATCTGAAAATGGGTTTTACGGCGAAACTTTTGAAGGGCTAGAATATCCTATTGCTACTCAAGAAGCTAAATATGATTTGAATAATCTCGATTTAAATACCTTGTTGATCTGTTCATTTTTGAACTCGCAGGATGCATCACGCTTATTAGAACATAAAAATCGATTTGGAGAGTGGCGTTGTGTAGAAGAATTGCAATCTTGTACTTTTTTGCGAAGTGGACAAATGGATAGCTTGCGGAGCATGGTATTTGTTGCCATGAACTATTTTCCAAGCAGCAAACTGGCCAATAAATGCCAAGCCTATTTAGCATGCAGATATTTGCAGAAAGAGTCGTTTGCTTTACAGCAACTCCCCGACCTATTGGCTATTCGAACACAATTCAAATTTCAGTTCGATGAGTTGAAATCTTTTAATTTCTCTGCAGAGAGAGATGCAGGCGAAGCATGGATTTATAAGAAGAGTCCACATCCGTTTGATTACTGTGTCTGTACTTTTAGCGGACTTAACAAATCCTCATCCATACGATATTTCGTCGGCGACTATGAGGTGTTATTTGGTTATGGATTAGGTCTTTATCAAGGCTATCTTTTGTCGAGTCGAAATGCATGGAATGGTATACAAGCTTCGGCACAACTTTTTAAAGCGCATACTAGTATGCGTGAGAATGGCTACTGTGAGGGACTTGCAATCGAATGGAATCGAAAGAACTTGACAGTCGGCGCTTTTATGTCGTATCGAAAATTGGATAATAGCGCTCCGAAAGCAATAATTAGTTTATCACAGGTTTCTCAATCGAGTGGCTTGCATGTCACCACTGCGAGTAGAGAAGCGCGGCAGAGTATTCCTTTTTATCAGTGCGGCATTGAATCTAAATGGACTCATAAAAATGGGGCCATAGCTACTTACTTGCTTGCACATGTATTGCCCACGCATCCATTATCCATTGATGAACGATTGTATGATTTTTCCTGGTCGACCCCTTTTCTGCAGGCTGGTCTATGCGCACACTATACTATTCGTAATACCTATCTGCAAGCAGAAGCAGTTTTAGATAATCAGAAGAATTTCAAGTATCAAATCAAACTGATACATCCCTTTTATGGTGGTGATTTGTATTGCGGGTTAGATGATAATCGACTACAATTCTTTAATTGGGGTACAGTCCCAGGTGCCTTGAATGAAGGCGCAAGGAGTTGGAATATCAATTGGCAATCGCCTTTGTTTTTACGTGCCTCGAAAGTAAATATTGGCTTCTTTCAAATGCGGAATAGTTACTTCAAAAAGGATCAGTTAGCGGAGCAAGGGGTGCTACAGTTTCGCTGTGAACATGCTTTGACGAAGAAGCAAGTTTTGATTTTTACGTGGCAGGAACGATGGGATAATGGTGTATGGGAATCTAGTGGCGAACATTTTTCAAAACGAATGGATAATCACAAACGCCTATTTGCTATCGGAGCGAAGAGTGAGGAAGTCGGACTAGGATCCTTTTCATGGCTTGTGCAAATGTCGATTGGAAAGGATAATCGCATGAACGGTTTATTGTCGAGTTGCAAACAAAAATTCCGGCTCCGTTACCTGCCTGGGACCTGGATCATTGATTGCCAGTTTTATCAAATAAAAGACTACGCTAATCGGATGTATCTAGTGCAAGCCGATTGGCCAGGCACGATGATACAGACAGCCTATTCCGGAGATGGTATCCGAGCACAAATCAATTGGAAGTTCCCCATCCATAAAAACATAGACTTGTCCTGCTTTTTAGGGAATAAATGGCAATTTTCACCTGTAATCAGTCGATCTTTCTTCGGCTTATTGGCATTGCAAATGCGGGTATAGACTGACTTTTTGTCAAGGCAAATCACCCCTTTGTCAGTGAATTTGACCATAATCTGCCAAAATAACCCACAAATAGGGGGTAATGGGCGGTGGCACAAAGATTGATTGTAAGTGATTCAGAAAAAATTTACACTCAATAAAATTTAGAACAATGGGAAAAATTATTGGAATTGACTTAGGTACTACCAACAGTTGCGTTTCTGTAATGGAAGGTAACGAACCGGTAGTTATTGCAAATGATGAAGGTCGTCGTACTACGCCTTCCGTTATTGGCTTCTTGGCTAATGGCGAACGTAAAGTAGGTGATCCTGCTAAGCGTCAAAGTATTACAAACCCAACGAACACCGTTTACTCTGTGAAGCGTTTCATGGGTGCTCGTTTCTCTGATTCTAAAGCAGAAGCAGCGAAAATGCCTTATAAAGTGGTAAGTGGTGATAGCGATAGTGTACGTGTTGAAATTGGCGATCGTAAATATTCTCCGCAAGAGATTTCAGCAATCGTTCTTCAAAAAATGAAGAAAACGGCTGAAGATTATTTAGGAACTACCGTGACTGAAGCAGTTATTACGGTTCCTGCTTACTTCAACGATGCACAACGTAACGCTACGAAAGAAGCGGGTGAAATCGCTGGTTTGAAAGTAATGCGTATTATCAACGAACCAACTGCAGCTGCCTTAGCGTATGGCTTGGATAAGACAGATCGTGAAATGAAAATCGCGGTATTCGACCTTGGTGGTGGTACTTTCGATATTTCTATCTTGGATTTAGGAGATGGCGTTTTTGAAGTTAAATCTACTAATGGTGATACACACTTAGGTGGTGACGACTTCGACCAAGTGATCATCAACTGGTTGGCTACTGAGTTCTTGAACGAAGAGCGTATCGACTTGCGTAAAGACCCAATGGCTTTACAACGTTTGAAAGAAGCTGCTGAAAAAGCAAAGATTGAATTATCTAACTCTTCTGAAACTGAAATCAATTTGCCTTATGTAACAGCTGTAGATGGCGTTCCTAAGCACTTGGTAAAGCGTTTGTCTCGTGCGAAGTTCGAGCAATTAGCAGATGATTTGTTCAACCGTATGTTGGAACCTTGTCGTAACGCATTGAAAGATGCAGGTTATACAACTAATGATATCAATGAAGTAATCTTAGTGGGTGGTTCTACACGTATCCCTAAGGTACAAGAGATGGTAGAGAAATTCTTCGGACGTAAGCCTAGTAAGGGTGTTAATCCGGATGAGGTGGTTGCTATCGGAGCTGCGATTCAAGGGGGTGTATTGACGGGTGAAGTGAAAGATGTGTTGTTGTTAGACGTTACACCGCTTTCATTAGGTATCGAAACAATGGGAGGTGTGTTTACGAAGTTGATCGAAGCAAATACTACGATTCCTACTCGTAAGTCGCAAGTGTTCTCTACAGCTGCGGATTCTCAACCGAGCGTTGAAATTCATGTGTTGCAAGGAGAGCGCCCAATGGCTAAGGATAACCGTTCATTAGGACGTTTCCACTTAGATGGTATTCCGCCAGCACCACGTGGTGTTCCGCAAATTGAAGTTACTTTCGATATCGATGCAAATGGCATCATGAGTATCAGTGCTTTGGATAAAGGAACAAACAAGTCGCAATCAATTCGTATCGAGTCTTCAACTGGTTTAAGCAAAGAAGAAGTAGAACGTATGAAGAACGAGGCGAAGATGAACGAAGAAAACGACAAGAAAGAACGTGAACGCGTAGAGAAAATGAACGAAGCGGACAGTCATATCTTCCAAACTGAAAAGCAATTGAAGGATTATGGTGAGAAGTTGAGTGCGGATAAGAAAGCTACTATCGAAACTGCTTTGAATGAATTGAAAGAAGCGCATAAAGCGGCTGATCTCGACGCTATCGAAGTGAAGTTGAAAGCATTGAATGATGCTTGGATGGCTGCCTCTGAAGAATTATACAAAGCAATGAACGAACAACAACAAGCAGAAGGTGGCGCAGCAAATGCGGGTGCTGAAAATGCCGCTGGTGGTGATAATGTTCAGGATGTAGAATTTGAAGAAGTGAAAGACGATAAATAGTTTTAGTTTAATTTAGTTTTAGTGGTTTGTAAGGGCTTTCGAGGAATCGAAGGCCCTTTTTTGTTTTAATTCATTATATTAGTATTGAGTGAAATTTATATAAAATGAATACAAACAAAAAGGTAAATACCTCCATCTTAAGTGCAGCAAGTACTTTTGTCTTATTAAAATTATCTAAAAATAAGATAGATCCCTTTACGCGCGCTTTCTTAGGCACAAGTTTAGGAATTTGTACCGCTGCACTTGGTTCAATGACGGAAAATCAGTTAGTCAAAACAATTGGTATCGGCATTGCTCTTGGCGGAGCATTAACTTTGGAAGAGATAGTTAGGTTGAAAGGCGCAAAGATTGTTTCTAATAACTTTGGAGGTAACCTTTACACCTTGCATGAAACAGAAGGTGTTAAGAAATTAGCCCCTGGGACAGTCCCAAATTATCGAGTGGATGGTGTGACGCTTCCAGGCTTAAACGGAGTTTTTAAGGCACATGATGGCGTTTATTTCGAAATATTATCCAATGGGATGATACAGCCGAACTCAATTGCAGGAAACCTTATTAACTCAGTTAAAGCCGGATTTCAATCTAAAGCTTGGGCTGAAGAACAAGCCAGAAAGGGAGATTCACGATGGCTTGAATTGTATAATGCAGGCCAACAAGATAATTAATAATAAAACTGACTTTATCCAACACTGGGCCTTCCGAGGAATCGAAGTCCCTTTTATGTTTTATTTGATTATATTAGCAAACAATCTTTTAATAATTATTTAATAACCTCTACACCATGCAGCGTTTTATTGGCATAATTGGAATTATTGTCATTCTTGGAATTGCCTATCTAGCTTCTGAAAACAGAAAGAAAATAAACCTTCGCGTTATTTTGAGTGGGATGCTGTTACAAGTCGTTATAGCCCTCTTGGTCTTTAAAGTGCCTGCTGTCAACCGCTTTTTCCAAATTCTTGGTCATGGTATGGAGAAAATTGAAGGCTTCGCTCGTCAAGGTGCAGCCTTTGTATATGGAGGTTTGGCAACTGTTGGTCCGGATGGCCAGCCCGCTAATTTCTACGCTAAAGGTTTTGTCTTTGCCTTCAACGTAACGGCTACCATTGTATTGGTAGTGGTGCTCGTTTCAATATTATATCACATTGGATTTATGCAACGCGTGGTTTCTGTCATCGCGAAGGGGATGAACTTTATCATGCGCGTGAGTGGGGCAGAAGCTTTATCTAACGTAGCGAGTGCCTTCGTTGGTCAGGTAGAAGCACAAGTAATGATCCGTCCGTATTTACCTTCCATGACACGTAGTGAGCTTCTCGCATCGATGAGTGGTAGCTTGGCGTGTATCGCAGGTGGTATCTTGATTGTTTATGCCAACATGGGTGCTGCGGCAGGAATGGATCTGGCGCCGACCTTAATCGCGGCTTCGTTAATGGCTGCTCCTGGCGCTTTGGTAATCTCTAAAATTCTTATCCCAGAGACAGAAGAGAGCCTGACCATGGGTAATGTGAAGTTGGAGGTAAAATCAAACTATACGAATATCATCGACGCTATAACACATGGTGCAGGTGATGGTTTTAAAATCGCGATGAACGTAATTGCTATGCTAATTGGCTTTATCGCTTTAATCGCGATGGTGGATTGGATGTTGGTGCACGTAGGACATTGGTTTAATCCGCAATTGAATTTAACGCTCGACTTTATCTTCGGTAAATTATTCTATCCCCTTGCATGGTGTATGGGCGTACCTAACGAAGACGTGAGTAGCGTAGCTACCTTGTTGGGTCAGAAGCTTACGGTGAACGAGTTCTTGGCCTTCCAACACTTAACGGATCATTCGGTAAAGATTGTTTCGCAGAAAGGTTTATTGATTGTAAGTATCGCGATTTGCGGCTTCGCTAACTTTAGTAGCGTAGGGATGCAAATCGGTGGTATTGGAGAATTGGCGCCTTCTCGTCGTACTGATTTAGCGAAGTTGGGCTTGAAAGCTTTATTGGCAGGCACATTGGCTTCTTACTTATCTGCGACGATTGCTGGAATATTAATGTAATATGCAGAAGAACTTAGCACGTATGTTGGAGATGGTACATTCCTTCTTCGATATGAAAAACGATCCGGATCAATTGCAAGTGAGTGAGGCTGCGCAAGCTCGTTTGCAACGCATACATCCGATGTGCTTGACGGAAGTGACTAACGAAGACGGACCTATTCTTTGGCTTCTTGTTTTTCCTACGAGTCAAGCTTTAGTTGATTCTTTTCTGAAGGACGAAATCAATGAGCAAGAACTTTTCGATCGTACACCGGAAGATAGTAAGGGACACGATTGCATCTACCTTTGCTCCGCCAGTGTATTGCCTGAGTTTAGAAATAAAGGTCTAGCAAGCCAACATACTATTGCGGCTGTTCAAGCCATGCAAAAGGAATTTCCAATAAAGTCATTATGCGTATGGCCTTTTAGTAAAGAAGGTGAACAATTAGGGCAGTATATCGCCAATAAATTGAATCTACCTTTGTACGTAAAGCCGTTTTAACTAATGGTCGTTTTGAACCACTACTTTGTCTTTTTTGCTATAGCGAATCAATAACACGATCGGAATACATAACAATATTACGAATCCAATATTGATGAACCCTTGATTGTAGCATACAATAGCTTGTTGCTTGAACAACATTCCGTCCATCATTTTCAAAGCCAATGTTTGTGCTTCGTCAATAGTCTTACCTGCTCCGAGAAAGAGTCTGGTTAAATTTTCAAAACGTTCGCTGCTCACCACATCATATTGCGTAAGATAACCGAGCATATTTCCTCTGACTTGGGCGTTAACACTGGTTAAATATACATTGATTAAAGCAATACCAAATGCGCCTCCTAATTGACGAATCATATTCGCAAGGCCCACCGCTTGCGCCATATCTTTTCCTTTTAGGTTGCCAACGGCTAAGGCAAGAATAGGCGACATCATAAAGGCCATTCCAAATCCACGTAATACAAATGGAAAATAGAAATTCGATTCATTAGAGTCGGGAGAGGATTGTCCTAATAACATCAAAAAGCTAAAGGTAAAAAACACGCCTCCGATAATTATGACTTTCGGATTCACTCCTTTCGCCATCAGCTTCGCAACAATAGGCATCGCAATAGCGGCGCATAAGGCTCCTGGTATCATGAACACACCTGTTTGGGTAGCGGTCCATCCTAAGGAGATCTGTGCGAATAATGGGAATATAAACACCGTTCCAAAAAGTAATATACCAAGAATGAAATTCATGATACTTCCCATCGCCAAGTTATAGTTTCGATACAGACGAATATTCACTGCAGGATATTCTATGCTCAATTCTCGGATGATAAAAGCAATCAATCCTGCGACCGCTAGTATCGTGAATAAGATAATTTCACTGCTTTCAAACCAATCTTTCGAGGTGCCTTCTTCCAATACAAATTGTAAGGATCCGACGGCGACGACGAGAAATAAAATCCCCCACCAATCGATCTTTTTCGGCTTCACCGCTCCGGGGCGGTTAGTAATATAATTCCAGGCTAAGACAGCAGCGGTCATACCAATTGGAATGTTTACGAAGAAAATCCAATGCCAAGAGATATGATCGGTGATATAACCACCTAGAGTAGGACCAAAGGTCGGTCCCATAATCATACCCATACCGAAGATGGCATTGGCCGTACCCATCTGTGCGGGAGGAAAAGCGCCAATGATAATAGTTTGTGCGGTACTTAATAAACCTCCTCCACCAAGACCTTGCACAAAGCGCCAGAATACGAGGGTCCATAGACTATCGCTGAGGCCACACATCAAGGAAGCAAAAGTGAAGAGAATAACAGATGCGGTAAAATAGACTCTACGACCGAATAAGTCGGAAAGCATACTGGTAAGTGGAATGATGATAACATTGGAGATCGCGTAGGAGGTAGTCACCCACGCAATTTCAGTAGTGGTTGCACCGATACTACCACTGATTTCTCGAAGGGATACGTTTACAATGGTCGTATCAATCAATTCAAGAATAGCACAGCTGATCGCTGTGATAACAGTAATCCATTTGGTAAATCCTTGCGGATAGCTGATGCTTTCGATGGTAGTCTCTTGCACGTGCTTTTAGTTTTGAGTGTGCACGTCAACATTCACGCTCAAGCCAGGAACGAGCTTCGATTTCTGCTCTTCTGTTAACTTGCCAAGTTTGATACGTACTGGAACACGTTGTGTGATTTTAACGAAGTTACCTGTTGAATTGTCAGGAGGTAAAAGGCTGAACTTAGCTCCTGTAGCACCACCGAAGCTTTCAAGGGTTCCTTCCAATGGCATGTCTTCAAAAGCGTCAATTTTCACCATAACAGTATTACCAATTTTCATTTTAGAAATCTGTGTTTCTTTGAAGTTTGCACTCACCCAGAAGTTGTCTGTATCTACACAAGAACAAACGGCTGTCGATACTTGTAAGTATTGACCCACTTCAATCGCTTTTTTAGAAACGATTCCATTGCAGGGCGCTTTAATAACGGTGTTCGCTAACTGGCTTTTGGCTAAGGCCAGTTCTGCTTCTCTTTGTTTGATAACCGCATTCGCCAAATTCACTTGTGAAGATTGCGCATTTGCTTGCATTTTAGCACCACTTGATTGAAACTTGCTGGCTTCACTTTGTTTGATGACAGCTGTTTCTTGTGCTTTTGCTGTAAGATATTCTGCATGGTAAGCATCGTACTGTTGTTGTGTAATTGCAGCGGCTTTTAATAATTTTTCTGCACGCTCTTGATCGTGAGAAGCTTTCTCAGTGCGCGCTTGTGCGGCGCGGATATTAGCTTCAGCAGCAGCGCGGGAGGCATTACTTGCTTCTGCATTATCACCAGCAGCAGATGCGCCAGAATGCGTCGCACTACTTTGTGCTTTTGCACTTTCTAAAGCGGCTTCTGCTTGTGCTACTTTCGCTAAATAATCGGTAGGGTCGATCATAGCAAGAGTGTCTCCTTGTTTCACGCTTTGATTGTCGTGAAACTTTACGCTGATAACGAAGCCGTTCACAATACTACGTACAGGAATGATGCTTGCGTCAATTTGCGCGTTATCGGTCTTTTCATGACCTTTCGTGCTGTAATAAATTCCGCCAACAATTGCTAATACTACTAAGGCAATCGAAGAGATGATAATTAGTTTTTTTGAATTCATGGTGGTGGTATTAGCTGCCAATGGCGTTTAGGTAATTCATTTTTAAAAGTTCCAATTGCGCAAGGTGTAATTTGAGGTTTAACTCCGCTTGATTTGCGCCGTCTAAGTCGGTAAGGTAGTCAGATGCGGTGATGATGCCGTTATCTAGTTGGTTAGACGCTGTTTCTTTGATTTGATTTTTTTGATAAACGATTTGTCTGTCTAGCGCAATCATATCAATGGTCTTTTGAATATCAGCAAGAATTTGATTTGCTGCCAAGTTCAAATTAATCGCAGCCATTTCCTTTTGATGTTCAATAAGGGAAAGTTGCGCTTTGCTAAAGGAACTTTGATGTTGTAAAGTGAAATAGTTGTTTAGGTTCCAGCTTAATCCTGCGCCAACCAAGCCATAAGTCCTAAAATCATTGTTCAAGAAATTGAAACCTGGACGGCCGTAGTAGCCTCTTCCGAAGACGAATACTTTTGGCATAGAGCCAAGTACATAAGATTTGAATTTTAATTTAGTGGCAGCGGTTTGTGCTTCAAAAGCGCGGAATTCAGGACGTAATATCGTGAGATACTCATCTCTATTAGTATTTGTTTTGAATGGCTGCGCCTGTGTGTTTTGGAATTTAATATTAACAGCAGTATCAGCTTTCATCCCAGTGTATACGCTAATCGAATAGGCTGCATTATAGATAGCAGTTTGGCACTCTATTAATTTTTGTTGTGTCGAAAGATATTCAGATTGTAATTGAAGCAGTTGACTCTTCAACAGAACTCCGTTATTGACGGCGGCTTCTGCTTTTCTAATTTTAGCATCTAGCTCCTGCAAGCGCAAGATTAAGGTTGCTTTGTTTGCCTTTTGCAAAATAAAAATGCCAACCCAGTTGTTGATACGGTCTTTAATTCCAATCCATTGCGCGTCTATTTGCGCGCGTTGTGCAATGCCCAACATCGACTCAGCCTTCTTTTCTGTTGCTATTTGTCCGTAGTCGAAGAGGTTTTGACGAATTTCTAAGCCAAGGCTATATTGATCAGGTTTTTGTTGAAAGACTGCATTAGCAGGCATTCCAGGGAAAACGAATTCTGTTACCTCGCTTTGGTAAGTAGCACTTCCTGTTATATTTATTTGCGGAAGATAGTTGGCGCTTAAAAAGACTTTTTTGTCTTTTTCTTGTTGAGCGATAAGTGTCTTTTGTTCTAATAATGGGTAATGTTTTTCCGCTGCATAATACAGGTCTGAAACACTGATCTCCACATTGTTTTGAGCGAAGCACACGCAAACGCTACACGAGGCTATCAGTAGCCCCGCTATTCTTTTTAAAGTAAGCATTTTTAAGCAATTGCGTAGTATGGTGGTTATGGTCCTAAGCAAGTGCGGTGCAAAGTTAATCTCTTCCTTGAAATTTATTGGTTTAAATCGGTTAATCCTGTCTTAAGGAAGTATTAGCTACATTATTATCACAATTTTTTAGGAAATAATAAACGCCACTTGTTTCGAAAATTATAACCTTTGCAAGCGTTATGAAAATTATACTTACTGGTGCCACAGGGCTTGTTGGGGAAGGTGTTCTTCTCACTATTTTAAATGATAAAAGAGTCGAAGTGGTTCTAAGCGTTTCTCGAAAAACGTCTGGAATAGTGCATCCTAAAATGAAAGAGTTGCTGGTCGCTGATTTTATGCAGATCCATGAATTAAAGGATGAATTAATGGGTTATGATGCCTTGTTTTATTGTGCCGGAATTAGTTCTTTAGGAATGACAGAGGAGGCATATACCAAAGTAACCTATGATACGCCAATGGCTGTTGCCAAGGCACTTTTGAGTGTTAATCCCAATATGGTTATCAATCATATCTCCGGAGGAGAAACGGATTCAACAGAAAAGGGTAAAGTTATGTGGGCTCGTGTGAAAGGTAAAATTGAAAATGCATTAATGGCGATGCCCTTCAAAGCTGTTTATAATTTACGTCCTGGCTTTATGAAGCCTGCAGCAGGCCAACTAAATGTTCATTCCTATTATAAGGCGATTCGTTTTGCCTATCCATTTCTGAAATTATGTTTCCCTTCTTACGGTTGTGAATTAAAGGAGTTAGGCACAGCGATGGTCAATTTAGTTGAACACGGCTACGATAAAAAAGTGTTGGAGGTCAAGGATATTATTATGGCCTCACGTAAGGCTTAGTTTCTTTTTACCCCCAGTTCCTGAAGTAGTCTGTAATGCGATGCAACCGCTTGAAATAAAGTCTGATTGATTAAATAAGGAACATCATATTCTTTAGCAGTCGACTCTACAATTTTCGCAATAGCAGGGTAGTGCACGTGACAAATGTTCGGGAACAAGTGATGTTCTACTTGAAAGTTTAAACCTCCCATATACCACGTTAAGAATTTATTTTTTGGCGAAAAGTCAACCGTTGTATTCAACTGATGGATAGCCCAGTTATTGTCGATAACCCCAGCTTCGTTCGGAGTAGGGTGTGTTGTATGTTCGACAGTGTGTGCTAATTGGAAAGTGATGGTCAATACGAATCCCGCGATGAAGTGCATTAAGAAATATCCTTTGAAGAACAAATCCATTGGGATGTGTAGGAAATAAATCGGCGCGAAAATAAAGAAGAAGCCATAGAATAATTTTGCTAAAATTATTCTACCTAAGATAATTGCATTTTCTGTTTGGGAGTTTTTGTTAACGCCCTTTGAAATGTATTCATAGAACTGGTAGAAATCTTTTACAAAGGTCCAATAAATCGTCAACATGCCATAAAACAAGAAAGAGTAATATTGTTGGTAGCGATGAAACCACTTCACTTCTGTATGCGGAGAAAGTCGTATAATTAATTTATCATTAATGTCATCATCATAATTTGCGATGTTGGTATAGGCATGATGACGGACATTATGTTGTAATTTCCAGTTAAATACGGAACCTCCGATTAAATTAATGGAATAACCAAGAAGGGTGTTCAGTTTTGGGTTGGAAGAATAAGATCCGTGGTTTGCATCGTGCATAACGCTCATTCCAATTCCTGCTAAACCGAATCCCATAATTGACCAAAGCGTATAGTAAAGAACGTTTGGCATTGGGAGGCTAATAATGAGGGCGAATGAACCTAAATAGCAAAGTGCAAGGACTATGGTTTTGGTAACCATAGTAGCGTTACCATATTTAGTAATATTCTCGTTTTTAAAATATTCATCAACTCGGCTGCGCAATACAGAGAAAAAGTTGCTTTTAGCGGAGTCGACGAAACGTACGTGGGCTTGATGCATGTTTAAAGATAAGGAGAATAAGGTGTTTTTGCAAATATTGGTACTAGAGAGATGGCTCTTTTTGCGCTTGATGAAAGAAAAGACAAAAAAGTGGGAATTAGGTTAAATAAAGGTTTTGTGCAATATAAATGGTGGTTTTTACGGTAAAATACAGAATACTCGCCTCCTCGAAACTCACAAAATTTGATTTCAGAGAATAAGGCTTAATAGCGAATACTTGGCTACGGGTCGGGAGCGACTTGAATTCGTACAGTTAGGGGCAAAAAAAATCCCAACCTTTCGTCCCGATTTCCCGAATGCTCGGGACGGGAAGGATTTTTTGTACTCGGTCCCGAATTCCCGAAGTTTCGGGTCGGGAGCGACTTGAATTCGTACAGTTATAGGCAAAAAAAATCCCAACCTTTCGGTTAGGATTTTTTGTACTCGGGACGGGACTTGAACCCGTACAACCATTACTGGTCACAGGATTTTAAGTCCTGCGTGTCTACCAATTCCACCACCCGAGTCCGTAGAAAAAAAAAGTACGACCCAGTCGTACCTTTTTATCTGAGCAGGAGACGAGACTCGAACCCGCGACCCCGACCTTGGCAAGGTCGTGCTCTACCAACTGAGCTACTCCTGCATGAGTGTTCTTTAGAACGGATTGCAAAGATACAACCCAACTTTAAATTTCCAAAAGTTTAACCGAAATTTTTTTTGAAATTCTACCGATGCTCGTCGAAATTGCCTAAAAGGTCTAAAATATGGGCATTCTCCGAATAAGCACCGATCAAATTACCTTTGCGATCGTACTGTCGAATAAGCGGTATAAAGGCGAAGTCGAAATAATCATGCATTTTGTTTGCCCCATCCTGTAAAACAGTAATCGGTAATTTATCCAAATGATATTTTTCTCTAAAAGCGATGATAGCCGACTGCGGCTCGCGTGAGACCATCACAATTTGAATACCCTTGAAATACTTGATATATTCTACGATCTGCTTCGTTTCATATTGACAATGATCACACTCCGAATTGAAGCAAATAAATAACAAAGGCGTGTTCTTTATCAAGCTATCCTTCGTAAATAAACTGCTGTCCTTCAAGGTATAGAATACAAATGCTGGAATGTGTTTCGACTCCTTCAGCGTATCCATTTTGTCTTGCGCAAACGCGACTCCGTTAATGAAAACGAAAACGCTACAAACAAGTACCAATAAGCCTTTCATTCTAAATAATTAGTCGCCTAAAAGCAGACTTTGATCTGGAATACGAACTTCGATATGACCTTCCTCTTTCAATAATACACATTGACAAGCCAAACGAGAATT
The DNA here is from genome assembly GCA_026461075.1 of Chitinophagales bacterium. GTDB lineage: Bacteria > Bacteroidota > Bacteroidia > Chitinophagales > CAIODY01 > JAHEYX01. Next base: position 32,725 of record JAPJNH010000029.1, read on the forward strand.
CAATCTTGGATTTTTTGCACGATCAATGAAGTTCTCTTCCTTGTCGTTCAACTCTTCCATCAAATGCTCGCCCTTTTCTACATATATATGGCAGGTGCTACAAGCACAAACGCCACCACAGTTGTGATGTAATTCGATATCGTTCTTCTCGGCAATTTCTAGAATGCTATCGCCTTTGCCATGCATTACTGTAATGCTCTCTTTTCCTTTTTCCTCGAAATGAAATGTAATTTGGTTCATAATACAAAAGTAAGACCTCCGCCTATTTTTCTTCGCAATATTGAATAATTTTTATTGCTGCTTGACCCGGATTGGCTAAATAATAGCTTAAACCCTCCTGTTGTCGTTTTTGTTCGTTTAAAAAAGTGCTTTTTTCTCCTAGTAATCCTTCAACAAGTTTTTTTAGTTCACTTTCGGAACTAGCCTTTCTTGTATAATGCGTGCTCATGTCCATAAATCGATCGAAATTATTCGAAAGCTGAATAACAGGTAATTGTGCCATGCCACATTCAAATACCACGGCAGAATCTATGGTTAAAGCCAGACAACTTTCCTGAATGGTATCCGCTAAGCTGCCTTTCGCTATTTTGATAGATCCAAGGAGGGAAGAATAATCTTGTGCAATATCTAATGGGTGCAAACGTATCTGCAGTTCTTTTCCTAATCGCTGCACTTCCTGTTGAAGTTGATTCAACCAATCTAATGTAAGCGCATATTTACCTTCTCCCAAATAAGGATACTTGAAATAAGGTTGTGCAAAAAAGGTAATATACTTTTTGGCTTGCAGCTCCGATTGTGCTGCATATAATTTGGCGAATTGATCGAAATGCGGAGCGCCTGCAATTAGTATAGATTCTGCAGCGACCCCTCTTTGTAGCATCAACTCTTGGTCGTAGTTGCCCCACACTGCATATTGCTTACATAAAAGCGGAACACAAAAATCAGCGATCAAGCCATGTTG
>JAPJNH010000030.1 GCA_026461075.1 Chitinophagales bacterium
CTTTTCAAATGATTTTTTAATACGCTCACGCCACAATACTAAGTTTGTTACATCCGCCTCCGCAAATGAAGTTACGTGCGGCGATGTAGCCTTACTACGTACCATATGGTCGGCAATCAACTTACGCATGCGATCCATTTCCACCACCTCTACATTGCCTGTAATCGGTGCAGGAGCTGGTGCTGCTGCTGGCGTTTCTGCCACAGGTGCCGCCGCTACTGGAGCCGCTGCTGCCGGAGCCGCTGTGCCACGCTTGCTGATATAATTTAAAATGTCCGACTTCGATACACGACCGTCTTTACCTGTTCCAGGGATGTTTTCTAGCTCTTGCATAGAAATACCTTCCTGACGGGCGATATTCAATACTAAAGGAGAATAGAAACGATTGCCACCCACTACTGCTGGCGCTGCGTTCGCTACCGGAGCCGCTGGTACAAATGGTACCGTTGTTGCTGCCGGAGCAGGTGCTGCTACTGGCGCTGCTGCCGCTACCGGAGCAGGACTTGCCACCGCTCCCGCTGCTGAGTCGATGACCGCAATCACCTTACCAACAGGAACGACATCGTTCTCGTTAAAAAGAATCTCCACCAAGGTGCCAGCGCCGGTACTAGGTACTTCGCTATCCACTTTGTCGGTGGCGATATCTAAAATCATTTCGTCCATTGCTACCTGATCACCTACCTTCTTCTTCCATTTTAAAATGGTAGCTTCCATGATACTTTCGCCCATTTTAGGCATTACTAACTCGTGACGTGCCATAACTTTGATTTTCGAACGGCGAAAATACGAAAAAAGACGGATATCTTTGCCCCCAATGGAAAACAGCAATTTCGTCGATTACGTAAAGATATTTTTTCGCAGCGGCGCGGGTGGTGCAGGCTCTGTCCACTTTCATAAAGACAAATTTACCCGTAAGGGAGGACCCGATGGTGGGGATGGTGGCCGTGGTGCAAATATCATCCTTCGTGGGAATGCACAACTATGGACATTACTCCACTTAAAATATAAGAAACATATCTTCGCTCCGGATGGTGCCAACGGCGCAGGAGAGCTTTGCACAGGGCTTTCTGGGCAAGATGTGATACTCGATGTTCCACTCGGAACAGTAGCGCGCGACTTCGAAACAGGTAAAATTGAGTTCGAAATCACTGAAGATGGAGAAGAGAAAGTACTCCTTTATGGAGGTCGTGGAGGAAAAGGAAACGCACACTTTAAGTCGCCTACCCGTCAAACCCCACGCTTCGCTCAACCCGGAGAACCACGCATAGAATCCACTAAAATCCTTGAATTAAAGGTCTTGGCCGACGTAGGCTTGGTAGGCTTCCCGAACGCCGGAAAGTCGACCCTATTGTCAAAAATCACCGCTGCAAAGCCTGTAATCGCTGATTATCCTTTCACTACATTGACGCCACAGCTCGGAATTGTACAACATCGTGGACATCAGACCTTCATCATGGCCGATATCCCTGGAATCATCGAAGGGGCTTCTGAAGGAAAAGGTTTAGGAATACGCTTTTTGCGTCATATCGAACGTAACTCAGTATTATTATTCATGGTAGCTGCCGACGATAATGATATCAAAGCAACTTTGAAGATCTTGAAGAATGAGTTGAAGAAGTATAACAAAGAGCTAATGCATAAACAGCACGTCTTGGCGATTACAAAGTCGGATCTGCTCGATGAAGAGTTGAAGAAGCTCATCAAAAAGACATTGCCAAAGAAAATCCCTGTGGTATTCATCTCCTCTTATTTAGGCGAAGGACTGCAAGAATTGAAGGATTTATTGTGGCAAGAATTAAATAAATGAGAAAATATCGCGGCGCCAATTACGGACTAATCAATTGGGTGATTGTAATCGCCTTAGCATTGACATGGGGAACTTCTTTCGTGTTAATCAAACATTCCTTAATGGGCTTAGAACGCTTTGAGGTAGCAAGTTTGCGTATCGTAATCACAATGA
>JAPJNH010000031.1 GCA_026461075.1 Chitinophagales bacterium
GTAAATTTGTCGTTAGTCACTAACAAAACCCTATCCGGTGGTGTCCCTAAAAAATCTTTCCCTATTGTCGCTGCTATTACTGCTGTTGGCTTGTCGGAAGACAACTACGGACACCATTGTGATTAGTACTACTAATAAGATGAAAGGCCCTATCACATTGTATGTGCAGGCGCTTCATCATACCTATCCCATCGCGCATATACGCGTGCATTATAAGCTGCTTTGTAATGCTTATCCCGGCTCCGACACCAGCCTCTATGATTATCATGCGACGGCAGATGTAAACGGTTATGTCCGCTTCGATTCATTATTGTACGGAAACGGATATATCTACGCCGAAGGCTTTGATCCTGTCGTGCAAGAGCAAGTGAAAGGGAATTCAGGATTATTGTTGACGACCAACAATGTCTCGAGCGATAAGCAAGCAGAGAAAATAATTTACGTGAGCGAGAACGCCAATCATTAATGCGATATTCTGATATAATATTTCGAAAAGCCCTCCCTTCCGATATCCCAAGCATTCGAACGCTTGCTGAAAAGAGTTGGTGGCACCACTATCCCAGCATCATTAGCGAAGAACAAATAAGCTATATGTTGCAGTTGATTTATAGTGACGAAGCTTTACAAGAGCAGTTAGGTAAGGGACAAGATTTTTATCTATTTGGAAAAGAAGAATCGAATCCGCAAGGATACATGTCACTTAGCATATTAGACGAAAATGAAGCCTTCCTACATAAATTCTATCTAAGTCCGGATGCTCAAGGAAAAGGACTAGGTGCTGCAGCCTTCGAACGTTTATTGCGTGAAAACCCGAGTGTGCGCTGTATTCGACTGACTGTCAATCGCCAAAATTTTAAATCAATCAACTTTTATTTTAAGCTAGGCTTTCACATCGAACGCGTAGCCGACTTTGATATTGGAAACGGATATGTGATGAATGATTTCGTGATGAAATGGACCTCTAACTAGAACCCTATGCAAATAGCTAATTTTATATTTAACCCGTTTTCAGAAAACACTTATCTCATGTATGAAGAAGGTGGAGAATGTTGGGTAGTCGATCCAGGTTATTATGGCCCGGAAGAAGGTGCTGATTTATTGAAATTTATCGAGGGCAAGAAACTGCGTCCTACAAAGGTTTTGCTGACACATGCCCACTTAGATCATGTGTTTGGATTGAATGATTTTCTAACGCATTTTCCAACAATACCATTCTATATTCATGCTGATGAAATGCCTGTTTTACAAGCTGCTCCGGAAGTAGGGGAGCGCTATGGATTGTATTGTGCGGCAGTGACGAAGGCGCCGGAGTTTTTGAAAGAAGGCGATACCTTGCATTTCGGCAATGAAGTATTTGAGGTGTTTTTTACACCAGGACATTCACCTGGAAGCATTAGTTTTTACAATAAAAATAATCATCTGCTAATCAGTGGGGATGTCTTATTTCAAGGAAGCATCGGCCGGACAGACCTTCCTGGAGGGAGTTTCGAGCTGTTAGAACAGCATATCCAAAACAAACTCTACCCATTGCCTGATGAAACACAAGTTTTGAGCGGACATGGTCCGGTGACAACGATCGGAGAAGAGAAGGCTCATAATCCTTTTGTTCGTCCACTGAATAACTAATTCGTATTTTTGCAGTCCGCTTATGAAATCATTCAAACAACTGCGTCTTGCCTTACGTCCTTACTGGACCAATGTCCTTTTAAATATTGGCTGTAATATTATGGCAATCGTCTTCTCGGTATTCTCCTTGACGATGATTATTCCTTTCTTGAATATCCTCTTCGGTTTAACACCGAAGGTGACGCAAAAGCCGATTGTAACGTGGAGTGTAACCACTTGGGTGGATGGATTCAATTATTTCATGAGCGATATCATCGCGCGCTATGGGCAGATTCAGGCTTTAGCAATCGTTTGTGTGGCGGTAGTGGTAGTATTCTTTTTTAAGAACTTATTCCGTTGGTTGGCCATCTATTTCTTAGCTCCGGTACGTAACGGCGTTATTCGCGATTTGCGTAACGAGATGTTTGGTAAGATGATGCGTTTGCCGCTTTCTTATTTTTCAAATGAACGTAAAGGTGATTTGATGTCGCGTATCACGAACGACTTAAATGAAGTAGATTCGGGCATTATGAACCTTTTGGAGAACTTCATTAAAGATCCTTTAGAGGTTTGTATTTACTTGGGATGGATGATTTATAATAGTCCGAAATTGACGATTATCGCGTTTATCATTCTTCCAATCAGCGCCTTGATTATTACTTCGGTAGGTAAGCCGTTGAAACGCCAGGGAAGAAGTGGTTTGACGCATTATGGTTTTCTTTTGTCATTTATTGAAGAGACGATTTCTGGTATCCGCATTGTGAAAGCCTTTAACGGAGAGCGTTTTCAGCGCACCCGCTTCGTGAATGTAAACGAGGAGATGTATAAGATTAATAACCGCATGATCCGCTTGCGTGACCTTGCCTCTCCTATGAGCGAATTCTTAGGTATCGGAGCGGTGGCTGCCGTACTTTATTTGGGCGGTTCAATTGTATTAAGTCATCATGGTAATTTGACGCCTTCCGGATTCATTGCGTATATGTTATTCTTCTCGCAATTGATTAGTCCGATGAAATCTATTTCTTACTCGTACTTCAATATCCAAAAAGGATTAGCGGCACTAGATCGTGTGAATGAATTGTTGCATGCAGATGAGGTGATTTACGAAAGTGCTTCAGCAAAGGCTTTACCTAACTTTGAACAGAAGATTGAATACAAGAATGTAAGCTTTGCCTATCAAGGAGAACCGGTATTGAATAATATCAACGTTACGATAGAAAAGGGTAAGGTGATAGCTTTGGTAGGACCGAGTGGTGGTGGAAAATCGACCTTCGTTGATTTGTTACCCCGCTTCTGGGATGTGCAGAGTGGAGAGATTTGTATCGACGGGCAGAATATCAAAGATTTGAAATTGCACGATATTCGTCAGCATATGGGTATCGTTTCGCAAGAGGCGATTTTATTCAACGACACGGTCTTTAATAATATCGCATTCGGGTTGAATAATGTGAAGAAAGAAGATGTGATTGCAGCGGCGAAAGTAGCAAACGCACATGATTTTATCATGGAGCTTGAAAACGGCTACGATACTGTTATTGGGGAGCGTGGAAGTAAGTTGAGTGGCGGACAAAGACAACGTGTTACCATCGCACGTGCGGTGATGAAAAACCCACCCATATTAATTCTCGATGAAGCAACATCAGCGCTGGATACTGAAAGTGAAAAGCTCGTACAAGATGCCTTGTATAAGTTGATGCAGCATCGTACGTCTATTGTAATTGCACATCGCTTAAGCACGATTCAACATGCCGATGAAATTTGGGTATTACAAAAAGGCAGAATCATTGAAAAGGGGAATCACCAAGATTTAATGCAACTCGACAATGGCTTCTATCGCAAGTTGGTAGAATTGCAGAGTATGGGGGGGAACGCCTTATAATTAAGAATTAAAAATTAAGAATTAAAAATTATACGTGCTCTGTAATTCTGAAATCAAGCCCCATTCCGAAGTTTTAGAAGCAGGAGAATCTTATAAAAATTAGTTAGAAGAACCGAGTACTCGCATTCTAAATACTCAATTTTTAATTTTTAACCTTTAATTTTTAATTTCTTTACATTCCTTCCGCTACCACAGAAGTAACTTCAGGAACCATGCGTTTCATCAAGTTTTCGATACCTGATTTTAACGTGATAGTAGAGCTAGGGCAGCCGCTGCAGCTTCCTTGTAACAATACGCTCACCACACCTTCTTCATACGATTTGAAAGCGATAGCGCCACCGTCCATTTCAACGGCTGGCTTTACGTAATTGTCTAGAACTTCTTTGATCTTTTCGATGATCGCATTGGTATCACCAGTAGCGATCGGACGTTCAGGGGCGTCGATGATAATCGGGCGGCCATCTTGAACATATTTTTTAATGAATGCTTTTAAAGAAGGCGTGATATCTTCCCAAACGATTTCTGGATGTTTAGTGATTGTCACGAAATTGTTCATGATGAACACTCCCTTTACAAAAGGAAACCCAAAGAGGTCCATAGCCAATGGCGAACCATTAGCAGATTCCAAAGTAGGGTAGTCAACGCTTTTTGAAGCGTATAACATTCTGTTCAAAACGAATTTTAAAGTCTCCGGATTCGGAGTTGCTTCAGTATAAAGATCTATCGGGGCTAATGTGCTATTGTCTTCCATGTTGGTTCTTTGAGGTACAAAAATAATGTATTCTACATTGACTATCCAAATAAACACTAAAAGAAGCGTTAATGTTCTGTGATTTATTTTAAATAGTCGTTTCGTCAGGACGGAATGGCTGAAATCATCGGCAATATGTCAGGAACTAGTTTTGGTATTTGATTTGCGCATTGCGTGGAAAGCATTAATTTCAACACACAATTTAAACAACATGAACACGAAACTATTAGTTCGTCTAGGCATTGTCGCAGTCATTGCCATTTTAATTTTCGCCTTAATTGGTTCTTATAACGGCATGGTTCGTCAGGATCAGGCGGTAAAGGGCGCATGGGCACAAGTAGAAACGCAGTATCAACGTCGTAACGACCTTATCGGTAATTTAGTAAACACGGTAGCGGGTTATGCAAAATTTGAAAAGTCGACTTTAACAGAAGTGATTCAGGCGCGTGCAAATGCGACGAAGATGACTGTTAACGCAGAAGATTTGAGTCCAGAGAAAATCGAGCAATTTCAACGTAGTCAAGGTCAGTTAGGTGCTGCTTTGGGTCGTTTGATGACGGTAGTAGAGAACTATCCTGATTTGAAGGCGAGCCAACAGTTTACTGATTTGCAACGCGAGATGACGGGCACTGAAAACCGTATTGCTACCGCAAGACGTGATTTCAACGAGGCTACACAAGATTATAATTCACGTATCCGCACCTTCCCAGCGGTATTGTACAGTGGCTTATTTGGTTTCAAAGAGAAAGGCTATTTCGCTGCGGAACAAGGAGCGAGTGCTGCGCCGAAGGTTTCTAAGGACGCATTTGATACCAACTAATTATGTTCGGACTCTTTAAGTCGAAGCCGGAGCCGTCGATTTTCTCGCAAGAGGAGCTCGCACGTTTGAAGGCTGCTATCCAAGCTGCAGAGCAATTTACCTCTGGAGAGATACGCCTAGTGGTGGAGCGTCGTACCAATGGCTATGATGTTTTAGATCGCGCTGCGCTGGTTTTCAAGCGATTGAAAATGCACGAAACGGCAGAACGTAATGCGGTTTTGATATATATGGCCTATGGTGAGCGTCTCTTCGCCATCTTAGGAGATAAAGGGATACATGAAAAGGTAACGCAAGACTTTTGGAATCAGCTGAAGCATACGATGCATGGCCAGTTTAGCCAGGGAAAACTGTGTGATGGTTTGTGTGAGGCCATTCTTACTTGTGGACAATCGCTGCAAGCGCATTTCCCGCATCAAAGTGATGATAAAAACGAATTGTCAGATGACGTCGTTATGCTTTAAGTAGTCTGAATAGAAATGATTAAAACAATTCAATTGAAGCAAGTTTTCGTTCAAATAATAGTGGCCTTACTCACCTTATTGGGTGTGGCACAGGCGAAGATGGAGTTCCCAAAACCATCTTCCCCACCTCGTTTGGTGAACGACTATGTTGGGTTGCTAGATGCGGCGCAGCAAGCGGATATTGAACGTCGCCTCGTAGCATTCGATGACAGCACCGGCATACAATTGGCTGTTGTTATTTATGATGATTTAGGGGGTTATGAAATCGATGAATATGCTATCGCCTTGTTGCGTGAGTGGGGGATTGGTAACAAGAAAACGAATAGCGGGGTACTCATGTTAATCAGTCCGGCGAATCATCGCATTTTCATTACGACAGGCTATGGGATGGAAGGGGTTTTGCCCGACGCCACACTCGGTCAGATTATCGATCATGAGATAACACCAGCCTTCAAGCATAATGATTATTATGGAGGGGTATTGAACGGCGTGAATGCGATTATGGATCTCTCCAAAGGGGAATATCACGATAAGCGCGCGAAGGAGCCTAAGACACGTGGCTGGGTGCTTCTATTGTTCGTTATTATTATTTTGATTTTGGTATTCTTCCGTCGTAATAATAACGGCGGTGGCGGTATGCATATTTCTAGCGGCGCGGCTGAAGCCTTGTTCTGGACGAGTGTTTTAAGCTCTCGTCGGGGTGGCTTTGGCGGCGGTTTTGGAAGTGGTGGCGGCGACAGTGGCTTCGGAGGATTTGGAGGTGGCTCTGGCGGCGGCGGCGGCGCAGGGGGCTCGTGGTAAAAGCGGAAAATCTGCGATTTTTTTATTATCTTGCACACTCGTATACGTCAATCCAAAAAGTAATTGAATTACTGATGAAAAAATATTTAAATAGTCTCTCGCTTTGTGCTGTAATGGCTCTTGTGCTTGTTTTGGCAAGCTGTGGAGGATCTAGCGGACCTATGTATGGTTCATTAGCTGGTGGTCACATGGCCGTAATGCCTACTGAAAAGCATGGTACCTATCAGGTGGTTGGAATGAGTACAGCACCTGCATCGAAGGCGTCAAGTGAAAAAGCTGAGCCCGCTACAAAGTCGAAGCCTGCAAATAATACCAAGGCTAAACCTGCTAGCACTACTACCAAAACAACTGCTCCTGCTAAAGAGGAGTCGGATGAAGATGAGGAGGATAACGA
>JAPJNH010000032.1 GCA_026461075.1 Chitinophagales bacterium
GTTGATGCTATCCTGTAGGGCTGCGTGTACTGCGTTGTTTCGTGCTATTTGTAAATTAATACGATCGTTGCGAACATTGGCTATTTTATTTACATCAGGTATGATCGGCATCGATAAGCGTAAACCATAGTAGTTAGAGAAATATACTTTTTGTTCATCAAAGAAATGATTGTTGGTGTTCTGTTGCGCCATAAAATTGCTGACCATGGAAATATTTGGTAAGAGCCAAAGCTGATCAGCATTCAATACTTTTCGTTGATACATTTCCTGCATTCGACCTTGTTGTGTCAATAAGTTAGCACGAACCTTTAAAGGCTCTGCATTAGTGGAATAAGCCAGCGCAAGCTGTTCGCTGAAAATCATGTCTTGACTCAGAGGGATATCACAGAGTCCTTTTAGAATCCCGATTTGAATTTCTAACTGTTTTTCTAGCTGCTGCACTTTATCATTAATCAAAAGCTGATTCGCTTGAACATTATTTAAATCTTGCACACGAATCAGTCCTTCATTGAATTTGTTGGCAAAAATTCCTGCCAAGGTATCATTGTTCAACAGTAATTGGCGACTTGATTTTAGTTGTTCTTGCAGACTAAGTACATTGTAATAAGCCGCTGCTACGCTTTCCAATAGATTCTTTTTGGTGATAAGTCTATTCACTTTACTCAAACCTTCATTGGCTTTTGCAGTTTGAATGCGAGCCCACAAGCTTGGATTGATAATATCAATTTGAGGATTGAGGGTTAGATTGCTCACATATTGTTGTCCGAAAGTAACTGTTTTAAAGGTGCCTGGCTTGCCACCGAAAAATTCTGCAGGAATAAAACTCTGTGGCAAATTTACATTGTCGAGCATAGAAGCGTTAGCGTTCCCTGTCAGGTTGACAACCCCCCATTGTGAAGCAATACGCGTGTAAGTAGCAAGCAATACGTTTTCGTTCGCATTTTTAAAATTCGCAGAATGATTTTCTGCATATCGTTGTAAAGTAATCAGATTGTCTATTTCAATTCTATTCTGTGCGTTTGAACTAACAGAATAACAAAGGAGAGATATCCATAAAAGGACGCGCATGAGGTACATTTATTATGAACCTAAAAGTAGTGTACATTTTTTTAAAAATGTATGACCTAAATCCGTTTCAGGTCCAAAGACTTGTTAAACCTTCCCAATCGACGATTTAAGTTCAATTTTCACCGATTTTTTACTAAAATATCAAGTTATTTCAGCATATTCGAAGGCTATAAAACCACCAATATGCAAAAATTATTTACTATCCTTTTTGCTTTTATTCTATTGACTGCGCGCTCCACACAGGCGCAGGTTACCATTAAGACTGAAAGTTTTGACGGAGCTACTTTTACTCCGGCAGGCTGGGTGCTTTATCCGGCCACTACTGCTAGTCAGGCTGTTTGGACTCGCCGTACTGGCGGAGTTGCTCCACTTGGTTCTCTTACGCCACATTCCGGAACAGGAATGGCTTCTTATCGTTCAAGTTCTACCGGTACTGCTATTGGAACGCAACAGGCGATGATTACGCCAGCTTTCGATCTAAGCAATCGTTCCACTAACAGCGCGGGAATTCGTTTTTGGATGTTCCGCGATAGTAATCTTCTTGCTAACGTAGATAGTATCGAGGTACTTATTAATACGACAGCAGATACGGTGAACGCAACAAAAATCGGCACTGTCGCACGTAATCGCTTTTTAAATATCCCTGACACACAATACATCAATCGTTGGGCGCAGTATAGCTTTAGTTTTCCTGCCAGCTATACCGGGGCAACAAACTATGTAATTATCCGCGGTACCTGCCGTGGAGGTGTTCGAATTTATGTCGATGACGTAGAGTGGGACACTTATCCAAATCAATGTACAGGCACACCAAACGTAGGTACGATCACATTGAGCACTACAAAAATTTGTGGAGGCGCTGGTTCTTCTAATCTTGGCTTAACTGCACCGATTACTGGTGTTGCTGGAATCACGTATCAATGGGCGTCTGCAAGCAATATTGCAGGTCCTTTTACTAATTTCGGAACGAATAGTGCAACTGCCGTTACGGGCACTATCACTGCAACAACGTACTATCAATGTACGGTTACTTGTTCCGCTTCAGGATTGACCTATTCTACTCCAGTCGATTCAGTAATTGTAATAGCTACACCAAACCCAACAGTTACTGCAACAGCAGCCACAAACCCTGTTTGTTCGAATGCCGGAAACACGTTGGTAACAGCTGTTGGAGCCTTGACCTATACTTGGACACCCGCTTTCGTTTCTGCAAATACAAATGCCGATTCTGTTTATGTAGCGCCAACCACAACTACGAACTATACTATCGTAGGTACAGATTCAAATGGATGTAAAGGAACTGGTAACTTCACCTTGACAGTACGTACAGCACCTAATGCTACGATTACTTCAAACGCAGCAGCTAACACAATTTGCGCTGGAACTACCGTTATCTTAACGGCGCCTTTCGCAAATGGTATTACGTATTCTTGGACCGATGGTCATACTACTCGTCGTGATACAGTCGCACCTACCACAACCACGGTATATGGCGTAACTGTTACAAATACGACGACAGGTTGTTCGAATACAGATACAATTACTATCGTTGTGAATACAGGAAGCATCCCTGTGATTACTATCTCTCCGGCATCCGCTACCTATTGTGTTGGAACTCCATTGATGTTGGTTGCTTCTGGTGCAAACACTTATACTTGGTCGCCAGCAAATGGATTGAGCAGCACTACTAACGATACAGTTTATGCGACTCCTTTCGCTAACACAACGTATACGGTTACGGGCACAAATGGTGCTTGTCCGGGTACAGCCACTGTTCCTGTGTTGGTGAATACGCCTCCTGCAAAATCAGCGATAACAATTGTATCAGGTAATGATACAGTCTGTGCTGGTACCACCATCATTTTACGTGGCAACCCTACAGGAACGGGTTATACCTATACTTGGAATAATGGTGTAACTAGTCGTAATGATACAATTGCGCCTACCGTGAGTGGTTTATATGTTGTAACTGTCGCTACGGCAGGTGGTTGTAGTGTCAATGATTCCATTTCGATTAATGTTGTTCCTGGAACACCGCCAACATTATCAGTTAGTCCTTCTTCCGCTACCTCTTGTAGCGGTGCTGCCGTTACTTTAATTGCATCGGCAACGAATACTACTTCTTTAACTTGGTCGCCAACTCCGGCAAGTATTAGCGCAAGCGGAGATACGGCTATTGTAGCTCCAACAGGACCGAATAACTCTACCGTTACCTATGTAGCGACTGCTAGTAACGGAGCGTGTTCTACCTCAGTAAGCATTCCAGTGTTAATTTCTACAAACCCTACAAAGCAAGCAATTAGTTTTGTGAGCGGTAGCGCAAACGCATGTGCGGGTTCGATGGTGATTATGCGTGGTAACCCTTTCGGTAATGGCTATAGCTATACTTGGAGTAACGGCGCTACGACACGTAACGATACGGTCTATCCAACAGTAGGCACTGCCTTGTATTATGTTGTAGTGAAGAACGCGGCCGGTTGTAGTGTTTCGGATTCGGTTACTTTGAATGTACAACCTTCTCCAATTGTAAACATTACTACTTCTCGCTCTCCAGATTTATGTCCTGGTGATACTATTACCTTTACGGCGAACGTTGTGGGTGGTACGACTACAAACTGGACACGCAACGGCTTCCAGATTCCTGGTGCTAATACCTTAACCTATACTACTACGCAAGCGGGTACCTATAACTTGAATGCCAATAGCAGCAATGGTTGTGTAGGTACTGATACAGCAGTTGTTGTTGTGATTCACCAAAACCCTATCTTAACTGCGATGGCAATGCCGAATGATACTATTTGCGCCAACGCTTGGTTGACATTAAGTGCTAGCACGCAAGGGGTGAACGATTCTATTTATTGGGATAATGGTGCTGTAAACAATACAGCATTCCCTGTTACTGCTAGTACAAATTATACAGTGAATGCCACGAGTGCATTTGGCTGTAAGGCAACTCCGGTAAGTATTGCAATCACGGCCTTGCCTGCTCCGACACATGGTGTGGTGGTTGGTTATTCGACCATTACTTTTGGAACAGCATGCAGCTATTATGCTTCTAATCCTGATCCGAATGTCACTATTCAGTGGATTGTTTTTGGTGGTACCATTAACGCAGGTCAGAACACTGACACAGTGAATATCACTTGGAACCAAGGACCTTGTTCGCTTGTTTTGGTGCAAACGAATAGCATTGGTTGCTCCGACTCCAGTGAATATTTCGTTGCAGCGGATGGAATTTCTCAGCTAAACACGATTCATTTCAACTTACAACCGAATCCGAGTGAGCAAAAAACGCAGATTATGGGTGTGAAGGTAGCACGTTATGAAGTACAAGACTTAAGTGGTCGCGTATTATTGTCAGAACGAAACACCAATGAAGTAGATGGAATGGGCTTACCAGCAGGCATTTACTTGATTCGCATCTACGATGCGCAAGGTCGTGCGGCAGGTATTGCGAAGTGGGTGAAGGAATAGTCGATTCTATAAATAAATCAAAACCCTTTCCTTTCGTTTTCTAAGCGAAGGGGGAGGGTTTTTGCTTTTTGGGAATGTGAAGGAAATTCATTAATTTTCGTGGATATAAGACCTAAAACTGTCCTTCTATGAAACTAAAAATTGCGCTTCTTACCCTTGCTACTACGCTTGGTTTATTATTGAGCACGCAATATCTCTATTCTAACGGTACCACAGGTGCTCCTCCGGTAGCTAATACGGGAGCTCCAGGGGATGGAAATTGCGGATCTTGTCATGGAGGTACTGCCGTGAATGGCGGCGGTGGCGGTGCAGTAATTTCTGTTAATAGCGGTGCGACTACCTATTCTCCTGGTGGTGCCTCTATCCCTGTTACAGTAACCGTTTCAGATGCAGCCATGACACGCTTCGGCTTCCAATTGGTCGCTTTAGACGCAAGTAACTTAAATACAGGAACCCTGACAGCTGGTATTGGAACGGTTTTAAATACGAGTGGCGGTCGTACTTACGTCTCTCACTCTATCGGCGTGAACACTACCTTGTTTCATACTTTCACCTTCAACTGGACGCCTCCAGCAACGAACGTAGGTAATATTACCTTTTATGCTTCTGGTGTTGCAGCTAATAGTAATTCAAATAATTCTGGCGATCACGTTTATACAACGTCTGTTGTCTTAACCCCAGGAAGTGGTTCTTCTACCGCTCCGGTAGCTAATTTCAACATGACCAGAAATAATACAAGCTTTACTTACTTATGCTCTGGTGATACTGTTGTATTCAACAATACTTCTACAGGCACTGGCGGTACAACGACCTATGCATGGGATGTTGACGCCACTTCAACCGGCGCAGGTGCTATCATCGGTGGCACAGGTCATCAATCCTCTTCTGCTGGTCCGATTTCAGCCATCTTCACGAATACAGGAACAAGTCCTATCACTGTAACTGCTGGTTTGGCCGTTGTGAATGGTTTACCTCCTGTTTATGGCGTGAATGCGGATAGCCAATCCTACGTTTTTGTGGTATATCCTAAGCCTAGCGCTGCTTTCACTGTTTCGCAACAGCCATGGTCGTATTGCTCGAATGAGATTGATACCTTGACGATTACCAACCCGATTGCAGGGATGTTATACAATGTGAACTATGGTGCTGCTGCTTATATCGGTAGTGCTTCTAATCAAGGTCCTTTTTATTTTCAATTGCCAAACACGCAAGGATCTGTAAATATCTCCTTGACTGCAAGCAATCCTGGCGGACAGTGTTCGTCTACTGCCACTCCATTCCCGCCTGTTTATGCGCAAAATTGCGCTCCGACAGCTTATTTCTTCCCACCTAAGGTGACCGCTGCACCAGGTGCTGCAACGCCCGTTACCTATTGCAATGGCGTCAACTATTATTATACCGACAGCTCTATGATGTCTATTGTACCGATTGTTTCCTATTCATGGACATTCGGCGGTGGACCTGCAGTTCCTGTTCCTGCAACCGCTTCTGGCCCTGGACCACATGCAGTGAACTACCCTATGGGTGGTATCTATACGGCTACCGAAACATTAACGGATGCGGTAGGTAATCAAAATACCATGTCGCAACAAATCACTATTATCAACTGTAACCCTATCCCATTAACAGCTGCCATGTATCCGCAAGGACCTACCTTGAGTAAGTGTTTTGGCGATGTGGATACCTTGGTAGACGTTTCTTATGGTGGTAATAACGGTGTAATCACTTGGGATTGGAATTGGGGTGATGGTTCGTCACACGACTATGCGCCAAATGCATTTCACCAATATGCTGCTGTCGGAACTTATATCGCTTCGTTGATCGTTGGGGATGGTGCGGCTTATGATACTGCTTATATTACTATCAACGTAATTGGACATCCTGCTAACAACGTCGCTGCAAATGATACTATTTGCGCAGGGACGTCTACTATTGTGTCTTTAGGAGGTGCGGCTACGCCAGGTAATACCTATACGTGGTTCCCAAGTGCGGGGATGACGCCAAATGCGACTTCTCCAAACCCAAGTGTTTCTCCAACTACCACAACCACTTATTATCAAACAGTAACAGAGCCTATTGCTGGCTGTACTTCAACCGACTCAGTAATCGTTTTTGTAGGTAATGTACCTGCAATCAGTATCTCTGTAGGAAATACGACTCCTTGCTTAGGTCAACCTGTAACAATCGTTTGTTCGCCGTCTTCATTCCCTCCTCCTTCGCCTACATTCTCATGGAATTGGGGTGGTGGTAGCGTGTATAGCGGTAATGGTGCTGGCCCGTATCAAGTGGCTTGGAATAGCCTTTCTCCTGGAAACGTAAGCTTAACTGTAACGGATCAATTCGGTTGTAGCAAGACGGCTACACCAGTAGCAATTACACCGAATAACTGCGGAACACCATTTGCTAACTTCGGCTACGGTAGTTCTAAATGGTGTACAGGTACAGCGGTATCCATTAATGACTCTAGTTTGAACGTGCCGACCTCATGGACTTGGAACTTCGGTAGCGGCGCAATTCCAGCAACCTCTAACGTACAGAACCCTGTTGTTACCTTCAATACGCCGGGTATCCATTATATCAGTCTTACCGTTTCTAATTTCAGCGGCGCAAGCACGAAAGTAGATACAGTCATTGTTAACCAAACACCAAGTTCATCCTTCAATGCAATCTCTCCTGTGTGCGTTAACGTAGGTAGTATCATTACTTATACGGGTAATGCAGATACTTCAGCCACTTATACCTGGGGCTTTAGCGGTGGAATCATCAATAGCGGTTCAGGTCAAGGACCTTATACTGTTGCATGGCCTAGCGCAGGAACACAAGTTGTTTCATTGACTGTTACGCAAAATGGTTGTGTATCTTATCCAAGTAATTTCAACTTAACGGTGAACGGCATTCCAGTAAGCAAGTTCAAGTATACCGTTAACCCTGGCTTATTAGTATCCTTTACGAATCAAAGCACGGGCGCGACTTCTTATACTTGGTCGGGTGCTGACAATTTCAACAGTACTTTGACAAACCCTATTCACTCGTATCCTGCTCCAGGAAACTATGCGGTATGCTTATTGTCGACGAATGGCTTCTGCTCTAGTCAATTCTGTGATACCATTAGCGTTAATTGGCCAACAGCTACGAACAACCTAGACAAAGCAACTCCGGCAGCGATTCACTACTCAAATGATGAACATACTTTGATAGTTGATCAGTTAAGCTTGAACGCTACCTTGTATCTCTATACTGCGGATGGTGCTTTAATGCAGAGCTTCCCATTGACGCAAAATCGTACAATCCTTCCTGTTAAATTAAATGACGGTATCTATATGGCTGTTTGGCGTCAAGGCGAACAAACATTGAGTTGTAAATTTGTCGTTAGTCACTAACAAAACCCTATCCGGTGGTGTCCCTAAAAAATCTTTCCCTATTGTCGCTGCTATTACTGCTGTTGGCTTGTCGGAA
>JAPJNH010000033.1 GCA_026461075.1 Chitinophagales bacterium
AAATAGAATATATTTGTTCCTGTATCAATTTAAAATTATAAAGTTTAATGGAACAGACCCCAATAAAGATTCAACTAGTTGAAGATGATTTAATTTATTCAGAATTAATTTCTTTCTATTTAAGAGACAATTTATCATGTAATATTGAGACATATTATACAGGTAAGGATTTGTTGAATAATTTAAATCCAGAAGTTGACATTATTGTGCTCGATTACGTTTTGCCAGATTTGAAGGGGGATGCCATGTTTGGAGAGATTAAAATGAAATGCCCAAACACCGAGGTTATTTTCTTAACTGCTTATACTGATTTGAACAAAGTGGTGGAGCTCATCCGCTTGGGTGCTTATGATTATATCCTTAAAGATGAGCATGCACAAAGTTTATTGGTGGATGATATTCAAAAAATCCATGAAAAGAACGGCTTGAAACGTAGGGTAGAACAATTGCATGGACTTATACAAGACAATTATAAAAATAATCCGGGCTTTCTAGGGCAGCATCCCGATATTGTCAAAGCGTCTGCCGTGGCAGAGAAAATTGCGTCTTCTTCAATTGGCGTTAGTATTGTTGGTGAGGCAGGAACCGGTAAAGAATATCTTGCGCGCCTTATTCACATGAAGTCGGGTCGTGAAGTAGCCAATTATGTATATCTTAATTTAGAGGCAGTGCCTGTAAGTGGTGTTCGTGAAGCCCTTTGGGGTAGTGTACAAGATGCTCGTCATGGTAGCGTGGGGGCCCTTCAACGTGCTATTAATGGAACCCTTGTAATCAATGCTCCGGAATTTATGAGCAGAGAAATACAAGCTGACTTATTAGATGTAATAAAACGTAAGGAACTTTTAGACTTAAGTATTGGAATGAACGTTCCAGCAGATATTCGCGTTATTCTTACTTCTGCTCAGTCGCTTCAAATAAATGTCGGTCAAGGAAATAATCTTTTCTTATCTGATTTTTATTTCCAATTCGCTGCCGTGCAGCTGGATCTGCCACCTATGCGAAATCGTAAAATGGATATTCTTCCATTAGCGAAGCAGTTTTTAAATGACTTTACCAAATTGAATAAAATGGAGGAGGTAGAGTTGGCTGAGGATGCCAAGCAAAAGCTCCTTTCATATAATTATCCGGGTAATCTACACGAAATGAAAAATGTGCTTGAACTAGCGTTAGCTATGTCGGATAAGAAAAAAATAACGGCTATCGATATCACCTTTGCGCCTGTTCAGTTACAACACAATTTCTTGGTAGAAGAAAAGACTCTTGATGAATACAACGCCGAAATTGTGAAACACTTCTTGAAGAAGTACAACGAGGATGTAAATCTAGTCGCTGAAAAATTAGGCGTAGGCAGATCTACTGTCTATAAATGGTTGCGTGAAGGAAGGTTAGATAAGTAAGTTCGATTAATCGGATAAATTAATGCAAGAGCAGAACTTAAATAGTGTTTTAACGCAAGAGCAAATCAACCAATTCCAAGGCTTGTTTGGCTTCTTAATTGCAGGGGACAGTCCTTTTCTGCAATTAGATGAGAGTGGCTTAATCCAATTTCAGAATGAAGCATCTAGCACTGTCGGAAAGCTAAAAATGCAGGAGGAATGGTTTGTGTCTTGGCAAACCTATTTTCGTCAGTATTGGGCTTTAAAGGGAAGACCGCATGGATTAACCGAATTTTGGGTTGAGTCGTCGAACACCGGTAATTTATTGGTACTTCTTTTTGAAATACCCGCTAGCAAATTTTACGTAGTCCTTGCTCGAAAAGCAAAGGATGTGCATTCTGAAGAATATCTCAATCAGCTTCTAGCAGAGGTTCTGAAGAAATCAAGTCATTTTAAGTTAATCACCGATGCTTCCGGTAAAGTAGAATGGGTGAATGAAAGCTTTCTGAATTTTTTAGGATACTCCTTACAAGAACTAGTCGGACGAAAACCGGGTGAATTCTTGCAAGGCCCTTTGAGCGATACCGAAGAAATTTCAAAATTAAGTGAGCAAATAAAGCAAGGTGGACCTATTGACGCAACTTTGCTCAATTATAAGAAGAACGGAGAAACGTTCGTCGTTCAGTTAAAAGGTGATTCTATTCATAACGAATTAGGGGAAATTACACATTTCTTCGCCGATGAATATGATGTAAGCGAGTTGCAACATACCCAAAATAGAATTGCTAGAAATTCAAAGTTTATTGAAGTGGTGATGGACACTTTCGTAAACGGGATTTTGGTGGAAGACGCGAATCGTAAAATATTACGTGCTAATAAAAAGTTCTGTGAAATTTTTGGCATACAAGCCTCTAATATATCCTTACACGGTCAAGATTGTGCTACTGCTGCACAATTTTCTAAATCCTTATTTGTCGATGAGGATGGATTTATCAATTTTATAAATGAAGCGGTTCAAAACCGTGTTCTGAAGCGTCGTCACGAACTAGAACTAAAAGACGGACGAGTATTAAGTATCAGTTACATACCTATTGAGTATGAAAATAAATATGCTGGATGTTGTTGGAAGTATAATGATATTACTGACCGTAAAAAGAACGAACAGTTGCTTATCGAAGCGAAAAATAATGCAGAAGAACTAGCGAAATCTAAGCAAATGTTCTTGGCGAATATGAGTCATGAAATTCGTACACCGATGAATGCGGTTATGGGATTGAGTGCGCTTTTGGAAAATACGCCATTGAATGAAGAGCAGTCAGAATATGTGAAAGCAATCAAAACATCTGCTGAAAATTTATTGGTTGTTATTAATGATATTCTTGATATCAGTAAATTAGATGTCAATAAATTAAAGATTGAAAAAACACCGTTTAATTTCCAAAATTTCGTTCGACAAATTGAAATTTTACTTGGATTTAAAGCACGTGAGAAAGGACTGAATTTTCATATTCATGTGAAAGAAGGCGTTCCTGAATTTTTATTAGGAGATCATTTCAGGTTAAATCAGGTTTTGATCAATGTCATAGGCAATGCGATTAAGTTTACGGAAAAGGGGAGTGTTAACATGACCATTGAAGCAGTGCCCAAAAATAAAGAAGAGTACAATATTGAAATCGAAGTAGCTGATACGGGAATCGGTATCGAGGAAAAGAACTTAAAACATATTTTTGATTCCTTCAATCAAGAGAATGCAAGTATCGCAAGACGATTTGGCGGAACAGGACTTGGTTTGAATATCTCTAAACGATTGACAGAGTTGATGGGAGGCACCTTGCTAATGCAAAGTAAAAAAGGTTTTGGTACTAAGGTCGAGATTCATGTACCGATGGAGCTAAGCAGTAATCCTGATTACTTACTCACGCAAGCAACGGATAAAGAAATTGATATTGCGGGTAAGCGGATTTTAATTGTAGAGGATAACGACTTTAATAGATTGTTGGCATCTACTATTTTACAAAAATCAAAAGTAATTGTTGACATCGCCAAAGATGGATTGGAAGCCCTTGTTGCTTGTGAAGACAATGAGTATGATTTGATATTGATGGATATTCAAATGCCAATCTTAGACGGTCATGAGGCAAGTGATTTATTGCGCGTTTTCAAAGTAAAAACACCTATTATCGGTCTTTCGGCCCATCCATCAGGTGAAGAGTGGAATATTTGTTTGGAACATGGGATGAATGATTATCTCTCCAAGCCGTTTAAGGAGCAAGAGTTGAAGGAGAAAATTGAGCGTAATCTAAAGGTGAATAAATTAGCCAACAATTACGAGATTCCGTTGTTGTATAACTTGTCATATGTTGAACAAATTACTAAGGGGAATGAGGCCTTTTTAACACGTATTCTTCATACCTTTAAAGAAGAGCTAGGAAAAAGTATGCTGGAGATGAAGGCGGCTGCTACTGAAAAGAATTTACCGAAGTTGAAGTTCGTCGTTAATAAAATACGACCAACCATTAACAACTTCAGTGTTTATCGTATGGCGCAGGAGATGAATGCAATCAGTGAATGGAAAGAAGATGGCGGCTTCGGTTCCGATCTCGACACCAAAGTTCGTGTGGTAGAAGCCATCATGATACAACTCATTAAGCAATTTGGAGAAAAGTTGAATAGATAAATGAAGATAAACCAACAGCAAATAGAAAAATTGTTCCCTTTCTTTATTCAATTGAATAAAAAAGGAGAATGCTTAGCTGTAGGTCCTTCGCTCACAAAATTGGTTAATATCCCAATTGCAAAGCCTTGTTCGTCTTTTCTCAAAATACATCAGCCGCAATTAGGCGACTTCTCATTGTTAGAGTATTGGAATGATCAAGATGGGAAACAAGCTTCTATACAAATTGAACAGTATATATTGCTTGGCTCTTGGAATATAATTGATGATTCAGTCTTTTTTCTAGGAGTCCCACAATTCGATTCCATCCAGTCATTCCATACGAGTGCTTTACAACAAAGTGATTTTGCTCCGCATGATACAAGTGTTCATTGGGTGAAGCAGTTCGCCGCTGATTTTGAATACAATAATGATTTACAAGAATTGTTTGCCATTCTAAAAAATCAAAGAGAGCAAATAAAGGAGGCTCAATTACAGCTTCGTAAGAATAATGATCAATTATTAGCAATCCTTAATAACCTTTCTTCTTGTGTTATTTTAGAAGACGGTAAGCGTAATGTACTTACCTTAAATAGGCCTTTCTGCGACTTGTTAAACATAAAAATCTCACCTACTAATTTCACGGGATTAGCAAATGAAGCACTCGCTGAATACTTCGCTCCATTTCTTGGAGGTTCGCAGGCATGGAACCATCTAGCTAATCCAATTTTGGATGGCTTTAAACCAATACTTGATTTTGAAATGCCGACTTGGTCGGATGGTAAAATCGTTAGTTTAAGTTATGTGCCAATCCGTTTCGATGATAAATCGATCAATCATCTCTGGATTTTTAAAGATCGTACCATCCAAAGAAATGCCGAAAAAGTCCTTCGCTTGCGAGAGGAACGCTATCGTAATATTATTGCTAACATGAATCTTGGCTTGTTAGAGGTTGATTTGGAAGAAAGAATTCTTTCTACCAACAAAAGCTTCTGCGAAATGAGTGGTTATTCGGAAGGAGAACTTATTGGAGTGAAAGCACCAGAGCTTTTCATTCAAGATAACCTCACCAAAGGTGAACACAAGGCCATCTTAGAACGTCGTACTAATCTTCAATCTGATGCTTACCAATTAAAAGTTAAAAATAAATTCAAACAACCACGTTGGTGGTTGGTGAGTGGTGCTCCTTTATTGAATGATCAAGGACAAGTAATCGGGTCTATTGGTATCCATCTAGATATCACCTCTCAAAAAGAAACAGAAAGCGAATTAATCGTTGCTCGCGATAGCGCACGTGAATCATCCAAAGCTAAGGAGTCCTTCTTAGCGAATATGAGCCATGAAATTCGTACCCCAATGAATGCGATTCTTGGGATGAGTAAACAATTAAGTAAAACAAAACTCAATAAAGAACAAGCGTTCTTTAACAGCACTATCGTAACGGCAGCCGATAATTTGTTGGTTATCCTTAACGATATTTTAGATATCTCTAAAATTGAAGCAGGCAAACTTAGCGTCGAACATATTCCATTCAACTTAAAGGACCTTGTCACTAAGTTGTATAATCTCATGGAGATGAAGGCTAAGGAGAAAGCCCTTCGTATCAACCTTCATTTTGATGTCGATCTACCGAATAATCTAATAGGTGATCCATATCGCTTAAATCAAATTCTTTATAATCTGGTTGGGAATGCGATTAAGTTTACTGATAAGGGGCATATTAATATTAATTGCAAACTGATGGAGGATGCTGTTGATAATTGTAGAGTCGATATTTCAGTGAAGGATACTGGAATTGGAATGGATGAGAACTTTGCAACGCACCTATTTGAGAAATTCTCACAAGAGGATCGTTCTATTACTCGACGTTTCGGGGGTACCGGATTAGGATTGTCTATCTCCAAACAGTTGTCAGAATTAATGGGAGGTAGTATTAGCTTGCAGAGTAAAAAAGGGGAAGGGTCAACCTTTACCTTGCATCTACCATTTGTGAAGTCAGATGTGGAAAGTATGCAGCTGGAAGAAAAGTCAACCGTGCTTTCTCCAATTGCTCTTTTAGGTAAACGGATATTGTTAGCAGAAGATAATGAGCTAAATAGAATAGTGGCTGTTACCACCTTACAATCTTTTGGTGCAGAAGTTATAGAAGCTGAAAATGGTTTACGCGCTATCGATTTGCTAAAATTTCGTGGACATTTTGATATTGTATTAATGGATTTAAGCATGCCAGAAATGGACGGTTTAATGGCGACACGTACTATTCGTCAAGAACTTAAAATGAATATTCCGATTATAGCACTTACAGCTAATGCTATACTTGGAGAAAAACAAAAGTGCTTGGATGAAGGAATGGATGATTATATCTCTAAGCCTTTTGAAGAACTAGATCTTGTTCGGATGATTTTGAAGTATACCAATGAAAATAGTATTGTTGAAAATAATGATACAGCAGCGCTAGTCTCGAATACAAACAGCGACGACGCCCTTAGCTTGCTGCGTGGGATGTTCTTGCCTGCTGATGAGCCAATACCTGTATTTGCGAATGTCGCTCCACAATATTCTTATGCTCGACTAGAAAAAATGGGGAATGGCAATAAAGAATTAGTACGTAAGATTCGTGAAGTGTTCTTAAAGCAAATGCCAAGTTCATTAAGTGAACTAGAACTCGCGGTACGACAGCGCGACTACGACCAAGTATATATGGTGGCACATCGCTCTAAGTCGAGCCTAGTTAGTTTCTCTGCTGAAGAAGCGAAAGAACTCGCTAATCGAATGGAAGTCATTGCGAAAGAAAAAGGATCATTCGATGAAATCGATGCATGCTTTAATCAGTTTGCGGCAATTGTCAATAATATCCTGCTTGCGATGGAACAAGATGTGGTTTAATCCTTCATCTTTACCACAACCGACTGTACCTCTTTCAAGATATTCGCAATACGCTCTTTCGTTAGTCCGCCCTCTGGCAACTCTGTGCTGATATAACTGATAAACTTCCATACTTCCTGCACCTCGCCAATCTTTACTACATAATCTTGATAGATCGGATTCAAAGAACGCATAATCAACTGCTGTTTTTGCTTGATTTCGTTTAATAGAATCTTGAAGACAAGCCCATCCTGCTTCGTCAATACAACATAAGCCATCTCATCTTTAATATCGTTCCAATTCTCTACATATTCTGCCAGTACATACGACTTATCCGGAATTGGCAACATGCTATCTCCATCAATTTGGAACATACGATACTTGCGGTAGCTAGTCGTCAATACAGGCATTTGGAACTTCGGTAGAGAGCCGATAAACTCAGGGTCGAAAAAGCCCATCTGGTAGCCAGCTTTGGCACGTAAACCCACGACTTCGATATTGTCATTGTTCTCGCGATCGACTGTAGTAGCTAATACACGAAGCTTAGTGCCTGTAACGAAGACGTCATTCCCCGATTGCAATTCGCGCAACTTCCAAGCCGATAGCTGGGATAAGTCGTGCTTCAATAAAGCATCGATACTCAAGTTGAAATATTCCGCTACCGTCACTAAATCCTCCGGTGGCATATTCGAACGAATCCCGTTCTCATAACTGTTTAATTTGCCTCGGCTCATCCCTAATGCAGCCGCTAAATCTTCTTGGCTCTTGCCTTTTTGATTGCGCAATACTTTCATATTGCTCGCTAAATAGATAATGCGTTCGCTCATAGAATTTTTTTTTAAGAATTGCTTCCTTCTCACAAAAATAGTGATACTTTGTGTAACATCCAAATGATACTAAGTGTATCATTTGAAAATAAATCCTTTTTATGACAGCTACACGAACCATTGCCCACATGGATCTCGATACCTTTTTTGTGTCGGTAGAACGCTTGCAAAACTCCGCCCTTATCGGTAAGCCGGTATTGGTTGGCGGCGCTAGCGACCGTGGGGTGGTAGCTTCTTGTAGTTACGAAGCGCGTAGTTATGGCATACATTCTGCCATGCCCATGAAAATGGCGCGACAGCTCTGTCCAGAAGCAATTATCGTTCGTGGCGACCATGAACGTTATAGCTATTATTCCAATGTCGTTTCAGAAATTATTGAAGAAGCGGTACCGCTCTATGAAAAAATGTCTATCGACGAATTCTATATGGACCTCTCCGGAATGGATCGCTTCTTTGGGTCTTATAAGTGGGCTACCGAACTCCGTCAACGCATTATTCGCGAAAGTGGATTGCCCTTGTCTTTTGCCATGTCGATTAATAAAACAGTCGCTAAAATAGGAACAGGGCAAGCGAAGCCCAATGGACAGCTGCAAATTGAATATGGAAAAGAGAAAGATTTTTTAGCCCCCTTATCCGTTCGTAAAATTCCAATGGTAGGCGAGAAGACCTATCAAATTTTAAAAAGTATGGGCATTGAAAAAATCGAAACGATTCAGCAAATGCCATCGGAGCTAATGCAACAAGTTTTGGGCGAAAACGGACTGGCAATTTGGCGGAAGGCGAATGCCTTGGATGATACGCCCGTATTGCCCTATTGTGAACAGCAGTCATTATCCACTGAAACTACTTTCGAGCGAGATACGATGGACTTGACCCATTTACACCGTGTATTGATTCATCAAATCGAACAGCTCACCTTTCAGCTTCGCTCGAGCGATCGGCTAACGGGTTGTATCACTATCAAACTACGCTATTCTGATTTCAATACGCATACTATGCAATTGCGCATTCCGTATACCGCCCTTGATCACGTTCTGATTACGAAAGCTAAGGAGCTCTTTGCGAAACTCTATACACAACGCTTACAGATTCGTTTAATCGGCGTCCGTTTTAGTCATTTGATTCAGGGGGCTTATCAATTTGATTTATTTGATGATACCAAAGAAAAAGTATTACTCTATGCCGCCATGGATAAGCTCCGCAAGCGCTTTGGTAAGGATACGATACAAAGAGCGGGAGGGGTTGATTTTAAAGATGTAGCAGAAGTAAGAGATTCTCGTAAAACAAAACTATTGAATAAAGGGAAGAAGAAATGATCTTGGCGCATACGGCATATAGTTTTCATTACGGCGTATTGAGTACGGAAGAAATGCTCGAGCACTTAGCTACTAACGGCTATACTCGATTTATTTTAGCTGACATCAATAATACCTCTGCTGTGTTGGATGCCTTGCGCCTAGCGCCTTTGAAAGGCTTAAAGCCCATTGTCGGAGTTGATTTTCGTAACGGCGTTCAACAACGATTCATCGCCATCGCTAAAAATAATGCAGGGTATCGTCGTATCAATGAATGCCTGAGTGCCTGCTTACATGCACAAGCATCCGTTCCCGAACAAGCGCCTGATCTCGGAGACGATGTAATTATCATCTATCCTTTAGCTGCGTATAAGTCGCAAACACTCGGTCCCAATTGCTATATCGGCATTGCGCCGCATGAAGTGCAAAGCTTGGCCTTCTCTGCTGCAAAGCACCTCTTAAATCATTGCTTGGCACTGCCTGTTTTTAGCTTCGTGAACCGCGCTCACTTTGTGTCGCATCAATTATTGCGTGCAATTGATCAGAACATCGTTCTAAGCAAGTTGCAACGTCAAGATGTCGGACGTGCCGATGAAAGTATTCTGCCAATCGAACAGATGAAGAAAGCCTATGAATGGCATCCGAAGCTGTGGACCAATGCAGAACGTATTTTTGAAGCTTGTGAGCTGTCATTTGAATACGGAAAGTTTGCAAACAAAAACCGAAAATGCTATACACGAAGTACGGTGGAAGATTGGCGCCTGCTCCGGCAGTTATGCGAAATCGGATTGACAGAACGCTATCCTAAAGCAAATCGCGATATCCGCCAACGAATGGAGAAAGAGCTGCAAATCATCGGTCAGATGGAGTTTGCAGCCTATTTTTTAATCAACTGGGACCTGATTCAATATGCCCGAAGACGCAACTTTTATTATGTCGGCAGAGGTAGCGGCGCTAATAGCTTAGTCGCCTATCTGCTGCGTATTACCGACGTCGATCCCATCGATCTAGATTTGTATTTTGAACGATTTATCAATCCGTATCGGACTAATCCGCCCGATTTCGATATGGACTTTTCCTGGACCGACCGCGAAGATATTACGCAGTACATTTTTAATCGTTATGGCGATACACATACTGCTTTACTCGGCGCCTATAATACCTTTCAGCACGATGCGGTGATTCGTGAAATCGGAAAAGTAATGGGAATGCCTGCTCCAGAAATAGATCGTTTACAACGACTGCAAGATCTTTCGCAAGCCGATAGTCTGGGACAGCGCGTCTTGCGTTATAGCGCGATGCTCCAGGGATTACCCAGTCATCTTAGTATACACTCTAGCGGAATTCTTATTTCTGAAGAACCGATTTCGCAATACAGCGCCACCTTCCTTCCTCCGAAAGGCTTTCCAACGACACAGTTTAGTATGCTTGAAGCAGAAGACATCGGCCTGTATAAGTTTGATATCTTAAGTCAACGTGGACTCGCGAAAATTAAAGAGGCGGTCGAGATTGTAGAACGAGAAGAGAAGGTGCGTTTGGATATTCATGATATGCCAAAGATTAAGAACGACCCTGTGGTAAAGCGTTTGCTAAAGGAAGGGGAGTGTATCGGTTGTTTTTATATCGAGTCGCCAGCTATGCGGATGTTGTTGACGAAGCTACGTGCAGATGATTATATCCGATTAGTTGCCGCCAGTTCTATTATACGCCCAGGAGTTTCTAAAAGTGGGATGATGGCAGAATATATCCGCCGTTATCGCAACGCCGACTTGCGTGAAAAAGCGCGTGAAGCACTACCGGAGTTGTATGATCTTTTACAAGAAACCTATGGCGTGATGGTCTATCAAGAGGATGTGATTAAAGTCGCGCATTATCTGGCAGGATTGTCTTTGGCGGAAGCAGATTATTTGCGAAGAGGCATGACTTGGAAGTTTAAAAAGAGAAATGAATTCAACCAAGTGCATCAAAAGTTTTTGGAATCTTGCCGGGCTAAAGGCTTTTCCGAAAAGACGGTACAAGACTTATGGCATCAAATAGAGAGCTTTGCTAATTATGCTTTTTCTAAGGCGCATTCGGCTAGTTATGCCGTGGAGAGTTTTCAAGCACTCTATATCAAAGCCTATTATCCTTTGGCCTATATGGCGGCGACCTTAAATCACGGAGGCGGATTTTATAAACCAGAGTTTTATGTACATGAGGCCCGTCGCTTTGGTGCAGATATACAAGCGCCTTGCGTGAATGAGAGCGATGCAGGTGTGCGTTTGAAAGGCAAACAGCTGTTCATTGGCTTGAGTTGGATACAAGGTATCGAAAGCCCTTTTGTAGAATCTATTCTCCGCAATCGAAGTACAGAAGGCGCGTTTCAGCATTTAGCGGATTTTGTAGAGCGGCTGAATCCGGATATCAACCAGCTGCGTTTATTGATTAGAATTGGCGCTTTCCGCTTTACCCATTTAGCCAATAAGCAACTTTTGTGGGAAGCACATCTTTTAGTCGGGCAGCGGAAACGACAAGGTTCTGGACCTTTATTGTTCAGTACCGAGATTAGGCAAATTCAACTGCCGGCACTTACGGTAGACCCTTTGGAGGAGGCCTATACACAAATCGAGTTATTGGGCTTCCCGCTATGTTCTCCTTATTTGTTGGTAGCAGAAGATATCCCGAGTCCCTTACTAGCATCCGATTTGAAACTGAATCTGTATCGCGAGGTGGAGCTAGTTGGCTATTTGGTAGCGTATAAAACAACCTATACACAGCAAGGGGATAAAATGTGCTTCGGTACCTTTCTCGACTTACACGGTCATTGGCTAGATACAGTTCATTTCCCCGCTGCTACGAAAGATTTTCCATTCCGCGGACCAGGGGTCTATCATTTAAAGGGAAGGGTAGAAGAAGAGTTTGATTTCTTTTATTTGAATGTCAGTTTTATGCGTCGCTTGAATAGTAAAAACGTAGGATAGTAGTTAATTTATAACTTTACTTTTGATTTATTAAAGAAAAGCTATAACTTTACTTAATGAACAAAAAATCTATTCAATTACAGCAGCTAAATCAAAAAATGATGCGGATGGCGGTTTTGCGGAAAATGCCCATGCCAACGCATGGTTGGGTGAAAGCAATCCGTGGTGCAATAGGAATGTCGATGCAACAATTGGGGAATCGACTCTCGATTTCTAAGCAAGCAGTACTAGATTTAGAAAAGCGTGAGCAGACGGGTGCAATAACAATCAAAGCGCTGAAAGAAGTGGCGCAGGCCATGGATATGGAATTGGTTTATGGCTTTGTTCCGAAAGACGGCACTTTAGAAGCTTTGGTTGAACGAAGAGCAACAGAAATTGCAAGGGAAATTGTATTGCGTACTGCCACTACGATGCAGTTAGAGGATCAAGCAAATTCAAAAAAAAGAATTGCCAAAGCAATAAAAGAGCGAGCGAATGCGTTATTACATGCAAAGTCTAAACTATTATGGGATTAATGGATACTAGCTCATTCGGTCAGACTCCTTTGGATGCGGATGAGCGAGAAGGCTTGCTGATTGCGAGTATAACGACTAATGGAGAGCTGGATGAATTTGAGCAACACAACATTGAGCATGCCTTGCAATGGCTGATGGGACGGTCTTTTACAGCGGATGTTGTTTTTAGTGAAGCATTTATTCGCTTGGTGCACAAACGAATGTTTGGCGAGGTTTGGGTATGGGCAGGGGAGTTTCGAAAGACGAATAAAAACTTCGGCGTTGATAAATGGGAAATTATTACCGAACTCCGTAAGCTAATC
This sequence comes from Chitinophagales bacterium, assembly GCA_026461075.1. Taxonomy (GTDB): domain Bacteria; phylum Bacteroidota; class Bacteroidia; order Chitinophagales; family CAIODY01; genus JAHEYX01. The sequence goes on from JAPJNH010000033.1 coordinate 12,794, forward strand.
GATGATGCTAAATTTTGGCACGCGAATGCAATTTATCCTCCAGATGAATTAGCGCTACGGTTTAAGCATCGTATTGTACAGATTCATTGTTTTGCCAATGGTAACGGGCGACATAGTCGTTTGATGGCGGATATCATTATTGAAAAATTGTACCAAATGCCCGCCTTCACTTGGGGACGTAAGTTTCAACAGAAAGATGTTCTAATCCGAAACTTGTATTTAGACGCAATCAAGTTGGCTGACAATGGAGATTTTAGCGCGTTGCTGAAATTCGCTCGGTCTTAGTCATCCGCTTAATTTTCTTATCTCCGCTTATTTGTATATTTTTGATTTATGTCCAAGATTGTTGTAACGGGTGGATGCGGTTATATCGGCAGTCATACAATTGTCGATTTAATACAAAATGGCTATGAAGTTGTTTGTATAGATAATCTCGTACGTGGGAAACGTTCTCAATTGGATTGTATTGCCGTTATTACAGGTGTCGACGTACCTTTTTATGAGGTAGACATGTGCGATGAAGTGGCACTCTCAAAAGCTTTTGATGCGATTGGCGCAATTGGCGGGGTGATTCATTTTGCCGCACTGAAATCCGTACCGGAGTCGGTGGAGAAACCAGAATGGTATTTGAATAATAATATGGGAGCGCTGCAGAATTTGTTACAGCAGATGCAACTTCGTCAGATCAATCATTTAGTGTTCTCTTCTTCCTGCGCTGTTTACGGAAGCCCAGTAAAACTTCCGGTTACAGAAGACTGTCCGTTTGCCGACCAAGTTTCGCCTTATGCTCTTTCCAAACAGAAAGGTGAGCTTTTAGTCCAGGAGCAGATGCTCAAAAATCAAAACTTGCGCTGTTCTATTCTTCGTTATTTTAATCCTATCGGCGCACATCCTTCTGGTAAAATGGGGGAGAATCCGTATGAAAAAACGACGAATCTCTTGCCTCTTATTTTGAAGGTTGCTAAGCAAGAAATTCCTTTTCTGACAGTCAATGGGAATGACTATCCTACACCGGATGGTACTGCCATTCGCGACTATGTACACGTTTGCGATATCGCTCACGCCCACGTTTTAGCATTTAAAGCGCTTTCTGATTCTACCAAACCGCAATTGCAAACCTATAATCTCGGGAGTGAACAAGGGTATTCCGTACTCGAGATGATTCATGCATTTGAGGCATGCAATGGAAGAAAAGTACCGTATTCCATTCATAAACGTCGCGTAGGTGATCCGGCCGCTATTTATGCAGATATTTCAAAAGCAAAAAAGGAGCTTAATTGGTTGCCCATCAACGACTTGGCTAGCATGCTCGGAAGTGCTTGGGATTGGGCTAGAAAAAAATAAATATTCGCGTAAACTTTTTGATAGAATAGTTTGTCTTATTTACCGATTTCGCTTTGAAATATTGACAAAAATCAGCAATTTTAAAGGGTAAATTAGGTTATTACTGTTTGAGAAATTTTGTTAGATATTGTTTATTCGTACTCGTGTTTTTCATTTTTGGAAGAGCACAAGCTAGTCACATTGTTGGAGGCGACTTAACCTATACCTATAACGGAGGCACAAGCTATACTTTTACTTTAACCCTCTATCGTGATTGTCAGAATTCGACCACTACCTTTCCTAATCCTGCAGGCGGAGGCGGTGGGACTGCGCCTAAACTATACGTGTATTATTCTTCAGGATTTGCTCCAGCAACACTAGGGACCGCGTATGGCTCTGCCCTAAATCTAGCTTTCGCTCCTGGTTACAATACCACGGGAACAACAGTGAGTCCTTACTACTATTCACCCTGCCTCACATTCCCTGCAGGGATTTGCGTTAAGAAAGCGGTTTACACAGCTACGACCAATTTGCCTGCCACACCGGGCGGCTATACGGTTTTGTATCAGAATTGCTGTCGTAATTCAAGCGTGAATTTTAATATTAATACTAGCCAAGACGGAGCAACCTATTTGTGTGAGGTCCCAGGTTCCCCTTACCAAGCGAATAGTAGCCCTGTCTTCACAACATTACCTCCAATCGCAATTTGTCAAAACTCACCATTTTCATTCCCTTGTGGTGCAACGGATGCGAACGGAGATCAATTGGTATATTCTTTGAATACACCCTTCAATGGAACAATGACCCCTCCTGTTGGATTCTCGGGACTGACATGGAATAGTGCAGGGGGGTATTCAATAAGCAATTTCTTAGGAGGAACCCCCGCATTGGCTATCGACCCTAACACAGGAGTCCTTACTTGTAATCCTCCAAACGCTGGAACATTTTGTGTCGGAATCAAAGTGGAGGAATATCGAAATGGCGTTTATATTGGTTGTATCTATCGGGATATTCAATTCAATATCAATCCTTGCGTGACGGTTGTCTCTGCTGCTGTGGCAAATACTGCTGGATTCAATTACGTACTTGCATGCGGAAGCAAGACGGTAACCTTTACCAATAATTCAAGTCCAATCAATGGAACCTTGACAACCTTCTTCTGGAATTTTGGGGATCCCCTCAGCACCGCTGATACTTCAAAACTGCAATCACCGATTTATACCTATTCCGACACGGGTACCTATACAGCCTTGTATATCATGAATCCAGGACAAATAGGTTCATGCTCTGATACGGTCTATAAAACAGTGAAGGTATACGATAAGCCTTTTGTGAATTTTGGTATAATTGGGAATAAAGTCTGCACGAATATCAGCTTTAAGGATTCAAGTAAAATAAAACAAACGCCTGCAGTTGCCACCTATAAATGGTCGTTTGGGGATGGTTCCTATTCTACCTTGCAGAATCCAACTCATATTTATTCTGGAGGAGGAAATTATAATGTCAAACTTGTTGTTACCCAGGCCTCCGGTTGTAAGGATTCGCTCACGAAAGTTTTAACGGTTATCGGACCCTATCCAACAGCGGTTATTAATGTGGTGACACCTAACTGTAAATCCAAAACAATAAGTTTTGCCCCCGGTTCTTCCTATTATTCCTACTTATGGAACTTCGGCGACTTAAATACACTGGCCGACTCTTCCATCAGCTCCAATCCAAGTTATACCTATCCCGATACGGGATCCTATACTGTTACGTTAAAGATTAATCAAAGCTTGGCTGCTGCTTGCCGAAGTACTGCCACAGTTGTCGTTAAAACCTATCCTCCATTTAATGCTGGATTGAAGCTCTTTCCAAATCCGACTTGCGTTAATACCCCAATTGTTTTTACCGATACCTCCAAAGGTATTTTAATGCCTAATTATTGGAGCCTGAATTACGGCGACGCCTCGCCGATACTTACCTCAACTGTTGCTCCTTTCAGCGCCTCGCATGCCTACAGCGCTACCGGTACCTATTCCATTAAGTTTTTGGTGAAGAATAGTGCAGGCTGTCGAGATAGCGTGCTTAGAAGTGTTCAAATACAGACTCCTCCGGTTGCCGCTATCAGCGTTCCGCCTTTAGTTTGTAATTCTATGCAGGTAGCTCCCGCTTCAGTAAATACAGCCTATTCTTATGCGTGGGACTTCGGACAAGCAAATACAAATGCAGATACATCTTCGTTCATAAGTCCTGCTTATACTTATACAGATACAGGGGCGCATCAAATTCGTTTAATCCTCAATCCTACCATTGGAGGCACCTGCACCGATACCGCAACCGCTTGGGTAAAAGTGTATAGCCCACTAACGGCTAACTTCGCACAAAATCCATCCATTGCTTGTATTGGCAACTCTACGCAATTCGTCAATTTGTCTGCTGGAATTGTAAATCCAAGTTCTTATCAATGGACTTTCTCCGACGGCTTTAGCTCTACAGCGCTTAATCCTATTCATGCGTTTAACGCAGTAGATACTTTTCAAGTGAAACTAATCGCGAACTATGCCAGCATTGGCTGTTCGGATAGTACACAGAAGGATGTGATCATTTACCCAATCGCTAATGCGATAATAGCAACGGCACCTTTACAATGTCAGTCTCTGGCAGTAAACTTTATGACGCCATCTATCGCTGGATCTTATTCATGGAACTTTGGCGATATGTCGACCAATTTAGATACTTCGTCGATTCAAAATACAAGCTATACTTACCCAGATACTGGCGCCTATACCGTTCGTCAGATTTTGAATATCGGTATGCAGGGTACCTGTTCAGATACCGTGTATAAAACTATTCGCGTTTATGGTCCGCTGAAGTCATACTTTAAGTACGCTCCGCACATCGTTTGTCCGAATTACCCAATTCAGTTCGTCGATTCTTCCTATGGTCGTTCAAAACCTACCTTACGCAAGTGGGATTTCGGTGATGCCTCTCCAATTGCTTATGGCACTAATGTCACCCATGCCTATGCTAATACAGGCTTTTATAATGTGACCTTAATTGTGTTCAACGCGCAAGGTTGCTCCGATACGAGTGTTCAAGTAGTAAATGTGCTTAATCCAGTACCTCCGAACTTTGCCATTAATGCGCCAACCCTAAGCTGCCGAAATACAGTCGCGTTTTCATCCAACTATGCGGCGCCTACTTATTTGTGGAGCTTTGGAGAACCAAGTTCCCCTTTCAATACTAGCTCCTTCTCCAACCCAACGCACGCTTATGTGAATTCAGGATATTATACCGTAACCTTAATAGCCTATCCCGGAACAGGTTGCGCGGATACTGCGGTGCACGTAGTGAATGTGCAATTTGGTTTACAAGCAGGCTTCGATACCGTAGGTGTTTGTGTGTATGACTCCGCAGTCGTGCAACAGCAAACAATCCCTGGACCAGGAAGCTTGATTCAGGCAACTTGGTATTGGGGAGATGGAGATAGTTCGTCTACCTTGTCGCAGTATGTAAAACACCTGTATCAAAATGCGGGTACCTATCAAATAAATATGGTGGTAACGAATTCGTGGGGTTGCCAAGATTCCATACAAATGCCAATCAATATTTATCCGCGTCCGATTATCAATATTGGAACTGCAGCTACCATCTGTAATCTTGATACGGTGAATCTCACTGCGCAAGGCGGGGGCACTTATCAATGGTCGCCAAACTATGCTATAGACAGTATTAACAGTGCGACGCCGAAAGTTACCCCTGATAAAACGACGCGATATCACGTCAAGGTAGTTTCTCCATTAGGCTGTTTCGATACGGCAAGCGTTTTTATTACGAATGTGAATCCTCCTTCTAGAGGAGTGGTTTTAGATACTACCATTTGTTATGGTGATAGCGCGCTTTTAAGAGCTGGTCCGACGAATTTAAAATACACCTGGTTGCCGAATTATAATCTATCATCGAATAAAGCGGCTAATCCATGGGCCTTCCCTTTGGTAGCAACTACTTATACCGTTCACGTGGCTGATGGTGCTTGTGTGCATGATGATACTTTCCGTTTGAATGTAGTGAAATTGGCACAACCCAATGCAGGTCAAGATATCACCATTTGTAAGGGAAGTACCGCTACGCTACAAGGTAGCGGCGGCGTATATTATACCTGGTCGCCAAACGCGAATATGTCCTTTTCAAATACTGCAAATCCTGTAGTCTATCCAGATATAACCACTACCTATACATTGACAGTTATTGATACTTTCAGTTGTTTGAAACCTATCTCTGATAAGGTGACTGTGCATGTCGAAGATTTTAATTGGGCCTATGCCGGAGCGGATACTTCAGGCGTAAAAGGTATTCCAATTGAATTGCATGCAGAAGGGGGTGTAAGCTATTCATGGCAACCAATCTATGGTTTGGATAATCCGAATGTTCAGAATCCTAGCGCTACTTTAGATAAAGACATGACTTATGTCGTTACTGTAATATCTGCCAATGGATGTATCGATCATGATACCATCAATGTTGTAATATTCCCGGAGATAACGGCGTACATTCCGAATGCGTTCACACCTAACGGAGACGGGGTAGATGATATCTTTATCCCGATTTATGCTGGAGTAACTGGCTTGATGGAATTCTCCATTTATAACCGTTGGGGGAATAAAGTGTTTACCACAACAGATCGCAATGAGGGTTGGGATGGACAATATAAAGGTCAAGATGCAGAAATTGGGGCCTATGTTTGGGTGATTCGCGTGCGTGATTTAACAGGTGCTGAATGGTTGAAAAAAGGGGATGTTACCCTAATACGTTAAGCTTTTACTTAGATTTTATTTCTCTTTATTTGGTTGGAATATTCTATTTTTGCAACCTAAATTTCAACTTATGTCGTTTACAAAAGAACAAGTGTTGCATGCTTTAAGTCATGTAGATGATCCAGATTTGCGTAAGGATATCGTGAGTTTAAATATGGTGAAAGACGTCGCAATTGACGGTGATAAAATTGCTTTCACGGTTGAATTAACGACTCCTGCTTGTCCGATGAAGGATATGATTCGCACTGCTTGTTTGAATGCCATTAAAATGATGGTAAGCAAAGAGGCGATTGTTGAAATTAATATGTCTAGTCAAGTAACCTCACAGCGTAAGGATGATCAAGCGGTATTGCCGAAAGTGAAAAATATCATCGCTGTCGTGAGTGGTAAAGGTGGAGTAGGTAAGTCGACCGTCTCTACTAATTTAGCGCTTGGCCTCGGTAAAATGGGCGCAAAAGTAGGTTTGTTAGATGCCGATATTTACGGTCCTTCTTTGCCTTTGATGATGGGCTTGAAAGATCGTAAGCCGAATATGGTGAGTGTAGATGGGAAGCACAAAATAGAGCCTATTGAACATATGGGTATCAAGAGCTTGTCGATAGGTCTTTTAATAGATGAGTCGCAAGCAGTAGTTTGGAGAGGACCAATGGTTTCTTCTGCCATTCGTCAGTTGATAACCGATGTGCATTGGGGAGAATTAGATTATTTGATTATTGACATGCCTCCTGGCACGGGAGATGTCCATTTAACCTTGGTACAATTAGTACCTGTTACCGGAGCTGTTGTTGTTACGACACCACAAGATGTGGCTTTAGCAGATGCGCGTAAAGCGGTAAGTATGTTTAGTATGGGACAAATCAAAGTGCCTGTACTAGGGGTGGTTGAGAATATGAGTTGGTTTACACCTAAAGAATTACCAAACAATAAGTACTTCATTTTCGGAGAAAATGGTGGTCAACGTTTAGCCGATGAGTGTGGTTTGCCATTATTGGCCCAGCTTCCTTTGGTACAAGGGATTCGTCAAGGTGGTGATGAAGGGCATCCTGCCGTATTGCAAGCAGATGAGTGGATTTCTGCTCCCTTCGATTCTTTAGCTACAACTGTCGCACAACAGGTTGCTATTCGTAACGCGAACATGTCACCTACCAAAACAGTTAACATCGTACATTAATTGTCAATAAATTGGGGAAATGTTGATTAATGGGCTATAATTAGCCCGTAATATTGTTCATTTTTGTAGGGTAAAAGCTATCAAAATGAATAAACAGCAATTGGTACAATCTATCCGTACCAAAAAGAACTTTTTGTGTGTCGGTTTAGATACTGATTTGACAAAAATTCCTGCACATCTATTACAAGAAGAAGATCCGATTTTTGCCTTCAATAAAGCAATCATTGATGCTACGCGTGATTATTGCGTTAGCTATAAACCCAATCTTGCATTTTACGAAGCCCAAGGTATCGCAGGGTGGAATGCATTAATCAAAACTGTAAATTATATTGGCAAGGAGCATTTTATTATTTTAGATGCGAAACGCGGTGATATAGGGAATACGGCAGAACAATATGCAAAAACATTTTTTGAAACAATGCCAGGAGATTCTGTAACCATCGCTCCTTATATGGGTGAAGACGCGATTACTCCGTTTTTAAAATATGAAGATAAAGTCGCTATCGTATTAGCACTTACTTCAAATCCCGGTGCAGCAGATTTTCAATTGACAGAATCAAATGGGCAGGCTCTTTACGAACAAGTGCTACAAAAATCTGCTAGCCTTGGCACAACGGATAATATTATGTTTGTAGTCGGCGCTACCCGTCCTGCATATTTTACAAAGGTGCGTGCAATTGTTCCTGATCATTTTCTTTTAGTACCGGGTGTTGGTGCACAAGGAGGTTCTTTGGAGGAAGTTTATAAATATGGCGCGAATCAGGAAGTTGGCTTAATTGTGAATGTGAGCCGTCAAATTCTATTCGCATCTAATGGAACGGATTTTGCTGTAAAAGCAGGAGAAGTGGCGAAGGACTATGCTATTCAAATGTCTAAATTGATGGATCATGCGTAAAAAAATTGTTGCAGCTAACTGGAAAATGAATCTCAATCAAAGTACTGCCAATACCTTATTGGAAGGATTAGCTACGATTGAAAATGCTGCTTGCGAAGTGGTGATTTGTCCCTCTTTTACATTGCTATCCACTGCTCAATCAAAATTGCCAAGTAATTTTTCCTTGGGTGCACAAAATGTACATCCTGCTCCGGAAGGTGCATTTACCGGAGAAGTGAGTGCCTCGATGTTGAAAGATATGAAGGTGAAGTACTGTATCGTCGGCCATAGCGAACGCCGTGAATATTTTGCGGAAACAGATGCATTCATTGCAGAAAAAATCAAGTCGCTTTTATCGAATGGAATCACACCCATTTTTTGTTGCGGAGAAAATCTACAAATCAGACAAAATAATTCGCATCAATCCTGCGTAGAATCTCAAATAAGAAATACGTTTAGTTTGTTTACTGCGAAGGATATTGAGTCAGTTGTCATAGCTTATGAACCTGTATGGGCCATTGGAACGGGGATGACTGCTAGTCCAGAGCAGGCAGAAGAAATGCATCTGCACATACGACAAGTATGGAAGGATATGTTTGGAGAAACGGCTGCGGCGCAACTGTCGATTTTGTACGGCGGAAGTTGTAAAGCGGATAATGCGGCATCCATCTTCGCTATGCCAAATGTCGACGGAGGTTTAATCGGCGGCGCCTCACTCAAACTCGACGAATTTAAAGTTATTGTAAACGCTTGTAAATAATTATTTATGCATCGTCTGCTTTGTTATTTAATGGTTTTGATCTTCGGAAGTCTTTCCTTTGCTAATGCACAGGAGACCGTCTTCGATACAAAAGACCCGTCCGCATTTCTAAAACAATTAGAGAAAGAAATCAAAGCTACACAAGTAGACGTCTATAAAGATTTTTTTAAAGACCTCGAAAAGGCGTATGAAAAAGATGCGCTTGTAACAGCAGCCGATTTGAATGCAATGGCTAGCGGATGTAATCGTTTTTCCACCGCAAAGCTTCGCTTCAACCCTTTTCAAATTCAGTATCTACAGTATTACTTATTAGCGAAGCAAAATAAAATCGATCCTACCTTTATTCAATCTTGGGATGATGTTTTGGGCGAAGTAATCACACACATGAAGAAAGGGCTAACGAAAGACCTTTTGAATTATTATAAGTTTACGCAAGCTATGTTTGCCAAAGGTGCATTCATGGACTCTGGCGCGAAGTTGTGGAAAGGAACAGGAGAATCAATGGAATTAGTCTATGAAAAAGAACCCATCGTAAAATTGACGAATGGTTCCTTAATCATTCAAGCTACAGGCGATACCTCTATTATTTCGAATACAAGTGGAATATGGTATGTCTTTGCCGAAAAGTTTGTGGGCGACCGCGGTATGATGGATTGGCGAAAGGCGGGGCTTGATTCTTCTAGTGTTTATTGCAAGTTTAATAGATATATGGTAGAGGTGAACAAAGCGGAGTTTCGTGTGGATACAGTAGTTTTTCATAATGCTCAATTCTTGAAAAAAGACCTTACTGGAACTTTAACAGATAAGGTATTGTCGAAAGCGGTTGGTACAAAAAATGCCAACTTCCCTCGCTTTGACTGTCGCGAGAAATTCGATTTTGAAGAGTTTTCTCCTGGTGTGAAATTACGTGCAGGCTATACACAGCAAGGTGCACGCATAGTTGGTGTGGGCTCTAAAGATGAACCTGCAAGTTTGAATTTTTATAATGCCCAAAAGAAAAGAGTTGCTGCGGCAACTGCTGCTAACTTCGTGATTAAAAAAGGGACTGAAATCACAGCTTCAAGTGCGGTGGTGAAATTGTATATGCACGATGACTCAATCTATCATCCAGGTGCTGGCTTTAAATTCAATATTCCGGATAGAATTATTCGTCTAGATCGCGGAGGCTTGGGGGTGAATAAGGTGAAGTTTTATGATTCTTACCATAAGTTAGAAATTGGCTCAGAGGTTTTGTTGTGGAAGATCGATAGTACACAAATGTATTTTTCAAATGTGACAGGGAGTGGTAAAACACCAAGTAATTTTCAATCGCAAGATTTCTTCGAGCCTGGTGAATTAGAAAAGTATACGAACGTAGCTGATTTTAATCCGATTGCTGTATTAAGCTTGTATTGCGAACGTAATAAAGTGACAGGCATGGATGCTGAAGACTTGGCACATGCATGTAATAAAAATTATACCGAGGAAACGATTAAGGGAACACTTTATTCGATGATGGAAGATGGATTTGTTTTCTATGATGAAAACCATCACTGGGTAGAGATGAAGCCGAAGACTACTTTGTATGTGAAAGCAAATCGCAAGATTAGTGACTACGATAAAATTAGTTTTAATTCCTTACAACCTAACGGAGCGAATGGCGTTCTTGATATGAATAAGAATACCATTAATATTAACGGCGTTGATAAAATCGTCGTTTCTGATTCTAATGATGTGATATTCTTTCCAAATGAAAGTGACTTGCAATTAGCGAAAGGGCGTGATATTAAATTCAGCGGCTTATTGCATGGTGGAAGAGCGGATATTCTTGCCAAAGACTTTCAATTTGATTACGAAAAATTTAGAGTACATATCAAAGATGGCGACTCCTTGCTAATTCATGTTCCAATCATGAGCAAGGATGGTTTTAATACACCTCAATTAAAACCTGTCCGCACCTTTATTTGTAAAGTAAGTGGTGACTTTATTGTGGATGCCGCTAAGAATAAATCTAGTCGTGTTCGTCTATGGAAATATCCTACCTTAAAAACGACAGAGCCGAGTTTTACTTTTTATGAAAGTCCGAAAATTCACAATAACGCTTACAAACGCGATGTGTTTTATTTTAAGCTGGATACATTTACGCTCGATAGCTTACTTTGTTTTGATATCAATGGTATTCGATTCCCAGGAACTTTCGTCTCCGGAGGTATTATGCCTGAAATGAAACAAACCCTCACCTTACAAAAGGATCTATCTCTCGGCTTTCATGGAAAAACTTCTCCAGAAGGAATGTCAGTGTATAATGGTAAAGGTACTTTCATTGGGGAATATGATTTGTCGAATAATGGTCTTTACGGAGATGGTACAATTGCGTACATATCAAGTAAAGCGCAGGCCAAAGGAATTCTCTTTATGCCTGACTCCTTAAATGCTCGAGCCTATCAATTTGATCAGGTAGCTACAGCAGGTACGGTTGAATTCCCAGAAGTGCACAATCAATCTACTTTCATTCATTGGGAACCGAAGAATGATCGACTTCTTGCAACCATGGATACGAGTCAGTTTAAAGTATTTGGCAACTTCGCTAAGTCGACAGGTACCTTAACAGTTACGCCAAAATGTATGTATGGCAATGGAATACTTGATTGGAAAGAGGGAACCTTGCAGTCGACCAATATGAAGTATGGTAAGATGAGTATCTCATCAGACACTGCTAATTTGGTTATTCGCGAGTTGGATCAAATTCATTCAGCTTATGAAGCGAAAGATTTGAATGCGAAAATTGATTTTGAAAAGCGTGTTGGCGATTTTGTAATGAATGTTCCGGGCTTGCCAACTGACTTTGTAACGCATCAGTTTAGTACCACAATGGATCGTTTCCATTGGGACATGTATCAGCAAACGGTCGATTTTCAAAATAAAACAAACAAGGACACAGCTTGGATGATTTCTAAAAATCCTTCGCAAAATGGATTGAGATTTCCAGTAGTTACGGCGCAGTATCAATTGGGTAGAAATTTGATTCAGGCCAAAGGTGTTTCAGGCATTCATTTAGGAGATGCTTATGTGATGCCGGATAGTGGCTATGTGTATATTGAACCGAAGGCAGCAATTCGTCCCTTGAAAAACGCTAAGATTAATTGTGATACGGTAAACAATTATCACAAAATATATGAAGCGAATGTTCAAGTGATTAGCAAGGATCAGTATTTGGCGACGAACGCTAAATATGATTTCAATAGTAAAGTAACTGGCAAACAAGTATTGCAAGTGGATTCCTTGTTTATGCGTGAAACTGCTGGCAAATGGAGTTCGTATGGATTCGCAAATATTAAAGCAGATCAAAATTTTGCCTTGAATAAAAAAATGACCTTCAAAGGTTACTTTAAATTCGATGCACAACAGAAGGATCCTTCCTTAGATGGTTTCGCTCGTCTAAAATTAAACACGACTACGATACGTACGGATTGGTTTTCTTTGAACTCCGTGATCCGCGCCGACTCAGGAAACTTCAATGTGTATCAACCGCGTAACGAATTGGGCTCTCCATTGTATTTTGGAATCATGCGTGGTGCTTATGATACTTTAGGATTATATCCAAGTATTTTTGCCGCAGCAGCCAATCCTTTAGATAAGATTGTTTTCCGTCCACAAGGCTTCTTACAGTATAATCCAGCGTCTAATGAAATTGTCTACGGTAGCAGTGCGAAGTTAAATGAGCAAACACGTCGTGGCGACTATTTGAAATTTAATGATGCCAACAATCGTTTGTATGGCGAAGGAAAATTTGATTTCGGTTTGAATCTCGGAGCTCCGATAGATTTGGTCACCGTGGGCAATGTAACAGCGGATTTGAATAAGAACTCGCAGATTTACAACTTATGTATGGGACTTAAATTAGATCTTCCTAAAGAGATGATGGATGTTATGATTAAGGATTGGGTGGATTTGACTGCTGATAAGAATGATGTCGATTATAAAGCTCCATGGATTGGAAATGCCCTAGCGGAGTTGCTTACGGATCGTGAATTAAAGAAAGCACTTAAAAATGTGGAAGAAGATGCAGAGAACGCAAAGCTCGATTTGCCGCGCGATTTTCCATATACCTTCTTCTTGACAAATGTGAAAATGGGTTATGATCCTTATTCCAATTCATTGAAAGGAGTAGGGAATGTTGGGGTGACTACAGTAGGGGGCCAATATTTTGGTAAACTCATTTATGCCTACATTGAAATAGATTTGAAGAAAGCAGGCGACAACTTCACTATTTTATTTGAAACAAGTGAAGCTGATTGGTATTACTTCAGTTACGCCAATCACGTACTACAAGTGCTTTCGTCTAACGAAGCTTTCACAACGCCAATTCCAAAAATTACGCCGGAGAAACGTACGATTAAAGATCCTGCTAATCCTGTAAGATATTATATCTATCAACAATCTCCAGAAGTAAAAAAGCGTCAGTTTAAAGAACATTTACGTAATTATCGTTATCAATAATATTGCATGTATCAATCGCTCATTCGTCCGATTTTATTCAAATTTCCTGCTGAGAAAGCGCATCATTTAACCTTTGCAGGACTAAAACTTTTGTCTGCTATTCCTTTTGCTAAAAGCATTGCAAAGAGTGGTGTCCCTAAGGTTAAACCGACTGTGTTATTTGGTCTTGAGTTTCCAAACCCAATTGGTCTCGCAGCAGGCTTGGATAAGAATGCGTTATTGATTGATTCATGGGAAATGTTTGGTTTCGGATTTATTGAATTAGGAACCATTACACCGCTTGCGCAAGACGGGAATCCGCAGCCACGCTTATTCCGTATTCCGCAAGATAAGGCCTTGATCAACCGCATGGGATTCAATAATGATGGAATGTTGGTGATTGCAGAACGTCTCAAGAATCGTAGTTCTAAAATTATTGTAGGCGGTAATATTGGTAAGAATAAAGTAACGCCTAACGAAGAAGCGGCATCGGATTATGTGAAGTGCTTTAATACGCTTTATCCGTACGTGGATTATTTTGTGTTGAATGTGTCGTCGCCGAATACGCCAGGTTTGCGTGCTTTGCAGGAGAAAGAGCCTTTATTAGAACTCTTAAATGCTGTTCAGTCTGCCAATGCAAAGATGCCAAAAGCAAAACCGATTCTGTTGAAAATTGCTCCGGACCTTACGGAAGAAGCAATTTTAGAAATTGTAGAAATTTTGCATGAGTCGAAATTGGATGGTGTGATTGCCACTAATACAACTATAGATCGAACTGCATTGACTGCTGATTCAAAGCAAGTGGAAGAAATTGGTGGAGGAGGGCTGAGCGGTGCTCCCTTAACCAAAAAATCTACCGAAGTGGTACGTCTATTGCGTAAACATACTTCGCTTCCAATCATTGCTTCCGGCGGTGTAATGACTGCGGATGACGCCATCGAAAAATTTAATGCCGGAGCAAATTTGGTGCAGTTGTATACTGGCTTTATTTATGAAGGTCCTTCACTAGTGAAACAAATTTTACGTCGCCTACCTTAATGATTTTAAAATTCTATTCTTTATTCATTCATCTTTATGGATTACTCATCCGTATAGCGGCTTTTAAGCTGCCACAGGCGAAGCTTTGGGTAAAGGGTAGGGAAGAGTGGCGTACTAGATATGCGGCTGTTTTAAAGGATAATCAGCACGCTATATGGATTCATTGTGCCTCTTTAGGAGAGTTCGAACAAGGTCGTCCGCTAATTGAAAAAATACGTTCTGAGTTTCCAGACAAGAAAATTGTGTTAAGTTTCTTTTCGCCTTCTGGCTATGAAATAAGAAAAGACTATAATCAGGTGGATGCGGTTATCTACCTTCCATTAGATACCTTCCGTAATGCAAATGACTTTATTGAATTACTGAATCCTTCGTTAGCATTATTTGTGAAGTATGAGTTTTGGTTTAATTACTTAAGCGTTTTACATCAAAAGCAAATACCGGTTGTCTATTTTTCTACCATCTTCAGAGCGAATCATTTTTTACTAAAATGGCCGGGTAATTCTCTGCTTCCTTTAATAGCCCGTTGTCATAATATTTTCGTCCAAGATGAAGATTCCTTAAATCGGTTAGTCGCAGTAGGCTTGAATAATGTTTCCCAAGCTTCAGATACGCGATTTGATCGTGTATGGAATACAGCGATGCGCGCAGAAGATGATTCCGTTATTAAAGAATTTACGAAGAATAGAAAGTTACTGATGTTGGGAAGTACTTGGTTGCCCGACATCGAAGCATTACTGGAAGTGCTCCCTACATTTGATTTTAAGCAGTGGTGTATTGCCATCGCCCCACATCATATCGATGAGGTGAGTTTAGAAGAATTGATGTGTCAGTTGGGTTTAGAAGAGGCGAAACAATATTATACCAACTTTGATAGAAGTAAGTCGACTAATATTTTGGTGATTAATACGATGGGACGACTTTCTGCTTTATATAAAATGGCGGACCTCGTTTTTGTGGGAGGAGGCTTTGGAAAGGCGGTTCATAATGTCTTAGAACCCGCTGTCTTTGCGAAGCCAATTGTTTGCGGGCCGCGTATTCAAAAGTTTAAAGAGGTGCTCGACCTTAAAAACGAAAATGGAATTGTTGTAATTCCTGAAACGAGTGATTTCAAAGGCGCGTGGAATACCTTATCTCAGGACGAAAGCCTTCGTAAGAAAATGGGGGAAACCAATTTTCTATATGTGAAAAGTCGATTGGGTGGGGCAGATACTATTTTTAACTATTTGCGTACCTTCTTCTAAGGTAAATTTCCAATTGCTCTAAAGTCTTATGGTTTTGTTCCCATTCAGAACGTTTATAGTTATTGTGTAAATGCTGAATGGCAGCATCTAAATTTGCGCAATGGTTTAGGTTGACAATCGCTTGATTGAATTTATTCGCGTCTCCGCCAAATAATTGGGCAATGAATAAGAATCGATCATTGGTGCCAATCGCCGATTTTAAATCGTTGATTGGCTTTAGTGTCAATTGCTCCGCTAAGTTATTGGGCTTGTTGTTGTACTGATCGTTGATTGAGTTTTGACTTGGATTATTATTGCTAGGAGTTGCTACGACTGTTTCTTTAACTACAGCTACTGGAGGCTCAACCGGAGCGATGTTTGTGGGTGCTACTGTAGGTGCAACAACTTCTTCTTTTGCTAGTAGGACAGGTTCTGGAGCTACAGCTTCAGGGAGGTGATTTTCTACAGCAGGAATTACTTCTACCGAAGCCGGGATTTGTTCTTCCATCGTTACGACTTGTACCGTTTCGGGCTCGATAGATGCTATATTTTCAGCAGCCTCGACAATTTCATTATTTAATTGCTCTTCTTCAATGGCTTCTTCTTCGCTCATTAATTCGATGGAATTAGTGAGGCGCGTCATTTCTTTGGCCAATTCGTCTCGCATAACTTTAATCGAGTGCCATTGTTCTAATTGACGGGCTTCTAATAATTCTAATTTAGCCTCTAGTTGCTTTAAAAAAATGATTTGCTCTAGCATACTTACAAAACTAAGATAAAGCTGTAAATTGCAATTCTGTATTTTTGAAAATTACTAGAAGTTATACCACATTATTATGTTTATTGAACCTCAAATACCACACGAACAGACAGGATGGATCGAAGTGATCTGTGGAAGTATGTTTTCTGGCAAAACGGAAGAATTAATTCGTCGTTTGAAACGCGTTAAAATTGCCAATCAACCCGTACAGATATTTAAACCTAAATTAGATACACGTTATCATTCAGAGGATATCGTTTCGCATGACGATAATGCGATTAATTCTATTCCAATAACCCATTCAACGGATATGTTAGAATTGTCGAAGGGATTTAAGGTAGTTGGAGTGGATGAAGCGCAATTTTTTGATGAACATTTACCAGAAGTCTGTGATCAGTTGGCACTTCAGGGAATTCGCGTGATTATTGCCGGCTTGGATATGGATTATACAGGAAAGCCCTTTGGGATTATGCCTACTTTATTATCAAAAGCCGAATACGTTACGAAAGTTCATGCCATTTGCATGCGCTGTGGCAGTATCGCTAATTATAGCCATCGTATTGTAGGGGACGATTCTCCAATTCTTTTAGGCTCACAAAAACAATATGAGCCCCTATGTCGTTCCTGTTTTGGTGCAATGCCTGAACATTAGTTTTGAAAATTTCAAAAAGCTCATTATATTTGCGTCCCGAAACAAAAGCAACCTTTGGTTTCGGCGTACGGTGGGGTAGCTCAGTTGGTTAGAGCACAGGATTCATAACCCTGAGGTCACGAGTTCAACTCTCGTTCCCACTACATCAAAAAGCCTCTTTGCTAGCGCAAGGAGGCTTTTTTTATGGAGGCAATCAAACTTACTTAGGAAACAAACGCTTTCCAGCGTTCCAACTGCGCTTTCTTCAGTACACGCGGGAATTTAATCTGTGCTCCGACACGACCTTCCTCTTCTAAGAATTCATTAAAACGTTTAACAGGAACTAATTCAATAAATACATCCTTTAATGCCGAAGTTCTTTCTGTAGCGTAATCATCATTCATCTCGCAAAGCTTCTGATCAAGAATCGATTTAATTTTTGTTCTATCCAATTGATTGATTTGCTCCTCTTCAACTCCTAAATACCAACGATGTGCGAAATGGTCGCCATGTTCTTCCGAACATACGGTAAATTCATTAATGAGAAGGTTCAATTCGTCGCTCACTTGCTCTAAGCCTGTAACCATATTCTCTACACTCAAATGCTCTCCTGTAACACTCAAAAAGTGCTTTGTACGACCTGTAATGACAATTTCGGCTTCGTCCACATTCGTAAAACGAATGGTATCTCCAATTAAGTAACGCCAAGTGCCCGCACAAGTTGAAATAACGAGGGCATAGTCGATTCCTTCCTTTACTTGATCAATCAAGTAAGAATACGCGTTTGGTAAAATATTGCCGTCTTCGTCAAAGTTCTTTTCATTGAAAGGGACGAATTCATAAAAGATCTCATTGTTCAATACCAAATTCATTGCCTTTTGATTCGGCCTCGTTTGATAAGCAAAAAAGCCTTCAGAAGCCAAATAACACTCCATCGTATGAACAGGCTTGCCGAATAGCTTTTCGAATGCCTTTTCATACGGCGCAAAAGCTACGCCACTGTAGATATAAAAATCTAGATTAGGCCAAACATCATGGATGGTCTTCACGCCATTATGCGCAATGATTTTCTCCATGAGCAATTGCATCCAAGCGGGTACACCTACCACACATCCAATATCCCATTTAGCCGCATTTTCTACAATCTGATCCAATTTCTCTTCCCAATTACGCTGATCGGAGATTTTCTTTCCAGGCTTATAATAACGTTCAAACCAAAACGGACGATGCTTTGCGTTGATGCCACTTAAGTCGCCTTCGTAATAAGTATGCTTGAAAGTAAGTTTAGTGCTTCCGCCCAAAAGTAAAGCGCCTTTCCAAAAAGTATCTGGATTTAAAGGGTAATTCGACATGCACGCAATTTGTCTTAACTGCGTTTTCTTAATGCTGCTCAGCATTTCTTTTGTAATGGGGATACGTTTGCTAGCACTCTCACTTGTTCCACTGCTCAAAGCAAAGTATTTTACTTTCCCTGGCCAACAGATATCCTCTCCTCCCTCTAAATTCTTATACCACCACTGTTTAAACAGGCTGTTATAATCGTGAATAGGAACTTTGGCACGAAAGGCCGTTAAGGCTCCATTCCTTTGTTTTAAAATTTCTTCGAATTGATAATGCTTACCAAATTCTGTGTTAGCGGCTTTTTTTAATAAGGTTCTTAGCTGCTTCCTTTGCTTTGCAATGGCGCTAGTACGCTTACCCGCATTAAAACGGGTGCTCAGTTGTAGTGCATTCTTGATAATGTTCCCAACAAGCTTCATCTATTCATTTCTTTATTTAGTCAATTACAAACTTACCCCAATTCTCTTTTTCCTCATCCGACCAAACCATTGGGAAGAAACATCTTTTTTGATAGCTCGGATGAAGATATTTTTGCCAATCACTCATTCCTGTGCTTGCGGTCTTATGACCAGCAGCCATTAAATAGGTTTCGGCAGTCATCAAATGACTTAAAGGCCATTTAACGTTGAATAAATAATCTAACTTACGAAGAGCGTGCTTCAATGCCTCTGGTAATTCCTTGTCCTTTAATTGCGCAAAAAGGTTTTTACCTTGTAAGCGTTCGCCTTCTTTAATTAAGGAGTCAAGGTATTTTTCTTCGAAGAATTTGAGCATTAAGCTGCGTTCTCCTGTCTTGTGATTTTTACCGGCATCTTGCCAATAGACAAATTTTAATTTCGTCGCAACATCCGCTCCGTTAGGGACATTCGGCTTCATTTCCGGACGAATCAAATTGTCCAATTCAGTGCAATAAAGCTCAATATATCTAAACGAAACCGCTTGGAACCCACTGGCAGGGGCTAGTGATAAACGGAATTCATTGTATTGCTGATAATCCATCCCACGTGACATCACTGCAAATGAATTATCTAAGATTTCCGCATAGCGATTGATACGTTCAATTTTGCCTGTAATATCAGAAAGTGAAGCCTCTCTGCCTGATTCTACATCCACTACTTGTTTTAATTCATGTGAAATTAATCCGAGTAATAGCTCACTTATTTGGTGATACACGATGAAAATATACTCATCTGGGTAATCAGTTTTAGGGCGTTGCAAAGACATTAAAGTCTCCAATTGAATATAATCCCAATAAGTAAGCGGCTTGCTATGGTATAGTCCTTTTAAAAATGTATTCGGATCGTGGTGAAGCGCTTTGTATTTGGCCTCGATAAGGCTGATAATATCTTGCATGTCTGACAATTCAGATTATAAAGATACGTAATTAAGCTGTTTTAGAGGATAAAAATTTATACGCAATACATGCAGCTTTTAGACGATTGAACTAGGCGGATTTAAAAAGGTTGGAATGATTAATTTAAAGCAGTTTTTTGCAAAGTAATGCTAATGTCATGACCTTCTAAAATGTCAAATAACTTTGCGAAGTTATTATACTTAAAGCCAAGCACTAGGAAGTCAAATTCGTTGTAAATCGCGAAAGGAGAGTAGATGCCGGTGTTATCACCAGGATGAGATGATATCTTATTGATGTTACTCGTTCCTCCGAAGGAAATCAGTATCCGTTCATCCTTGAAAATGCTTTCAACATGGGAGCGATGAATATTCGTAATAGCATTCCCTGCATCATCTGTATAATATACCTGACCGCGAACCAGACCTTGTTTTTTAAACACGGTTAAAAAGTCCTTTTGAATTAAGGTGTATTCAGGATAAGCGATACTCTCCCAATTGTTGGAGTTGTGAATATTATTCAAGAAATTGTGTAAATCCAAGTGCCAATCCATGTTCCAGCGATCATTGATTTTTTTTGCTTTATAGGATCTTCCTTGAAAGATCGCCGCAAACACACCATTATCTGGTCCAATAAAGTAATGTTGGCCAAACTCCGCAATGATTAGAGGATTATTCTCTGTTGAAAAAATATCATTGATGAAGAAATGTAAGGAACCTGGCGGAAGGGTGGTAAATAGGTTTTCTAGAATATACTTTCCTTCCAAAGGTTTGCCTGGCTTCACGGAATGACTAAAGTCAATAATATTGCTTTTGCTGAAATGGCGAGCAATTAATGAACGCAAAAGTCCCACAGAAATATTGCGCAAACCGAAGTCTGTCGTCAGGCTAATAAATTGTGGTTGCAAAAGTGCCAAGCTAGTAGTAGATTTATAACTACAAATTTACGTTGTAATTCGTATATACTTTTAAATATTTCCCCTTGAACGAAACGATTATCCACTTAGAAGGTATTAACCCTGTAGACTTTTATGGAATTAACAATGCGAAATTGGAAATTCTAAAGCGAAGTTATCCTGAAGTAAAAATTAGCGCTCGCGGTAGTGCAATCAAACTTTTAGGAAACAAAAAGGATCGAGACGATTTAGAAGAAAAAATAAAACAAATTATTCAATTGTTGGAGCGCTTCGGAAAAGTAAGTGATACGACAGTTGAAAATCTTTGTAATACAGGCGAAGAAGTAGTGGGTAATTTCGGACTCGTTGAAATGAACGAAGATGTCATTGTTTACTGAGCCAATGGGCATGTCGTAAAAAGCAGAACAGAGAATCAACGTAAGCTGGTAGGCGCTGCAGAAAAAAATGATATCGTCTTTGCAATCGGACCTGCAGGTACTGGAAAGACTTATACAGCCGTTGCACTAGCAGTTCGTGCGTTAAAAAATAAGTTAGTTAAAAAGATTATATTAACTCGTCCTGCTGTTGAAGCGGGTGAAAATCTGGGTTTCCTTCCTGGTGATTTGAAAGAAAAAATTGATCCGTATTTACGTCCATTATACGATGCTTTGGAGGATATGATTCCAATGGATAAGTTGCAGTTTTATATGACGAATCGCGTTATTGAAGTGGCTCCTTTGGCGTTCATGCGTGGACGTACATTGGATAACGCATTCATTATTTTAGATGAAGCACAAAACACAACGGAGCTTCAATTAAAGATGCTATTAACACGTATCGGACCGAATGCGAAGCTGATTATCACTGGTGATTTAACGCAGATTGATTTACCAAAATATCAAAGAAGTGGTTTGTTTAAAGCCTTAGATTTATTGAATAATATTCAAGGAATCTCCATTGTTCGCTTGAATGAATCCGACGTTGTACGTCATCGATTGGTGAAAATGATCATCCAAGCTTACGACAAAGACCCGTCTAAAAAGGCTGAAAACACCAATTCTGAATCCAATAAAACTGAAAATATACAAAATAATGAAAAATAAATTTTTTTTAGCATCCTTGTTGCTGCTTAGTTTGACGATCTCTTGTCAGAAGTTTTCGTTAGATCCGAAAAAGCAACCTTGGAGCTCTGAATGGCTAGTGCCTGTATTGAAAACTAGTTTTTCATTAGATAATTTAAAGTCACTTCAAAACTCAACAGTATCCTTTCCTTTGTCTGCATTTGATATTGGCATTCCGAGTTTAGGAATACCTATAAATGTGTCACAGGTTTTTATTAATCATATTGGGCCATTCGCGCAGCCTGTTGCAGATTGGTTGCACAAAGCTAACTTGGACTCTTTACGACTGACGGTTAGTATGCAAAATGTGTTTCCGATTATTATTGACTCTTCCACAAAAGTGGTTTTTCGTAATGATCCTGATACAAATAATGCCGCGAATATTTTGTATTCGACGGTGATTGGACATGATGTATTGCCTAATGAAACATTTACCTTGAATGTTGATGTGTTCAATAAGTCGATTGAAGATACTTTGTATCTATACCTTGACGAATTTAATTCACCAGGCGGAAGCAATATTACCTTCAATCCTCAACCAAGCATTATTACGTCTACGATTAAGGTAATTGACGTAGCCTCAATGGAAGTAAAAACAAACCATGGATTCAGGTTTGTGGATACGGTTCCTACTTCCTTCTTATTAGGACAGGGGGTGAATACAGGTAATGGGCAGTCGATTAACCTAAAGGGATTAGATTCTATTGTTACAGGAATGGTTCATGCTTTTGTAGATAATGGCATGTCTTTAAATATGGATTTGCAGGTGTACGTTTTAGATGCTAATCGTTCAAAAATTGACTCTTTCTTTAGTAATCGTGCAAATATTGTGGGAGGAAATAATAATGTAGTAACGGGAGATCCTACACATGTAGCTACTACAGATAACTTAATCAATTTAGATAAGTCGAAACTTGGGCATCTAACGCAAGGTTCGTATTATTTATTTGATTTTGGAATGAACTCCAATGGATATCCTGGGGCTTATGTTAAGATGAGTCGAAAAGCAAAAGTGGCCTTGCAATTGGTAGGCGATGTTAAAATTCAAAAACAATAAATCATAGCTATGAAGAAGATAATTTTTGGTGCGATAGTAATCGGAATGT
>JAPJNH010000034.1 GCA_026461075.1 Chitinophagales bacterium
CGTAAAAATTATCTAGGATCGAAAATCGTGAAAGTGCCTTGGGATGGAATTATACAACGTTTGATAGAACTAGTCCAAGCGCTCCCTTTAATTTTATTTCTGATTTTACTTTCTGCCATTAGTAAGTCTTCTTTCTGGCAATTGATGTTTTTAATGGGTGCAGTAAATTGGATTGCAATTGCTCGCTTGTTGCGTGTGGAGTTGCAAAGTGTCCGTAACGGAGATTATTTTATTGCGTTGCGTGGATTGGGTGTCAAAGATCGATCTATCCTTTTCCATAAAGCACTTCCGGCGATAGGTCCACTGCTGTTACTCAATTTCGGTATGGGTATTGCACACTGTATATTGGCGGAAGCCGGATTGAGCTTTCTTGGTATCGGTATTCCAGCAGATGTGGTTACGTGGGGAACATTATTGAGTGCGGCTAAGGAAAATTGGAATGCTTGGTGGTTGATACTTTTTCCCGGTCTTTCTTTGGCGTCTGTCGTAATGGCTTTCAATAGCGGTTTTAAAAAATAAAAACCCCGCCTCCTTTGCAGAAAGCAAATTTGCTTTCATGATACTTTGTTTTGTTGTTAGTGTTGAGTAATAATGTAATTCAAAATTATACTCCACTTTCTCCAAAAACGGTAACCAATGTTACATTCGAGAATAACTAACGGAGATGGGTGCCCCAATAAACAAGATCCCAAAGTGCTCGTCTAACCCGGTTTCCAATACCAGCCTTAATCTTATCCTCCGAACGTTGTAATTCAAAGATCCATAACTTGCCACTGCTCCAAGGAAGCTTTTCATTGCTGAGATAAAGCGAGTTCGCATCACGTACGCAAACAGCTTCAAACTGCGCAAAATAAGCTAAGTTGATGCGTTTGTGCGATGGATTAAAAAACAACTTACTGCTTGGTTGAAATTGATATAAAAATCCTTGCCCATGCGTTGTATAGCCTAGAAGATATAAAGTGTTGAGTGACGAATTATAACACGCTCCGGTAATCAACCCTTTGGCGTCGAAGCTGTCAACAAATTTCGCTACATAATGACCAGAAATTTTCGGTAAGCTATAGGCCTTGCAATGCCCTCGCAGCCAATCTTTCGTGAATACAAATAACTCATCACCAATTACTGTCATCGCCTCCATATCATACGGGTGCAAATTGAATTTAACAGTCAAATCTCCTGCTGGAATTGGAATGCTAAAATGAATGGTTTCGCAATTAATCGTATCCTTGTGTTTGTTCTGAATACTGGGTAACTGAAAACGATAAATGGTTCTTTGTCGATGTTTGCCGTTATTATTACCGAAGTCCCCTACATAAGCGAAGTTGCCATCCGTGGTTAAATCCTCCCAGTCCATATTTTTTGCATTGCGCAAATAAATCCACTGCAAAATTGTTCCCTTCGTCTTATCTATTCGATAAATGCAAGGCTTGTCCTTACTGTCGTTGTGCGTATAAATTTCTCCGTTAATATAAATCAAGCCCGAACTCTCTCGAACTTCTTGCGATAGTCTACAAACTGCTTTTAATGGATTATTAGCCTTCGCAATGCTTAGAAACGAAAGGCTCCAAAAAAGAATAAAAAATAATCGCTTCTGCATATTATAGACGATGATACTCTTTCCAGTTTTTAAGCAATTGTATTCCTTGCTTCGTTAGGATAGATTCTGGATGAAATTGCACACCCCACGAAGGCCACTCTTGATGGGCAATTGCCATTACTGCTCCGTCTTCGCTACGGGCCGTCACTTGTAAACAAGCAGGCACCTCTTCCAATACCAAGGAATGATAACGCATCACTTCACACGGAATATTGATTCCTTGAAACATTGGATGCGTGGGTGTTTCTAGCGTTAAGAAAGAAGTCTTTCCATGCATAGGATAGTCAGCCTTCCGAAGCTTTGCCCCAAAAAATTCTCCAATCGCTTGATGACCTAAACAGACCCCTAAAATTGGTTTTTGCTGGTGCCACTTTTCTATTAACGACAACGTACAACCGCTTTCAGCAGGGGTGTTCGGACCAGGACTGATAACAACGGCTTCGTAATTAAGTGCTTGTAATTCGCTACCACTTAACGAATCATTCCTCCGAACTTCCGTCTGCAAGCCAAGTTGCAGCAAGTAGTCGTTCAGCATAAACGTGAATGAATCGTAGTTATCGAGCAGTAATATCATTTCCTTATTGCAAAGTAAGTAGATATAAAATTAAAGTTTCGGCAAAAGCACAATATATTCTTTGCCTTTCTTCACAACAAGATCTTTCTCACGGAGCCACGGGTTGAAAATTTTCAATTCCTTGTAGGTACAGCCTTTCGATTTCGCATAAACGGCTAAATCTTTAACAGTGGCTCTGATGGTGTCTGTATAAGTGTTTCGTGGACTGAAATAATCCTTCTCCTTTACAGAAAAGTGATACTGCTTAGGCTGACTAATGATATTTTTAAAGGCGAGAATTCTGAAAACATAACGCATGGTTTCATCAGGCAATAAGGCGTCATAATAACTTTTTACTTGCTGTTGATTCATGAATTTTTCTACCCCCGCTTCTCCGCAATTAAAGGCCGCTGCGACTAAGGTCCAGCTACCGAACTTAGCATAAGCCCTTTTGAAGTAACGACAGGCTGCGCGTGTAGATTTCTCCACATGATAACGTTCGTCTACCTGTTTAGAAATCTCTAATCCACTTTGCTTTCCAGTTTCCTCTAAAAACTGCCAAAAACCAACAGCATCGCTTTTGGAAACTACCTGCTGTAGGCCGCTCTCCGCCACACACAGGTATTTGAAGTCTTCCGGCACGCCTTCTTCTTTTAGAATAGGGACGATGAGCGGAAACCAACGGCTTGTTTGCAATAAGATCCAGGTATTGCCCGCATGTAAATTGGTATTGATAAGCATCTCCCGGAGCAAACGCTCATGTACATCCGGCTTTTCTAATGGAACCGCCTCGCCAGCGAAGTCTAGC
This sequence comes from Chitinophagales bacterium, assembly GCA_026461075.1. GTDB lineage: Bacteria > Bacteroidota > Bacteroidia > Chitinophagales > CAIODY01 > JAHEYX01. Next base: position 2,959 of record JAPJNH010000034.1, read on the forward strand.
TTAGAAGGCAAATTCGGCAACAAATAGGATTCTTTGCTCGACACCTGCTTGATAATCGTTTTCGGCGCTTGCGCTTTTACATAGAAATAGCTCACGGTATAGGATACCAAGCCAGCCAGGACAATAGCCCCTGTTAAAAACAACCAAATAGAGCGTTTAGAAAGCATGACGAGAATCAATATTTATTGTTGATTTAAAGTTACGAATGCTTTCCGATGATTAATGCCCTTTTCTCCTTTGAAATCTCGTGAATCCCGAGTACTTTTGATATCTTGCAAATAACCCTTTTAGGGAAACAAATAGAGATTTTTATGTTAGGATTTTTGGCCAAGATTTTTGGTGGCAACAAAAGTGAAAAAGACGTACGCGCTTTACGTGAACAAGTGACTGCTGTTAATCAGTTTTTCAGTACGTACCAATCTATAAGTGATGATCAACTACGTGCTAAAACAGTTGAGTTCAAAGCTCGTATTCAAGCGCATTTGACGGAAATTGATGCTGCTATTGCAGAAGCTAAAGCAGAAGGTGAAAACGAAGCGTTAGAGGATCATGAGAAAGAAGAATTCTTCAAACAAGTAGATGAGCTCAAGAAAAAACGCGATGAAAAAATCGAAGAAGCACTGAAAGAAATCCTTCCAGAAGCCTTTGCTGTTGTAAAAGAAGCCGCTCGCCGTTTTAAAAATAATCCAACAATCACCGTTACCGCTACCGCGCTCGATAAAGATTTAGCTGCACGTCAATGTAGCTATGTAAGCATTGATGGCGCAAACGCCACTTGGAAAAATACCTGGGAAGCCGCTGGAAATACCGTGGTTTGGGATATGGAGCACTATGATGTGCAGTTGATTGGTGGTATGGTTTTACATCAAGGTAAAATCGCCGAGATGGCTACAGGCGAAGGTAAAACCCTCGTGTCTACCTTGCCTGCTTACTTGAATGCATTAGCTGGTGAAGGCGTGCATATCGTAACAGTAAATGATTATTTGGCACGTCGTGACCAAGAGTGGAATGGCCCATTATTCGAATATCTAGGATTGACAGTTGATTGTATCGATAAACACCAACCGAATAGCGAAGCACGTCGTAATGCGTATTTGGCGGATATCACCTATGGTACGAATAACGAATTTGGCTTCGACTACCTACGCGATAACATGGTACACGACCAAGATGAAATGGTGCAACGTAAACACCATTACGCGATGGTCGATGAAGTCGATTCTGTATTGATTGATGATGCGCGTACTCCTTTGATTATCTCTGGTCCTGTTCCTAAAGGCGACGACCAAGAGTTTCATGTATTGAAACCGCGTATCGAGAAATTAGTGGAAGCTCAAAAGAAGCTTACCAACGCATTCTTGGTAGATGCGCGTCGATTGATTGGCGAAGGAAAGACTGATCATGAAACAGGCGGACTAGCCTTGTTGCGTGCTTATCGTGGCTTGCCGAAGAATACTGCGCTCATCAAGTATTTGAGCGAAGCAGGAATGAAGCAATTGTTGCAGAAGACAGAAAGTCATTATATGGCTGAGCAGATGAAAAATATGCCGAAAGTCGATGCAGAGCTTTATTTCACTATCGATGAAAAAAATAATCAAGTTGATCTAACAGAAAAAGGGATTCAATTAATCACCGCTTCTGGTGAAGATCCGCATTTCTTCGTGATGCCTGACGTGGGAGCAGAGATTGCAGAACTAGAACGTCAAAGTCTTCCTGTAGAAGAGAAGATGGCCGTGAAAGATCGTTTGATTAGCGACTTCGCCATTAAGAGCGATCGTATTCATTCGGTACAACAATTGTTGAAAGCCTATACGCTCTTCGATAAAGATGTAGAATATGTGGTGATGGAAGGTAAAGTAAAAATCGTCGATGAACAAACAGGACGTATCTTGGAAGGACGTCGTTACTCAGACGGTTTGCACCAAGCTATCGAAGCGAAAGAAAATGTAAAAGTAGAGGCTGCGACACAAACCTTCGCTACAATTACTTTACAGAACTATTTCCGTATGTTCCACAAATTGGCAGGTATGACAGGTACGGCCGAAACGGAAGCAGGGGAGTTCTGGGAAATTTATAAGTTAGATGTCATCCAAATTCCGACACATCGCTCTATCGTGCGTGATGATCGTGACGACTTCGTATATAAAACAAAGAAGGAAAAGTATAACGCTATTATCGACGAGATCAATAAACTTACGGAAGCGGGCCGACCAGTATTGGTGGGAACGACGAGCGTAGAAGTGAGTGAATTGTTGAGTCGTATGTTGAAGATGCGTAATATCAAACACAATGTGTTGAACGCAAAGCAACATCAGCGCGAGGCGGAAATTGTTGCCGAAGCCGGATATCCAGGAAGTGTTACGATTGCAACCAATATGGCCGGTCGTGGTACGGATATCAAATTGAAAGGTGGTTCGAAAGAGAGTGGTGGATTGGCAATAATCGGTACAGAACGTCATGAAAGTCGTCGTGTAGATCGCCAGTTGCGTGGTCGTGCTGGTCGTCAAGGTGATCCGGGCTCTTCACAGTTCTTCGTTTCTTTGGAAGATGATTTGATGCGTTTATTCGGTAGCGATCGTATCGCTGCGGTAATGGACAGAATGGATTATAAAGAAGGAGAATATATCCAAAGCAGCATGATCTCTCGTAGTATCGAGCGTGCGCAGAAGAAAGTGGAAGAAAACAACTTCGGTATTCGTAAGCGTTTGTTGGAATACGACGACGTTATGAATAAGCAACGTAATGTCATCTATACAAAACGTCATAACGCCCTTGGCGGCGAGCGTTTGAGCTTGGATATCGACAATGCGATTTATGATTTAGTGGCGGTAGTCGTACAAACACATAAAGAAAATAATGAGTTTGAAAACTTCCGTTTAGGCGTAATGATGCAGTTCTCTATCGATACCGCAATTACGCACGACCAGTTCGTTCGCGCTGCAGAAGATGAATTAGAGAATATTCTTTACCATGAAGTGAAAGATGCGTACAAACGTAAGAATCAAGCGATCATGGCTGAAGCATTACCTGTTTTACAAAATGTTCGTACCAATAATCCGAATATTGAAAATATCGTGATGCCGTTTACCGACGGACGTAAAGGCCTACAGGTTGTATGTTCCTTGGATAAGGTGCTTGCGTCGAATGGTCAAGAAATCATCACTACCTTGGAGAAAACGATTTCATTGGTAGCGATCGATGAGCAATGGAAAGAACATCTTCGTGCGATGGACGATTTGAAACAAAGTGTACAGTCGGCTGTCTACGAACAAAAAGATCCTTTGTTGATTTATAAAGGGGAAGCCTTCAACTTGTTCAAAGAGATGATGGATGAAACGAATCGCGAGATTTTGAATTATATCCTAAAGGCACATATACATCAGGAGGAGCGTCAGCCGCAAGAAGCCCGCCCCGCAATGCGTACCGATATGAGTCGTTTACGTACAGAGAAGGAAGAGTTTAATGCGCAAGCAGAAAGCGATGCCGCTAATATAGAGGCAATGCAGAATGCTGGTGAAAAGCCGAAGCAGGCGCCGATTCACGTCGGACCGAAAGTCGGACGAAACGATCCTTGTCCTTGTGGAAGCGGCAAGAAGTTTAAATCTTGTCACGGAAAAGATATCGCTGAATAAAATAAAAAAAGGGAACCAAACGGTTCCCTTTTTTTATGTGTTACTTACTACATACCAATTTGCAGTGTATTATACCGGATGCACTGTTTATTTCTAATAAATAATGTCCGGCGCTCAAGTTGCTCGCGTTTATATGTAAACTGTCTTCAATGCCTGTTTGTGCATTTTCAAACACCACCTGACCAAGTTCGTTATAGAGGGTGTATTTGTGAATTAATACAGGGCTATTAAATACAATATTCCATTCATTATTACTTGGGTTTGGCTGGATTTTTATAACTGTATTATCCAATTGTTGGATGCCTGTATTTAGATTAGTGATTTGAATGACATTGCTTGTAAATTGACAAGAATCTTGTGTGATTAAGCACGCATAATAACCGTTATGCGTTGGCGTATACGTTGCTGCTGTGGCACTAGGGATAATAGTATAAACAACAGGACTATTATTCACACATTCCACCCATTGGAAGGTACAGCCACTAGTGTTTGTAGTGAGCGTTGCAGTGTTTAATGTAATTGTTGTATTTGGATTAGGCTTACTCACATTAAGGGTAATAAACGAATCACAACCCCAATGATTTGGAATAGTGTCATAGTAGGTGCCTGTTTGATTGATAACATGATTATTAAAAACAAGACCTTCGTTGGTACAGATATGTTTTTGTTGGGTTGAAGAAGTGCTATGACCGAAGAATAAATTAGTTTGAATGATGCTATCGCAGCCGGCTAAATTATAAAGGGTGTCTTTGTAAAGTCCTGATTTAACAACCCATTTGCCGCTTGGTAGTTGATAACTTGAATTACAAGTTTGAATATTTTGTAGGCTATTAAATGGGTGATGAACATATAGTTTGGTAATGACAATGGAGTCATAGCCATAAGGCATACTTTGCAAGGTATCTGCAAATTGTCCTGTAGTAGCATAGCTATGCACGCCAATGCTATAGCTGTTTCCATAACAAATAAGTATGTTCTGTGTGTCTTTTGCGCGAGCGAGGAAACGGCTATTATAATTGGCGAAGTCAGAAAAATAATTTGGCAATTGCATTAAAAAATAATTCCGAGGTGTGGTATCATAGAGCACATTCATTTGTAGCTGGCAGCTAAGTCCCTTCTTGTTTGGGTAATTAATGCTTCCCAAAGTAAATTTTTTCAGCACGCTAGCACTATACAAACTATTTGAAATAAAAGGGTTGCCACTAGCGTTAGTACACAGATAGATTTTACCATCAGGGAATAAAAGCATTTTGGATAGTGGATGTTGCACTCCTCCGCTATCAATTAGAATTGTACTTGGCGTTGGGATATTTTGCAAGTTCGCTGCAGCTAAGTCATATTGTAATATATGCGATTGTGTATGAGTACTTAGATGACCGAAAGTAGTTATGTACAGCTTTGTACCATCGCTTGAGGATTCCAAATCAGAAAGAGCCTCAAAATATATTCCAGGAAAGGTATCCACTATTGCATTGGTAAAAATGCCAGTTGCATTATTAAAAGGATAAATTGAAAGTATATGTCGCATATAAGGACTACCTGAAACAGTGTTTATTGAAAAGGTACTATCGAAATAGTTAATTAAATATTTCCCATTAGCCATAAAAATATTAATTATGTGTTGTCTTTTCGGTACGCCATTGGTATTAAAGGGACTCGATGCATATCCTTGAGGAGTGGAGATAATAGGCGGATTAATTCCATTGGTATCTATCAAATAGGCAAAACAAGTATCCTGCGTCAAAGACTGTGCAAAAACCCAATAATCTCTTCCATTACGATGTGGGGTATAACTAATGCTTGGCAAAATTCGATGTGCATCTGGATTATGGGGTAAGACACGCATTGCGCCATTTCCATTATTGGCAATTGTATTAAAACATGCCATCACTAAATGACTGTTATTATCGACAGCTATAATATAAGCCAAAGAATCTGCAGATCGTGGTTTAGATAGTATAAAAGAAGGTATATTATTACTTGTTAAACCTTGATCTATCTTATTGTAGGGAACTATACCACCAGCCACACGATTAGGAATAAAACAGATACGATCAGTGATTGTGCCATTCAAATTAAACTTCATTGTTTGCATATTCGCATTTACAATACATAAATCATTGGGGCCTGTTCCTGGGCCAACCATACTAGAATAATACGGTTGCAAATTGGGTGTTTGATTGTTCATTACCCTTCCATAGGCTGCAAATTGAACCTGACCATTCTTGTTATGATATTGAAAGGTATTGGAACAGAAATTATAATTTAAAGAATCTACTGTGTATCTATTTGTGGAAACATTCGTTTGGGAAATGAAGATGGAGGTATTGTTGTTTGACGTTTTTAACTGCGAATAATTATAGTATATGTTAAATTCAAATGTATTGCTTTGTGCTAACAATGTAGCGTAAGTACTGCCTAATAAAGCAAGTAAAATAATTAATATATTTTTAATAAA
>JAPJNH010000035.1 GCA_026461075.1 Chitinophagales bacterium
GTTGCAGAAACATTCAACATCGCAATGGCTTCATAATCTACGGTTCGTAAATCATCGACTTCTTTACCAAAAACAAACACTTTTTCATTTAAAGGTTTATCGACGATAAACCACTGTTCTGTTGCTTCTTGAACCACCACAGATAAATCTTGATTTGCTACTATAAGTTTTACAACATTCCCTTTTTTAAAGGTGTTTCGTACACTAATTTTACCATTTTCTGCTTGTGCCGTTTTGTACACATCGGGAATAAACCCTTTGGTTTTTCGCACCGCCTGTGGATATACTTGTTCAACTTGCTGAGCAATTACTTTCTTATATTTATAAGGGTCAGAAATACTGTCTTTTTTGGTATAGTTGGTTACTTCAATGTTTTTTAAAATAGCCATATCTTTTTTACCATCACTTTTACCCTTATTGTTTTTTAAACGCGCATCTGAAAAAGCATTGAATTCACTAGCTGCAACCCTACCGCTTGCCCAAATACTGTACTGGACACTTTGTTGTGTGCTAATAATACCTGTACCGGAGCCACTCAAATAGCCATAATTGTTATAATTGCCAGTAGCGCCAACACCTTCAATTTGTAATTTTGCCTTTGTTACGTTAGTCGAGGTTCCGATACCAACATTGCCGTTATCTCCAAATATTACTGCTGGGCCTGCATTTATGCCTGTATTTGTATAGCGCCAAAACGCTAAGCCATCTGCATAACTATATTGTCCGCCTGATTTCATATTATACAAAGACCATTCATAGGCAGTTGTTGAATTTGTTGTGTTTTTAGAGGGATTAGTCAACATTAAACGTCCCCCTTCATCTGTAGACAAGCTCGATTCAACAGCGCCATAAGCAACACTACTTCCTGCAACAGCTAATTTTTTAACTGGCGTTGTAAGTCCTATTCCCACATTACCATTGGCTTCTATAGTCATGTTGCAATTTGTTCCTGCCGAACTTCCATTAGCCGAAAGGTCGGAATAAAATCGAATAGGAGCAGCATTGGTCGCCAATCGAATGTTATAACCGGTATCTAAAGAATATAAACCTAAATCGCTCGTGGTAGTTATGGCCCCAGTGCCTCCGCGCTGGATAACACCATTGGTTACCTGCATTCGACCATCTACATATAAAGGATGCCATAAAGAAGGCAAAGTACTCGAATTGCCGATGTATTGTTTATTGAAATTAGATGTTCCCAAAAAATTCATGGTAGGTGCAGTAAAATTAAGCGAAGTAACCACTCCGCTAGTGCTGTTGGCAGAAAAATAGGGAATTTGATAATTTGGGTCAGACCAACTTGTCAGATCAAAAACAGAATTGGTTACACTTAATGGTATATTACGAGCACTGTAACCGTAAGTATTAGAAGTACCATTAAAATTATAGTTATTAACCATGGCTACTTCTGACGGACCAGATGTTGATGTAAGGTTTAAACCTTTATTGTATAAAGTTAAGCCATTAGAAGAACTCCAAGTAAAATCAGAGCTTGTGCTATATCCTGTTCCTGTACTGTTGCCAAATAATACTCTACCGACACTTGATGGGTCAGCGTACTGCCAGCAAAGCCACTTAGTGCCGTCAGAGCAATAAATGCCTGGACTCACATCATTTGATGTTGCAGTATTATACACGACCATTCCTTGTTTAAATGCTGTTAAAGGACTTGCTGATGTTGTGCTGGTCAAGGCTACCCTAGGAAATAAAATACCTTTCTTTGTAGACTCTATCTCTAGGGCAGCATCTTTATTGATAGTTCCTGGATTATCTCCTAATTTCAAAACTGCTTGCGCAAAGGTCATAGAACTTGTAACAAAAAAAACAAAAATGTAAATATAATTTTTCATATCTATTGATTATTAATCTATTAATCTATTAACCACCAGTTAGCACCATCACTTTGCACACGCAAAGTTCTTGGATAGTTCAACGTAGTTAATGTTGTAGCAGTTCCAGAGGTTCTTGTAATAATTATGGGTGGTGATATTGTTAAAACATTAGCGGATTCATCTATTTTTCTAATCAGAATAATTTTACCTGCATTCGAACTACTTGCTGTAGGTAAAGTCACTGTATATGCAGCTGATGAGTTGTCACATAAAAAAGTGTTATTTTCAGTAAGTGTAGTTGTAGCAGTTATAACAGTTGCAATTGATGATGTAGCACTTCCTGTAGAATTTGATACATCTGCTGACCAAGATGCCGCAGTAGTCCCTGAAGCTAAAATACAAGTTAGCACTGCTCGAGAAGCTGCTGGAACAGCAACAACTAGATTACTACCACTTGAGTTTACCGTAATGACAACTGAACTGTTGTTAATGATATAAAATTGATGACCCGTAGCCAAAGTGGATGTTACTGGCAAGGTGATAGTTTGAGCAATTGATCCCGTAAATTCTTGAA
>JAPJNH010000036.1 GCA_026461075.1 Chitinophagales bacterium
GATACATAGGCGGTTGCACTGGCGGCGCCTACCAATGATGCGATTTGTTCATGACCAAGAGATCCTGTTAGAATGAGGTCTTGGCGATGCTGCATGCTTGCTATGGTAGCACTTACTTCATTGTCGGAGCCGTACATAAAATTTCCTACCAGGATTAATTGGTGCGGTGCTGTCGGATTGTTTTGTTTAAACTGATCGAAGGCTTTGAGTAGGGCGGGAATATTTTTTCTCGGATGGATTGAGCTTACGCAAATAATGTAGGGCAGGCCATTGCTGTACTTCTGTCGGATAGCTTCTATTTCTACAGGATGTAAAGGCTTAAAATAATCGCTTACGCCATTGTAGACAATATCGATTTTGTTTGACTGTATGGAATATTGCTGTATCAAGTCGTTTTTCGTGAACTCTGACACTGCTGCAATGCGCGTTGCTTTCTTTGTAAAGCGCGGCACGTAATGACGATAATATTGATTCACCAAAAATGGAACGGCCTTTGGAAAATGTTCAAAGGCTAAATCATGGATGGTGAGATGTTGTGGTATGTTTGTGTTCAGACTTGCGTATCCATCGGTGCTCCAGAAATAATCGGCTTTTATTTCTTTTAGCTTTTTTGGAACGGCCCATTCGAAATACGCGTACCAGAGGAATGGATGTCGTGCTGGTGGGAAGAGCACGTGCGGGACGATGTTTTTTGAAAAGATAAACTCTTCCGAAAAAGGACGGTCGAAGAGAAAATGAAATTCAATTTCCGGATGCGCCTGCACGATGCGTTTCAATACTTCAAAGCTAAATCGGCCGATTCCTTCGAGCTTATTCGGGAGCAGTAAACGTGTATTGACAGCGATGCGCATTGCTGTAAATTTAAATAAAATGTCACGCATATACGAAAAATGCTTTTCGGAGTGTTTTACTGTAGAAAATACTTGTTTCTTTATAACGAAACATTAATTTTGTATGCTAAGAAAGGGAGAAGAGAAATTTGATGTAGAAATAGAAAAGGATGTGGTTGATGAGTTGGCTAAATTGCCGCTAAAGCACCGAATGAAAATTCTTTACAATATTCGTAAGGCTAGTTTTTTGAATGATCCAATATTATTCAAAAAACTGGATGATGAAATTTGGGAGTTTAGGACATTGTATGCCTCCTGTCATTATCGATTGTTGGCAGTTTGGGATAATTCAAAAAAATATCCAACTGTACATGTACTCACCTTTTTTATTAAGAAATCAAAAAAGACACCATTGAATCAAATTGAAAAAGCACAAGAAAGATGGCAAAGAATATTAAAAGAAAGGAAGTAAGCAGTTTACGATTAAATGCCGTGGAAGACCTTTTGATTGGCAAACGTGGGAGTGCTTTGCGTAATAAATATGAATTAGATTTACGCGTGGAAGAATTGGGTTGGATGATTCGTCAGGCGAGGATGGATAGACATTTAACGCAAGAGGAATTAGGGGATTTGGTAGGCGTAAAACGGGCTCAAATTTCACGATTAGAAAATCACCCGGGCAATATTTCTTTTTCAACTGTGTTGCGTATTTTTAATGCACTCCATGCAAAGGTTCGTTTGCAGGTAGAATTATAATAGATGGAATCAAATTCAAAGCTGATAGAGCAAGCAGGGAAGGAACCACATTGGCTAGCGAAGGCACGGAATTTCTGTACCTATCAGGAGCGCTGTCAGCAAGAGCTCCGTGATAAACTATATGATTGGAAAGCTAAGCCCGATGAAGTAGAGGAAACCATTTCTGCTATGATTAGTGAAGGGTTCTTAGATGAGGAGCGCTATGCGAAAGCATTTGCTGGTGGCAAGTTTAGAATTAAGAAATGGGGCAAACGAAAAATTATCTATGCTTTAAAAGCAAAACAGATTTCTGATTATTGCATTAAAAAAGGACTGTTGGAAATTGACGAGGAGGATTATCTCGCAACGCTGCAATCTATATTGCTATCGCGCGATAGAAATTATAAGAATGTCGGACCGATTAAGCAAAAGCAGTTAGCGACTTATCTCATCGGTCGTGGCTTTGAGTCGGATTTGGTATGGAAATGTATAAAAACAAAAGATTGATATGGCTTTGATTTTACCGGTAAAAGGAATTACCCCACAAATGGGAAAGGATTGTTTCATTGCGCCCAACGCTACGATAGTTGGGGATGTGCAAATGGGCAATGAATGTAGTGTTTGGTTTAATGCGATTATTCGAGGCGACGTACACCAAATACGTATCGGAGATCGCGTGAATATCCAGGATGGCGCCTTGATTCATTGCACGTATCAAAAGGCCTTTGTAACGATCGGCAACAATGTGAGTATTGGTCATCATGCAATTGTGCACGGCTGTACTTTAGAGGATAATGTATTGATTGGTATGGGTGCAATTGTTATGGATCATGCGGTGATACAGTCGAATGCGATTGTGGCTGCCGGAGCCGTGGTTTTGGAAAATACCATCGTCGAAAGCGGAAGTATCTATGCGGGTTGCCCAGCTAAAAAAGTGAAAAGCATCGACCCTGAGCAAACAGAGCGGTTGATTCATGGAATCGCTTCTAATTACCTCATGTATAGCCAGTGGTTTGAAGGTGAAATCAATAAAAAGACCGACTAATATTGTATTTTTACAGTAATGAAAACTAGCGTCCTTAAAATTATAACTATCCTTAGTTTACTCTGTTTGGTAGGCTCTTGTTATGCGCAAGTACCAGGTACTCCGGGAGCTATCAGCGGTTTGACCACTGTCTGTAGTAATACCACGCAAACCTATAGCGTGGCACCTGTTGCAGGCGCCTTGTTTTATAATTGGTCTTTGCCAAGTGGTTGGACAGGTTCTTCCTCTTCCAATAGCATTACTGTACAAGTAGGTTTAAATACCGGCAGTATCAGCGTCAACGCTGGGAATGTTTCTGGCAATAGCGCGAATACAAGTATCACGGTGGTGGTAAAAGCTTCTCCGAATCTAAGTTTGCAGCCTGCTGGTCCGATTCATATCTGCCCGGGCGCTTCCCCGATTCCTGTTCAAGCTATAATAGATACTACCTATACTTATCAATGGTATTTTAATGGCTGGCCTATTTTATCGGCTACGCATGCGGATTATTCGGTGGTTACACCTGGAAGCTATCATGTTTTTATTAGTGCGCAAAATGGTTGTGCTGACAGCTCACAAGCGTTGCAATTAATCGTTGATGTTGCTCCTGCCAAGCCAAGTATTAGTGTCAGCGGACCGCAAGCGTTTTGCGAAGGTGGTGAAGTGACCATAAACACGACACTTAACAGCGGTATCTTATGGTCGACTGGTGCTAACTCACAACAGATTTACGTAACGGAGACAGGGACTTATTTTGTGAATGCTGTTGGTTCTAATGGCTGTCAAACACCTTCTGATACGGTTCAAATCAATGTTTGGCCGAAGGCGACTGCCGACGCAGGACGAGATACATTTTTATTTAAAGGCGAGTCGATTACCTTGAATGGCACGGTTTATCTGAATGCTTTATGGACGCCAGGTGCTAGTTTGAATGATTCTACGATAGCCAATCCTGTTGCGAGTCCCTTACAAGCGACGGTTTACGCCTTGTTAGCTACGACAGATAAAGGATGTACGGCAAGGGATACTGTTTTGGTAAATGTTTTGCCAGCGCCGTTTCTAGCTCCTCCTGCGGCCTTCACACCTAACGGAGACGGGAATCATGATACTTGGGTGATAAAAAATTCAGAACATGCACACGCATATCGTCTGCAGATTTTTGATCGTTATGGCGCAAAGGTGCTTTTATGGCAAGGAGATGTCTATACCCCTTGGGATGCGACTTTCCAAGGAAAGGAACTACCAGATGCCGACTATTATTATACACTGGAATACACACAGACAGATGGTGTAAACCAAGCTATTCAAGGAGCTGTCACTATTATTCGTTAAGCACATGCGTAAATTATTTCTCTCTATTTCGATTATCGTTTTGAGCTTATCCAGTGTAGTGAAAGCGCAACAGCTTCCCTTATACACGTATTTGCTTACCAATCGTTTTATCATCAATCCTGCTACGATAGGATCTGTTCGTCAGCCATCCATAGATTTAATGGCTCGTCAGCAATGGCTCGGATTTAAGAACGCTCCTCGCGATATTTTTATTTCTTACCAAGCTTATGTGCCTAAAACGCATACAGGGTGGGGTATTGCGCTTTCTGGAGATCAAACAGCCTCACTAAGCCGTAATACATTGCATCTTGCGTATGATTATCGTTTGAAGCTTAAGAAGGATTTGTCTATGAGTATCGGATTAGGAGCGCAGATTATGCAAGTAGGGGTGAATATGGATCGTATTGGGACGGCATTAGATAATAACGACGTGGTGTTGAACCGGAGCGGGAATTCTTATACTGCTGACTTAGGCGTTGGCGTATTTGTTTTCAATAGCAAGTGGAATGTCGGTATAAGTACTTTGCAACTTACACAAACGAAGCTTGGGTTACTAGAAAATAAAGTAAGTGATGCGCGTAACGCTCGTCACTATTATCTGTTAGGAGGTTATAATTCTAAGTTGAACAGCAAATGGGTGCTCCGTAATATGGCTTTGGTGACGGCATCATTCCGTTCTCCGTATACCGCTGAATATTTAGGTCAGTTTCGTTACAAAGAACGTATCTGGTTTCATGTAGGCGGTCGTTCGCAAGGTTCTGCGTTAGTTGGTGGAGGAATGGGCTTAGATAATGGAATTCGCATTGGTTATACCTTCGAAACACCGTCTTTCTCCAAAGGAGCATTGCCTGGCACTTCCCATGAAATCAATATCAGCTACGTATTTGTGAATGTGAAGTATAAGCCTAAAGTTGTTCCTGGCTCAACGCTATAACTTCGCCTACGGTGATACGTTCGGCATGGGTATCCGTGAGGATTACCTGACCGAAATCTGGGAATAATTCTGCTACGCGATTAATGCGCGTCTGGTCCATACGATCATACAAATCATCCAACAATAAGAGCGGTTTAAATCCTTTATGCCGACTGCTGATTTGCCATTGTGCAAATTTCAGTGCTAGTAAAAAACTCTTCTGTTGCCCTTGTGATCCGTATTTCTTCACTAATTGTCCGTTCAATTCCAACAACCAATCGTCGCGGTGGATCCCTTGTGAAGTGCGTTGTGAATGGATGTCGATAGGGCGATTGTCTTGTAATATCCGCTCCATCGTCTTTTCGTGCAATGGACTCTCATACTGAATATGTACTGCCTCACGACCTTGACTGATATGCGTATAGTAATGTTGTGTCGGAGCGAGGAGTTCTTGAAGGAATAGCTTACGTGTCTCGTAGATGTATTGCCCTTTCGGAGCCATCTGCGCGTCGTAGGTGTCGAGCAGTTGTGTGAGTGCCGACTGACTGAAATTCTGCGTTTGTTTCAATAAGGCGTTACGCTGTTGTAATAGCTTATTGTATTGAATTAGATCGAGTAGGTATTGTTGATTCAACTGACAGAGGGCGGCATCGATAAATTTACGACGGACTTCACTGCCTTCTAAAATCAGGGACACGTCGTAAGGGGTGATCATCACTACTGGAAAACGTCCGACTAGATCGGTAATGCGTTCGATCGGCTTTGCATTTTCTGTCCATATTTTCTTGCCCTCCAAAGGCATTGCGCAACGGATTTTCAGACGTTCTTCCTGCAATTCCCAATGCGCTTGTAAAGTGAAAAAGGCGTTATTGAATTGGATGAGCTGTAAGTCGCTTTGTCCGAAATAGCTTTTGCTCATGCACAGGTAGTAAATTGCGTCTAAGGTATTCGTTTTACCAATACCATTCAGGCCAGTGAAGGCGGTCACTTTTTCGTTAAAAGTCCAGTGCTTTTCAGCATGGCTTTTAAAGTGAATCATATCCAGTTGGCGTAGGTGCATACTGCAAAGATGATATACATTTTAACGGTGTCCAAATCTTCTTGCAAATTCCGTAAAAAGAATGCTTTGTAGATTGTATTTTTAAAAGGTGAAATTCTCTTTCCAATTACTACTGCTTTTGCTTTGGATCTGTGGCATTGCTTCGGCTCAAAACATCAGTATGACCTTGCCCGATAAAGTAGCTGGTCATAGTTACGACCATGTGGTGTTGGGCAAAACAGAAGAAGGGATTTTAGTGTATCGTTATAATAAATACGTCAATAAGATTTTGTGTTATGACGAAACAATGAGCAAGCGTTGGGAACGCGATGCACAGCTCGACAAGCACGTTGATATCTTTCATATTTCTCTACGCAATAATGAGGTGGTGATGTTTTTTACCATGCAATCGCCTACGAATAATATTGAATATGTTTGTCAGCAAAGCTTCACTGCTGAAATAAAGCCCAAAGGTGCTTATGTTAAAATAGATTCTTTATTACATGAGCGTTGGACTGATCCGACGGATTGGTATGTGAAAATGGATGAAGCGAAAAAGTGGTATGCACTTTTTCGTTATGATAACTCTCGTGATGATCAAGCGATTCTTCATGGCGTTTTGTTAAGTGATAACGGACAGGTGGTACGCCATATGGATAAAGCCCTTTCCGGAGGCGAGCGTAGTATTCAGGATGAGTTCGTCGACTTAGACGGTAATTTTTATATCAGTTTTGCTGAGCATGATGCTGAAAAGGAATTGTATTCTAGATTTCGTGTCGATGCGTATTTGATGCGTCAAGATATATGGAAAGAAAAGTTACTTTGGAATAAAGGTTTTTTGATTTCGCCTTTGATGAAATACGATGCCTTACATCATCAGCTTTGGTTAGTGGGTTTTGAATCGGCTTTGAATGCAGGAGCGCAAAGCTTCTTCACCGGACGCTATCAGCTAGCCGATCCTAGTTGGTTCGCAGACACGATGGTATTGCCTGTGGAGCAGTATGAGCCTTTGAATTCTGAGATGAGAAATTCTTGGAGCCTATATACGTTAAAAAATATCGTGTTTCGATTCGACGGGGCGGCGATTGTGGTAGGTGAACATAAGTATACGACCAGTCAGGTGGTAGAGGTGCCGAGCTATTATAATAACGGATATCCTACTTATAAAACCTATACTTATCTGCATTATGATGAGATACAGGTATGGGGCATTGCGCAGGATATGCGGGTGCAATGGACGCAAAACTTAGCTAAAAAGCAGGAGTCGAGTGGGGATGAGGGCGTGAATAGTTCGTATGCCTTGGTGAAGGGAAAGGACAAATTGATGTTATTGTATAATGAAGAGGTGGCGGAGCAGACGAATGTCATGGCCTACTCGATTAAGGCGGATGGAACAATTGTTCGTGGATGTATTTTAAATACCCGCGGCAGAAGTGTATTTTTGCAGCCGAAAAAAGGAAGACAAGTGTCTTTGTATGAAGAGGTAATACCGAGTGAGTACAACGGCTATTTTCAATTGGTAAAAATCGATTTCTAGGTGTTACGACTGTTTCAATCTAATCATCCCCTGACCTTATTGGTTTTGCTAGTATATGGCATTCTATTACGTTTGCCCTTATTCTTGCATCCAGTGGTGGTGGCTTATCCGGCTGATGCTTCTTTGTTGGGACCAGCGGAGGCGCACTGGATGTTTTGGTTGCAGGAGTCGAATCCGATATGGTTGTATGTGGTGGCGTATGTGTTGAGCTTTTTGCAAGGGGTATTTTTGTCGGAGTTGTTGAATCGATTTAAGTTGCTACCGGAGCAGAATTATTATGCGGCGGCGGTATACATTACGATCAGTTCGATTTTTACGGAATGGCAGACGATTTTAATGGCTTCTTTAATTATGTTTTTGGTGTTGTGGGTATTGATGCAGTTGGTGATGAAATACCGACATGATAAGGCTTACGGAGCGGTATTTGATATAGGTTTGGCGATTGGCTTGTCGTTTTTGTTGCAGGTGAATATGTTGGCGATGATTATCTTCATTCTCTTTGCCTTTGTTATTTTAAGGGCCTTTGTGGTGCGTGAGTGGTTGAATTTGTTTGTTGGAATAGTGGTGCCTTCGTTTTTGGCCTTTACCTGGTATTTCTATGATAATCGTCTAGGGCAGTTTGTAAGTCGATTGGCTGGCCACTTTATGATTAACAGGCGCGTGGCCTTTCCATTGGAATTGACGGATTTATTGCAGTATAGTTGGATGATTTTCGGAGGATTATATGTTTTTGTGGTGCTGCAGGCCCGCCTGAACAATAGGGTGGTATTGGTGCGGAAGATGATGTGGATATTTTTTCATTTGGTGTGGATGTCCTTACTAGCGTACTTCCTCGACCCTGATCGTACGCGCGGTGGTGTTTATTTATTGATTTTACCTATAAGCTTCTTTTTTAGTTATTACCTTTGCATTGAAAAGCGCTTATGGTTGCGCGACATTTTCTTTTTGTCGTTTGTAGCTTTAGTAGTTTTAAATTATTTACCAATAAACCTATAAATATGAAATTTGGGGTAGTTGTATTTCCCGGTTCGAACTGTGACAAGGACATGATTCACGTTTTACGTGATGTTATGAAGCAGGAGGTGGTGGAGTTGTGGCATAAGGATGCCGATTTGAAGGGCTTGACAGCGAAAGATTGTGTGGTATTGCCAGGAGGCTTCTCTTATGGTGATTACTTGCGTTGCGGCGCTATTGCGAATTTATCTCCGATTATGGCGGCGGTGAAGGAGCATGCGGCGAAGGGCGGATATGTATTTGGAGTATGTAATGGATTCCAAATTTTGTGTGAGAGTGGCTTGTTGCCAGGCGCTTTATTGCGTAATGATGGTCAGTTGTTTATCTGCGAGAACGTCTATTTAACGGCTACGCACCAAGATTCAGCCTTGACGTCGTTGATTACGCAAGATGATGTGTTAAAAATCCCGATTGCACATGCGGAGGGCAGATATCATGCGGATGAGGCTACGTTGAAGCAGATGATGAAGAATGGGCAGATTTTGTTCCAATATTGTGATGCGGAGGGAGATGTTGATCCGGACGTGAACCCTAACGGAGCGGTTTGGAATATCGCGGGTATTTGCAATGAGGGCAAGAATGTATTTGGGATGATGCCACACCCGGAACGTGCTGCTGAAGCGGCGTTGGGGAATGAGGACGGAAGAAAATTATTCGAAAGCTTGATACAAAGCATAAATTAGTTTGTAAATAATCGCAAAAAGCGTATATTTGCAATCCCTTTTGTGGGACGGAGAGGTGCCTGAGTGGCCGAAAGGAGCGGTTTGCTAAACCGTCGTACGATGTTAAGTCGTACCGGGGGTTCGAATCCCCCCCTCTCCGCTTAAAAAACCCGAAAAGCACGTTGTAGACGGCTTTTCGGGTTTTTTCGTTATTGAAATTCCCCACATTTTCCCCACATTTTTCATAACTTGCGCTGTGCACAAGTATTTTTCTTGTAGGTCAAAAAAGAAGGCCTATTACACGGAATTGGCACCGTAAACAGGTTCAATTAGTAGCTAAGTCGTCATTTACATTTGAATGGATAGGTATAAACCAGTGAATGCATAGCCACCATTATGGTATTGGATTCTCAATAAATTTCAACCGCTTTTAATGCTTATCGCTCTATTTCCATTCTCACATACGTTCGTATACAAGAATAAAAAAGTCGCTAATTACCACTTTATTAATGAGCGAATTTTAACTGCCATTAACTCCACTTGACAGTTATTGATATGGTTCAGTTCATATCAATCTATGTTGATACACATCGATGTGTTTCGATTTATATACTTATAAATTGATTTAATTCGATTTGAATTGATGTGAATCTATTTGAACTTAATGAGGTATTAATTTGTGTTAAAACGTACCTTATTTTACATGCATTTTATGCTCAGGAATATCGTATTTGATAAATAAAAAATCTATTTTTTTTAATTTAATAATTCATTCGTTTTTTTTCTGTTTTTGTTTGGAGTGGTCAAAATGTTGAAAAATATACCCTAAAACTAGTGAAAATGGAGTCGTTTTCGACTGCTTTTTGCAAAAATACCCTAGTTTTAGGGTCTTGACAAACGTGATTTGAGGTTGTACTTTTATGAAAATATTTTTAATGTGATTCGCATTAATATTAATTACTAAAAAGTAAAGAATGATTTCAACTACTCTAAAACAGCAAATCAAGTTAGGTAAAAGTTCGTTTGGGCTAAAATATCTAATTCAAAAAAGAAATTCAATTAACCCTATTCTTCGTTTCCTTTTCTTCTTTTGGTCACTTAATTTACTTGCCATGTTCAATCCGCAAGTATCATTAGCACAAACAAACTCGCCTTTTACCGCCACCAAACCAGAGCATCTTGGTGTGGATAGAGCGTTTGATTCCATTTATGATGGCTTTGGAAATAAGTGGGCTATTGAGGATTTAGAAATCAATGATTCGTCCGCTTCAAATACAACTTCAAAGCAATCTTTTCAGCTTTGTACTTCAGGCTATTTTAAACTTTATTTTGAACAAGGGTGTGGAATGGAAGGGGCAACACCAATTGAAATCGCAAGAAGAAATGTAATTTGCAAATTATTTTTAGATATTTCGAATTTTATTAACTCTCCGCTTCTAACTTCAGGTCAACACATTAATATTTGGGTTCGCGATATAAACGCTGTGTTAAGCACCCCATGCTCTTCTAGTGGACAACCCACTCTAGGTTTAGCCACTTCATTCTATTCGATTCCCAATAATTTAAGTGCAGGCGGAATTGCTGATAACCTTATTTGGCAAACTATCAATACAGGAGTTGATGCCTATAATAACTTCGCATTACCTTTGACAGCCCAAGGAATTGCAAGTAATGGCTATTTTAACTATAATTTGTATCATGGCGTTATTGCATTTAATTTTAATGCTTCATGTGGAATAAATTGGTGTCCAAGTAATTCATGGGCCACCTTACCTTTAGCCAATTCTTCAGAATTTGACTTATATACTGTTGCTTTGCATGAGATAACGCATTCATTAGGTTTTAGCTCAGCAATTTCCTCTAATGGAACTTCTATTTTCTCCTCTGGTGGCACTGGACAATATTTTACACGATATGATTCCTATTTAGAAACCTCAAATGGCTTGGGACGCCCAAGTGGAACCCATTTAATCACTTCCCCGTCAAGCTCATGTACGAATTATAATGTTGTGTTTAATGCTAATGTCAGTGCAAGTGTTTTAGCCCCTGCTGGAGCTAGCTCAAAGACTAATATCGAATATGTTAGTTCTAGCAATTTTGGACAGCCAGTCTATACCCCTGCAGTTTGGGCACCTAACTTAAGTCTAAGCCATTTTGATGATATGTCCTTTAATAATGGAGCTGTTGGAGGCTCTTTGGGCGCAACTAGTTATACACCTTGCACAACTTTGGGCTGCTATTTCACGATGACACCCAATTATGGACTTGGTGTAAATAATAGGTACTTGATGGCTGAAGAAAAAAATGTTCTTTGTGATTTAGGTTATAGCTTGAATAATTCATTTGGAAGTAGTACTGTAATTGGATCTACTGAAACATATACCAATACTTGTAACAACTCTGTATTGGCAGGCCTAAATGATGGAATAATAGGAGGTGGATACACTTATACTGGTGTTTTAACTACTTCAGGCGGCAGTTTTTTAATAACTAATATTTTGAGTAATGATTATGATGCGCATACATCAAATTTACACCCAACTAGCTTTAAATGCTTAGAAGATATTACTGACCCGACAATTACTTTATCTACCACAAGTGGATCGTTTCCTGGAAATTTCACTTTCAATTATACAGGTAGTTCGAAACTTGGTGTACATATTTTAAGGTATATTCCCTATGATAATGCAACTTATAATTCAGGTAACATTACCTACATTTTTGTTTATTTAAGTAATAAAGATTGCACACCTAGTATGTGTAACCTCGTTTCTAATGGTGACTTTGAAAGTAATATTGGGCCAATTAATCCTGCCCAATTTTTGTTTCCCTTGGATAATAAAGAGGCTTGCTGGCAAGATGTGTTGAATAATTATGATGTTTACTCTGATTTAACGACACCTGGAAGTACTTTCATCCCGAGTTCAGCTAACTATGTTCCGACTAGTCGTTTTTCTTCGCCTGCATTAAATTACTCTATGACCACTACGCCCAATCATAATTTTATTGGCATTGTTGGTTGGTATAACAAGACCAAAGGGTATTATTTGGAAGCAATTGAAAATGTCCTTCAAACACCTTTAATTGCTGGACAAAGTTATGTGCTTAGTTTGCAAGCAAACTTAGCAGATTCAAAAGGAAATGTATTATCACCATACCCTTTTGGACATCTACGAGTTTTAGGAACTAATTCACTTTTGCCAAGTAATAGTTTTCCTATTAGTCTTCTTTCAACTAATCCATCAAGCGCAGGTTACTATGATTTGGTTCAAAATATACCAACTGCTAATTGGTTTGAAGTTCCTTTAAATGGAAATGCATGGAATAATTTTACTTGCACATTTACCGCGCCTGTAAATTTGTCTTATATAGTTATTGTTAATGATGCTGTTAAAACATATTCAGTTTACGGAAGTGTTCCAAGTAATAAAGCATCTTACATATATATTGATAATGTAGAAATTCAGCCAGCATCTACAGCCGTTACTTTAAATTTGCCGAAGAGCGCTTGTTCTTCAAATGATATAATTAATAATTTATCTCAATACTTAAGCAATATAATGCCAGGCGGGGTATTTACAATTAATATACAAGGAAACGCAGGCTTAAGCTATTCTGCTGGTCAATGCGATTACAATCCTGCCTTAGCGGGTGCAGGTTTGCATATAATTACATATACCTATACGGATGTTAATGGATGTAAACATTCAGTGAGTGATAATATTGGAATGCAACAAAGTTGGAGTCTTGCAGTTACTTCTACTCCAACCACTGTTTGCTATGGGTCTCCTTTGACATTTTATGCAAGTACTATAAATTTACCCGTTGGCACTACGGTAAATTATATGCTTTATGACCCAAATAATGTCTTAATCCAGAACACTACTTCTAATGTTTTAACTGTAGCCAACACAACTCAGTTTGGTGCATATACAATTGTTGCAAGTGCTTTAGGTTGTACTAACACTAGTACAATAGGTATTCAACAAGAGCTAAATCCTTTTACATTTACATGCCAAGAGGAGGCTAATTGTAGTAACATTGTCCATCTAAGCTATATTGGTAATGGAGGTACAAATCCGACCCAAGTATATTCCATTAATATTGCTTTTCAACCAAATGGAGGTTCTCCTATTCCTCTTTCAAATTTTACCTCACCAAGCCTAATTTCAGCACCAATAGCAATACCTCTTACAGGAGCACCTATACTTACTGGCGGTACAATTATAATAACTATAACTAGTGCAAAGGGTTGTACATTTACTCAAGTCATAAACTTAGAACCATGCTGTGATTATGGCATTTGGGAAGATTCGCATACTTCGAATTTTAGTTTGTTGTTTAAAAACACGACTACATCGGCCTTAATAGCTAACTTGGGAGGGAACACTATTTTTGCTTCCTATAATTCTAACCCTTCTAGCAAAATAATTGTAATTGACGGAATTCTTACAGTGGATGCTAGCTTTACATTTCAAAATTGGGATAACATTAAGTTGACTAAAAATGCTAAAATTGAATTGAGCGGTCCGAATGTGAAATTGACATTTGATGGCTGTCACTTAAGCGCCTGCGATAATTATATGTGGAAAGGAATTTTTGCTTCCAATTCAACACAAGAAATTGTATTTACAAATTCATTAATTGAAGATGCTGAATGTGCTATTAAAAGTTTAAATGGTCAAATTTATGCGCAAAACACTGTTTTTAATAAGAATTTAATTTCTTTGAATATTATAAACATGGGGCAACATAACATTGTTTACAATGGTACTGCTGTTAATACGATTTGTAAAAATTGTAAGTTTTATTGCCATTCAAATATTGCATTTACTTCAAATGGTGGATCAAGTTGGATTGCTAGTTATTCCAATCCACCTTCCGCATTAGCAACTTTACTTCCTTCTATTAGTTTTCCTACTGGCAGTTATAGAAGTATGTATGGAATTGTTTTAAACAATGTTGGAAGTGGAAGCACTAATTTTATTAATGTTATTGGTAATAGAACGAACAATTATGCTAATTCGAATCATTTCGATAATATAGATCAAGGGATTTACTGTAAGTCGATAAGTAATGTAAAGATTACAGATAACTATTTCTCCAATATTGGCACGACACCAACTATTTATGCCGTCAATACAATTTTACAGGCGGGTGTTGCTTTGTATGTGAATCAGGTTAATCTTGCTTATGCGGCCTATAATAAATTTAATGATTGTTCTTTAGGTATTGATTGGTTCAATTCTGGTGGAATTTCAAATACCTCACCTTGTGTTGAATACAATATATTTAATCAGAGTTCATTGCCTGCTCCATTTATTACTGCAACTGGGTTGAAAGTTAGAGGCGAGATATATAAGCGCTTTAATTGTTTCCAAAACAGTTTTACTAATTTGAATTATTCAATAACTACTATACAAAATAGTGCATGTAAAATAACGATTGATCAAAATCACATTTATTCTCAGATAGGAAATACCTTGCAACAAACAAGGGGAATTTCGATTAACGAGATATCTACTGTTCTAAACAATAGATATTCTGTTACAAATAACGATATACATAATTGCAATACAGGTATTAGTGTTGTAAATAATCGTGCTGCAAGTATTAATGTTCCATTAGGCGGTATTTTTCAACGCTTTTTGGGCAATACTATTTATTTTAATAAGTCTACTGGTATTGGCATTTCTTTAAATGGATCTCAAAACCAAACAGTACAGTGTAATAGTGTAATTAATACAGGCAATATTTTCTATGCTTATCACGGACTAAAAATTTCAGGTTCTTCGCCTTATAATTTAATTGATGGAAATAATTTTCAAAATACTGCTATTGGCGCCTATGTATTAGGCAACCAAACACCTACTTATTTTACAGGTAATTATTTCTTTCATGATATAAGAGGAATTGAACTGGATCAAAAAGGATATATAGGCGACCAGGGTAAATTTTTGAATCCAAGCTATGGGATTAATACCCAACATTGGGGTAATAAATGGGCATTACCTAATCTACCTAATGTATATGCAACCTATACTGATAATGGTTCTAATAAAACTACCACTACACCTGCCATGATGCAAAACCACATTTTTGTTTTGGCTAGTGATAAAGGTGGCGCAACAAGTACTTATGGATTTAATACATTATTTTCTCAAAGTAATGCGAGCGCTGGAATTTTAGACTTTGCAAATCTTGGTAGTATTGCACCATATTATACTTCAATAGCCTGTCAATGTAGTGGTTGTCGAAGTATTGAAGAAGGTGATGCGCCTATTACAGAAGGTGATGAAGCTTTAGCCTCGATTAATTTAGACTCATTAACCAATAGTTTTTCTGATGAAGAGTTGACAAGTACGTTCTTTCATCAGTTGGCGTTATATGAACAATTGCAGCAAAATCCAGATATGCGAAGTTTTATTATAGCCCAGTCCTCTACTACTCCTGAAGCTGAAATAATTAGTGATTTTCTTGACAGGGTAGATTTGTTAGGAAATGAAGAAAGCAATAATATTAAATTGATTTATCAACTTGAAACAGAGTTAGATGCAGCTTTTGACAGTACCATAACAGATAGTTCAGCATTTTTCGCAAACAGACAGGCGCAAATACTAAATGCCATTAGTTTAAATGATCAAATAAATAGCGAGTTGATGTCAGTTACGTATTTAAAAATGGTGAATACAATTTATTTGCCTATGCTTTTATCGGATTCTTTACCCATAATTGAAAATAATGATTTACTTTTATTACAAATGATAGCCAATAGTTGCCCTTCTCAGTATGGTCCTGCTGTTGAGAATGCGCGTACCTTATTGAGGGCTTACGGTATTCAAACTGAATATGATGATGAAGAGATATGTAGTGTTGGATTGCGAACTTCAAATAATCTTAACGATAATAGTTTACAGAATGACATTGATGCCGCTAATGCTTCGTTAAAAGACAATTTGTTTTCAAATGAAGTTTTGCAAAATCTAAATATATACCCTAATCCAAGCGATGTAGTATTGAATTTTGAATATGAACAGGTTCCTGTAGGAAGTGTTTTAGAAATTGTAAATGCAGTAGGGGTTAATATGTTAAGTTTAAAACTGAATACTACCAGTGGTAAACAAGAAGTGATTGTAGATCAATTTCCTGCAGGAGTATATATTGCTAAAATAATAGCAGAAGGTAAAGTGGTTAAACTTGTTAAGTTTAATATTATACACCATTAACGAAATATAGTATTACTTAATAATTAAAAGTATTTTAGAGATATGAAAAAATATATAATTTGCATTATTGCATTTTTATTTCATTCCCTTGATTCAAATTCTCAGAATTTAATAAAAAACCCAGGATTTGAACAACATAGTGGTCAGTGCGTTCCTTTCGTATATGCATCTTTCGGACTTGACAACCTATGTAAAATTGACTTTTGGAAAAGTTCAGGAGGAACTCCAGATGCTTGTTCTACAGGCTTGTTAACAAGTTTACCAATTCCAGGAGCAGGTTTTAGTAAAAATATTTATCCACACCAAGATAGTTGCTGCGTAGGAATTATAACTTTTATACAAGGACAATTTGTCTCAAGTCCACATAATTGCAGAGAATTATTGCAGGGAGAACTAACAAAACCCCTTGTAAATGGTCATTTATATGAATTTAGTATATGGGTACATTTGTTAGACACGATTTACAGTATAAGTTCCTATGGGAAAATAGCCGGAATAAACAGTTTGAGTGCTTATTTTAGCGATACTATGTTACCCTATAATTATACAGGTTTTCCACCTATACAAAAATTCACTCCACAAGTGCAAATTAATCAAATGGTGAGTGATACAGGTAATTGGGTTAAACTAATTGACACTTTTAGGTATTTCGGCAATAAGGTACGATACATAAATATTGGTAATTTTAAAGCAGATGGTCAATTTCAATGGGTTTTAGTTGACAGTATTAATTTTATGCCAATATTTTCTTATTTCTTTATCGATGATGTTAGTTTAATTGATTTAAATAATAACAATACTGGCTTGGAAGAGGAGGAACAAAACAGTAGTGAAGGATTGGTAGTGAGTCCAAATCCTACTACTGATCATATTTCAATGAGTGGAGTGAAAGTGGCAGAAAGTAGCACAATAGAGGTAATTGATTTATTAGGCAAACTTTGTATTTCGGTTGAAAATAAAACAGCAGAGTCAATTCCTGAAATAGACATATCAAAACTTCCCGCAGGTGTCTATTTTGTAAAATTGATCGATATAAATGGTTTGAATCATCGGGTCAAATTCGTCAAGCAATGACCCTGAATATATACTAGGAAAACCTCAAAATAAGTTCACACTGGCGGTGAGTAGTTACAACTTAGTATTAAAGTATTCTGCAATTCTATTTCCACATACGTTCGTATACAAGATTAAAATAGTCTCTGATTATTACTTTATTAATAAGCGAATTTTAACTACCATTAACTCTACTTGACAGTTATTGATATGTTTCAATTCAAATCAATCTATGTTGATGCAAATCGATGTGTTTTGATTTATATACTTATAAATTGATTTAATTCGATTTGAATTGATGTGGATCTATTTGAATAGAAGATGTGCATTTAAGTATTGGAAACAAGTATTATTGACTTATCGAATTATTAGATTTTCTGAGTAGAGTTTCAAAATATTTGCTACATCTAATTTATTATGTAATGTAAACAGAACCTCCTATGAAGGGTAGGGTTAGGGTTGAAATGTTTCTATATTCAAATTGGTTGACTTTGTTCGTTTACGTTTGCAGCTAAGGTTTTCGGACTTAGTATTCGGGTGTGTTTCGGAGTTTAAAACTGTCATCCTACACTGAACTTAAATAGAAGAAAAATCTTCAAGATTGGACGTCAACGGGCTTATGCAACACCCGTGTAATTAACCGTCCTTTTATTGTTCGTCTAGTCCTTCAATTTGTCCATTATCTTGATGGTTTCCAAGTCTAATAAGTGGCTGAATAACAATTGCTGTGGCAAACTGTCTTATTTCAGCATTACTATATCCAAGTTCTTTTAATGTTTCAATTCGTTGATTTACAATTCTGCCTTTACGTTCTTGGATTTCTAGTTCGCCTATTTCTTCTTCTTGTCTGCTTCGGTATTTTTCATCCTTTTTTCTTTCGTGTCTGTCCTTGATATATTCTCTTATTTGTTGCAATGGATTTAAACTTCCAAGCACTTCCCAAAAACCAGGTGATTGAATGTTTACTTTTGAAATAATTAATCTGTCACTTGGTAAAACAATTTTTTCGATGTCAATTTTACTTTGCAGTTCAAGTAAGTTGGGCAAAGTGTCTTTGACTCTGTTATAAGCATACTCTTCAAATAACATTCGATAAATAAATTGATCAAAGTGGTAGTCTGTGTGATTTGAGAATTCTTTCCAGTTTCTTCTAACTCTGTGAAAACGCTCGTCAACCTGTTTTAGTTTTCTTGCTCTGTCATACGATAAAGTGTCTACAAGAAAGTCAAAAACGTAAAGGCTATTGTATGCAGTTTCAAGGTCTGTGAGAAAAGTTGTTACTTCCGAAACAGTCCCAAGTCGTTGTGCTTTAATTCTTAATGATGTTATTTCTGTTGCCATATTTTTGTTTTATTGATTCGTTTGTCAGGCTTACCATTAGCTTATGTATATGCGCAAAGTACGTTCGTTAACATTGCACTAGATTATTGTACAAAAGAAGGTTTGAGAATTTTTTAGTTATTTATTCTTCCTTAAAAACAACATTTTACCTTCATATTTTTACTTAGACCTTACACACTCTCTTAGGGTATTTACACGGATTTTTATAATAGAATTTTGTGTCCTAAACTTGTATCGCGTCCTTTATATTTTGACAAAATGAGTTTAAAAATTGAAGTAATATTATGTAGTTTAAATTTTTATAGGGAACGAATTTTAAGTTAAATAATTAATTATACTGTTCTGATGATTTTCTTGCATAGAGTTTGGTGAATAGATAAAGACTGCTTTTCCATTTTTTATTTTTATTTTTTAATTTATTTCAGCAAAACATACACAAAGTTCTTGCCTGCAACAGTTAATTTAGAACCTCCTCCTGGTTTTTTGTTTGCCAATTCATCATCATGTTTTGCAATTAACCATGCTTCAATTTTATTCGCATAGTTTTCAGAATTAGTCTCATATATAACCACCATTCTATCCCAGTTCTTGGATAACAAGTGCTCATTGAACCTTTCTTGAGGGTCTCTTCCTGTAATGCCTATTTTAACTTGTTTGTAGTTTCTTTTATATTGCCCTATAGTTCTATTTAAACTTTCTATCACTTCGTTAATGTGTCCTGTAATTAAATTGTACTCAACCATTTTCATTATTTTATTTTACCTACTCTTCTTCGGATTTTCGGTTTAACTCCGTTTTTACTTTATATAAATTATTAATTGAAATTTTTTTACTAATCATTTCTTCGTGTAGTAATCCTTGATTTGAATTATTAGGAACACTACTTCATCACCACCACCTTATACTTGTTCTCCCATTCCATGCTGTAAAATTACAACATGGAATACCCCCCCTCTCCGCAAATAAAAAAAGCGAACCAGACGGTTCGCTTTTTTTATTTGAAGCAGCAGGATGTGAATTATGGGGAAAGGTTAAAAGTTAAAAGGGAAAGATTAAAGATTAAAGATTAAGAATTGAGAATTAAGTATGGCCTATTAGATGCAATTTGACGAAAAAGAAGCCAATTATTCATTTTTAATTTTTCATTATTAATTATCCATCCCCCCCTCTCCGCAAACAAATCTAAAAGCCCGGCTAATGCCGGGTTTTTAGATTTGTTTAAGCCTCCCCATTAAGGGATGTACGAAGTAAATCCCTTTTCCTAAGTCAAGCAATTGGTGATCCCGAAGTCTCGGAAGTGAAAGGTGAAAGGTTAAAGGTGAAAAGGGAAATGAATGATTTATGATGAATAATTAAAGGGAAAGGTCATTCTGAAGTCTCGGGAGTGAAAGGTTAAAAATTAAGAATTAAAAATTGAGGATTTAGGATGGCCTGTTAGATGCACTTTGACAAAAAAGACGCCAACTATTCATTTATAATTTTTCATTATTAATTATTCATCCCCCCCTCTCCGCAAATAAATCTGAAAGCATTGGAAACCTCAGGGCTTTTTATTAAATATTTAAAATGTTTTAGAATATGGATAACAAATTCAAAATCAAATCATATGGCTTTGGGGAACTTGCTTAGTTGTTTTTTTATATTTCGAAAAAAAACTGGAGTTACTCAATTTAAGAGATGGATTAGTACAAGTTGTATGGTTTTACCCATGCATGAAAACCTTGGATATAATATTGGTAGTAGAATACTGACTCTAGCTCAAGTGAAAGCAATAGTGGATGAGTTTGGGCAGCTGTGATTGAAGTTTTATAGATTAACAATAAATGGCTTTCAATTAAAATTATTAATTAGGAGCAATTCAACCAAACTGTTTTAAAGTACCTTATTAGCCCACTCCTCTTTCTATTCGAAGTTGGATTAATATTATTTACTTATTCTGATTTTTTCTCTGTTTATTTTTATCGTTGAAATTGATACTAATACAACAAGTATTGTGAATAAAATTAAGGAAGAACCAACTGTTCCTAAATTTAATCCTCCCTTTTCAGGTGTCTTAGTGAGTAAATCGCCTAAAGTTGCACCAAATGGGCGTGTTAGAACAAAAGCTAACCAAAACAAAATTACATGTGATATTTTAGAGAAGTAGTAAGCTAGTATAGTAAGTACTAATAAAATTGAAATTAGAAATGCTCCACCTGAAAAACCAAGCCCTGAATTGTCCGCAAGAAAATCACCGAAAGCTGTACCTAATGTATTAGAAAATAAAATCGCAGTCCAATAAAAAACTTCTCCCCGTAATGTATTTATATTTATTACGGACAAAGATTTTTCAGTTAATTTCCAGATAATAAGTGTTAAAGTCAAAAGAGAAATTAAAATAACAGAACCTGTTGCATAACCAAAACCTAATGTTCTATCCATATAATCTGACATAGTTGTACCTGCTATACTGGTGGAGAGTATAACAGCCCAATAAATTATAGGATGAAAATATTTTGTTGAAAGTTGAACAAAAAGTGTTGCAAGAAAACAACTCAAAAGAATTGCTGAACTATATGCATAGCCGACATTCATTGTCATGGAAAGTAAATCCCCTGCGGTTTCACCTAGAGTAGTTGCACATATTTTCATTATCCAAAAGGAAAGTGTGATCGACGGTAATTTATTCATCTGTTATATTGTTTTAGATTCGTTTGTATTGTCTCCAATATAGTTTCGGTAAAGCTCATAAGCCATAAACCACAATGAATAAACCGTTAGTCGCCCCCAAAAGTCTATAAACGGAAGAGTTGCTAAGTCGGGTGAAAGTTTGTTTAAATATCCGAGAGTAAGGAAAATCGGAATATTTACAACAACAATTGAAATTATAATTGCTTTCAAAATACTTTTTCCTGGCAAGAACTTTCTGTAAATCGCATAGGCCGTAAACCAAAGGGAGTAAACAGAAAGTCGCCCCCAAAAGTCAATAAATACAATTGCTCTCGGTGTGCTTGAAAACACTTGCAAGTATGCTAGAAAAAGAAATATAATAGCGTTTGCTGCAACAAGTGTTCCTAATACTTGTTGTACCATTTTTTTGTTTTTTGTCATTTTAATGAAATTTAAAAAGGCAAAACGCTTTTGGCGTTTTGCCTTTAGTTAATTATCCTTTTATCTCTGTGCCGTCAGCTATGTAAAACAGTTCAATTGTTTTTACACCTTGCTTAATCTCAATTTCAAATTTGGTTGTGCCTTTTGAAGATTCAATTTTAGCAATCGCTTTAACTGTTGCACCTTGGTGTGATGCGTTAAAAGTGGACTTTACTTTTTCTGGAAGTTGATTGAATGTAATTGGACTTTCAGTTTCTAACCATTCGCCATTATCGCTAAAGTTAGCTGAGTACTTGGTTCCATTTAATTCAAAAGATGCTTCGTATTCGTGTGCATTCTCTTTATCCCATTTTACTTTTACAGCGTTAGTGAATTTTTGATTGAATGCTGATATCACAGCCGCTGGAGTGTTGCTTTGTGCAAAACTTGTTGCATACGTGCACAAAAGTGACACTGCAACGATAATTGTTTTTCTCATTGTTATAATTTTTTGAAGTTTATTAAAATGCATAGCCGAACTTGATTCCAAGATGCGGTCTTATGCCTGTTTCGTTATGATTAATGGTAGATGGGTTTTCAATTAAGGTGTTATCAAAATAATTTCGTCTAAATATTCCAGCACCACTGAAAATATCAATTGCAAAACCTTTAGACTTTATTATTTGATAACCGATAAGCCCAACTAATCCATAATCTTGAATTCGAATGAAACCACCTGGCACACTTCCATCTTCATGCAACTTTACAGTATTGAAAATGAACTGAGGAGACATGTAAAAACCTGTTGGAGAATTATTCGAGTTGAAATAAAATTTGTTTCCAAATTGTAAATTCAATCCATTGGTTTTTATCTGCTCCTGCGTTTCTTGGGTTTCAATATCAAAGGTGAAGGGACCATGATACCCAATTTGAATTATCGGGCAAAGTGATTTCGTCATCCTTTTCTCAAAAGAAACTTTAAACGAAAAATCAAATAGGTAGTAACTCTCGTTGTTGTTATTGTCTATGAGATTTATTGGCAAACTCATCTGAACTATACTTGTCCGATTATTATTTAATTCGGATTGTGCAAACAACCTGCACATTTGCAATAGCAAAGCCATTGCAAACATTATTGTTTTGATTGTATGAAGTTTAATTATTTGAAATATCATTTATGTTGAGCCGATTAAGCACAACTAAAAGTATTTGTAACAATTAAACTATAGGAGGACGAAATATCTTAGAAATGTACTCCGATTTAATAAAGTTATCGGAATGGTAAAAATTTGATTGTTTGACAACAAAATTATTTACTTTTTTAAAATTAAAAACGGAGGGTAATTGAAGTATAACAATTAAGGAAGAAGTGTGTTGATTTTGTATTGGAGAATGTGGCTTTTGTTCATCCCCATTATTGTGCTTGTCAAAAATGCCATCAATGTTTACCAAGTGATCAGTAATAAAATCAATAAGAGTCATGTCTTTATCCTCAGCCGCTTTGCAATGACGATACATTTCAGGCAGATCTTGAAGAGTAGCAAAGTCCCCCATTGGTAAACAGAATGTTCCAAATGAGTAAAACACTAAAAGAAATATGTTGACGGCTTTTATCAAAGTTTGAAGTTCAACGATAAATCTAATCAAAATATTGTTGATGCCAAAATTTTAGTTTCTCACATCAAAACTATATTATTAGTTCCCAGTTTATTAAGTTTATCATAAGATCGCATTTGTGCTCTGTAAATTATCGTTTTAGAATGAAAAAATCCCTACAATATGCTAATTCCGCAACCAAAGTAGCCCATCAAAATTAATTAAAAAAGCAAGAGAATATCTACATTGGCCGACAATAACCTACAACTACCTACAACCGCCAACTCTCTCTCACTACTTCTCCCGAATCTTGTCTCCACAAAAGGCAAGATTTATGAATCACCCACAAGATACCGGCGCATTTACCACAGTCTCAGGAATGATAGGTGGCGTGGTAAAAGCTATTTCCGTGAAGCTGTTAGTGATGGCCTGTTAGATGCACTTTGACAAAAAAGACGCCAACTATTCATTATTAATTATTTCAAATGATTTTGCGTTTGGGTTTCTGGCCTTTGAGATGTAAATAGTTTTCAAACCCTATTTTATCCAACTCAAATTTGTTGGAGGAATTATTGAAGTTGAAATCGATAAAATAATCATATTGATGTTCGCCCCCATTTTTGAAAACGACTAAAACAAATGCAGCTTTTTCTTTATCCACCCAGCCCATCATATTTACATAAACAAGTGAATGTCTTTCTGCCTGTTTTATTTGACCAAGTTCTGGGCTAACCAGTCGGATTTGTGTGTTCTCAATTGTAGCTGGAAGTTCTATGTCAGGAAAGTCGTCAGCTTGTCCGTAAACGTGCTTTCCAAAATACAAAGTGTCAAATGTGATTTGGTCGTTTTTGTAGGCCGCTTTTATAAACTCTGCAATGGCTTGGGTATAAATTGCGCTTAGTTCCGTTTTCTGGATCGTCAAAGAATCTGCCTGTTCAGCATTTTTTTGAGGAGTGGAAGAAGGGTCCGCGCTGATTGTATCTACCGGAGTTCTGTCTCCGTTATAATTGGAGCAAGCAGCCAAGCCTGTGCAAATTATCAAAATATAAAACTTCGTTATGTAATTCGGTCGTTTCATTTTATCATCGATAGAATTTCTTGCAGTTCATTATCGCTGATTTCGTTTTTGATAATTTCTATTACCGTAATAAAGGCTACCTCTGGAACGGCCGATTTAAAGCCTGTTAGGACCTGTGCATTTTCTGCTGGTCTTCTAGCAGGGACGATATATTTAAACCACAATAATAATGTATCAAAGCTCATTTCTCCCATAATGGCTATTTGGTGCTGCATCAATTCTTCATCCGTAAAATGCTTTTGCATCTCCGCTTCTAGCACACTGTCTTCTTCATTGATATGTTCGAGGTAATGCGACTGGAATTCACAAATATCCAAATACAATTGATGACCTTCCTCATTCGTTTGTTGACCGTTTAATGCCATTATTCGATCGAGCAATGCTTGTTCGGTGTTATCAATTTCCAAATGGTGTGCATAGTAATCATTGGTGAAGCCTGGATTTACTTTTTCGAGTGGCGCAAGAATAAATTTATTCTCTGTCGCGGTATGGTCTTTCAAGAGATGAAAAACTTCTTTTGCTACGAATTGCAATTTTTCTACACTGCTTATTGAGGTATATTCCGTTTTGCCTGCGATGAATGCAAGTTTGCTAAGGGCATTACGCAATCCTTTG
Source organism: Chitinophagales bacterium (assembly GCA_026461075.1). Lineage (GTDB taxonomy): Bacteria > Bacteroidota > Bacteroidia > Chitinophagales > CAIODY01 > JAHEYX01. The sequence goes on from JAPJNH010000036.1 coordinate 25,065, forward strand.
TGCGGGGGATCTAATGATTTAAGTCTTTCCATTTTGTATGAATTAGGGTTGATTGATTTTAATTGACGCTCTTAATAAATTTGATTAGTCCTGTGAAATAAGTTTCCTGATCGTCATATAGACAAAGATGACTTCCATTTTTGCAAAGCAGGAATTCTCCTTTAGGGAATTGTTTGCTCATCCATTCAAGATAGGCTGGATCCATCGTGTCGTAAGTTGCCCCAATAACGAGTGTTGGGACTGTTATTAGTTTTAACTCTTTACTAAGGTCCCAGTTTTTTAATTTTCCTGCAACGCCAAACTCGCTCGGCCCTTGCATAATAGTATAGAGATCTTTATTGAGTTTGCTGAACATTCTAGTTACAGGCTCTGGCCAATTAGCTAAACGGATGACATGCTTTGCATAGAAATGAGTGAGCAGCAATTCCATGTATTTTGGATTTTCAAAATCACCCGCTTTTTCTAATCTTCTTATGGTATCTAATACGCTAGGCGGCATTTGTTTGGATAATACCTCATCAGCGTATTTCCCATATTGCGGACAACTAGCCATCATATCGGAAATAATTAGCCCTTTAATATTTTCCTGATACTTCAGCGCATATTGCATGGCAAGTAAACCACCCCAAGAATGTCCATATAGGTAAAAGTTACTTTTATCTAATTTTAAAGCTTGTCTAACTTGCTCCACTTCTTCCACATATCTTGAAAGGTCGTATAGAGAGCTGTCTTTGGGATTATCTGAATTGCCACTTGCGAGCTGGTCGTAGTAAATAAATTCTATATTTTCCTTCGGAAGAAAACTCTCAAAACATTCATATCCTTCATGTGTTCCTCCTGGTCCGCCATGAAGAATCAAAACTTTCATTGTAGGATTATTACCAATTCTCTTAGTCCAAACATTAAAGGTCCCTTCGGGCGTTTGTATTGGGATTAACTTCACGCCACCTGTTTGCACTGCGCTGTCTTGCTTATCAAAATAAGAAGATTGGATTTCATTACTTAGCTTCGGAGACTTAGAAGTACAAGATTGTATGAATAATAGAGTGCTTAGCGAAAGTAGTAATGTAAAAATTCTGGAACTCATCTTTGGATTTCGATTGATTAATCGGATGCAAAATTAAAAATTAAGGATTAAGGTTGTTATGTCCTGAAAAAAGCCTTTAATTGTTAATTTAATTAATAACCAATATATTAGCTAAAAAGTCTTAAATTCACTATATTTGGATAATATATTAGCTATTATGAGAAAATTTGGAATCGATAAAAAACCATCTGATATTTTAGCAGAACTTGCATTAAAGCACAAAATGTTAAGAAAACAGTCGGGATTAACCCAAGGAGAGTTAGCCAAACGTTCAGGTGTTTCTCTAGGTAGTATTAAACGCTTTGAATTATCAGGGCAAATTTCATTGGAATCATTATTAAAACTCGCGCAAATTTTAAATCGACTCAATGACTTTGAACCAGTTTTTAAACCGACGGAGAATTTGAAAGAACTAGAAAAATTATTTAGCGATAAAACAAGAATATAATGGAGTCTGTTGAGAAATTAAATGTTTCTATTCAGTTTAACGAAGAAGAAATTGCCGTTGGAGAATTAGTGCAAGATGCTAAAAATATCTACTTTAAATATCATGTAGATTTTATTAAACGTGGTTTGGAAATATCACCAATCAAATTAAAATTAAACAGCCTAATAAATAAAGCTGATCCAATTCCTTTCGAAGGCTTGTTTGGTGTTTTTGCAGATTCATTACCGGATGCCTGGGGGAAATTATTACTGGATAGATCTTTAGCTGCAAGAGGCGTGGCTGTGGAAAATATTAATGCCCTCGACCGCTTGGCGTACATTGGAGGTAACGGCATGGGAGCATTGAGGTACAAACCGCAAATAGCAAACGACAGCCAGTTAGCATTTAAGGTTGAATTAGATGAAATTGCCAAAGTAAGCAATCAAATAATAACGGGTGTTGCTACCAATGTGTTGGACGAATTATATCGACTTGGAGGTTCTTCAGGAGGTGCTCGTCCCAAAATATTAGTTGCATATAATCCAATTACAGAACATTTAATGGGCGTCGAAAAAATATTACCAAATGATTACGAGCATTGGCTAATAAAATTTCCTGCATCTTCAGATCGACCTGATATAGCAAACATTGAATATGCGTATTATAAAATGGCTTTAGATGCAGGTATTGAAATGAGTGAATCTAAGCTTTTTAAAGGGCTCTCCGGGCAAGCTTATTTCGGTACTAAACGATTCGATAGAAATGGAAGTAAATGTTTGCATTTGCATTCGGCGGCAGGAATGATGCACGATAATTTTCGCTTAAGCAATATTGATTATGGCGATTTAATGGATTGTGCTTTTAGACTTGAAAAGGATGTACGCGCCTATGAGAAAATATTACGCGTAGCTGCCTTTAACGTCTTTGCTCACAACCGAGATGATCATAGCAAGAACTTTGCTTTTTTAATGGATGCTTCAGGAATCTGGAAAGTTGCCCCTGCTTATGATTTAACATTTTCAAGTTCAAGCCATGGAATGCATAGCACAACGGTTGCACGAGAAAGTAAAAATCCCACTAAAAAACATTTGATGGATTTGGGGGATTATTTTAAAATTAAAAATGCTAGTAAAATAATTGATGAAGTACAGGCTGTTGTAAATAATTGGAACTGGTATGCAGCAAGTTGCGAAGTAAGTAACGAGTCTAAAAAACAAATAGAAAAAGTACTTGTATCAAAGAGTTAATATTACGATAAGATTCCTCTATTCTTTTTTAAAATGCCAGTGAACGTGATTTGTAAATTTGAATGTCAAGTTTTTGCTGCAATAAACTTGACAATTAACAAATATGCCTAATTTCATAACGTGGTTTTCGTAGTGAAAACCACATGGATAAATAGCTTTATCCGTAAACTCTTTATTATGCATCCGAACATAGATACAAGTGATATTTTCGAAGGGTTAAGTGTATCTGAAATTTATCAGTTAGTTAATTACCCTTTAACTCCACATTCGAAAGTACAAATTGCAAGTGAAATTGACAATGCAACCTTAGCGCGAATTCCCTTTTTTAGAATAGCAGAAGAGTTTTTAAAAATTATTCAGCGTGATGAAGTGATAAAGTTAACCCCATTGGGAGCCTTGCCTAAAAAGTATATGGTCGAATTATATTCGTATAAGTTTATTGAAGATTATATGATTGAATCGGGCATAACGAAGCTAACAAGGGAACAAGATTGTAATAGCATTCAAAGCGCAAGGATTGTTTGTGAATTGGCTGGTCTTGCTAAAAAAGCGAATGGCCAACAAACCCTAACAAAGAAAGGGAAGGAACTTATCAAACCTGAAAATCGCCAAAAACTTTATTTCAGCATACTGAGCACGTTTACTGAGGTTTTCTCCTGGGGCTTTAATGATGCTTATCCCGAAGATCCGGTTGGACAAGAGGGTTGGGCATATTCAGTTTATTTGTTAAATAAGTATGGCGGTGACGAACATGCTTCTTATTTCTATTCGGAAAAATATTTGAAATTATTGCCTCACTCAACCCAATGTTTTGACGAAGGTATTATTGATTCTTTGTCATCGTTTCATAGTTGTTATCACATTAGAACGGTGGAACGATTTTTTGTATGGTTTGGCTTTATTCCTACAAAAGTAACCCGTACTTCTTTAAGGGATTCTCACAATCATTTTTTTTACGCCACAGACTTAGTGCATAAGGTTTTTGTCTTTGTATAGACGGCCTATTAGATGCTTCGTGAATAATCATTAATAACTGTTCACTTTTTTCAGGACATGACAGCGCCAACAATTCATTTTTAATAATTCATCCCGAATATTCAGGATTAATTATTGTCATCTTATTTTTCAGCAATCGCAATATACTTTTTTAACTCAGTCTGCTTCTCTGCTTGTTTTATTAAAAAGTCGGCTACGTCGGCTCTGTTAATGCCACCAATATTTATGCCTTTAAATAAAGTGTTTTCAATTCGGTAATGCGCTGTTAATGGCTTGTCAAATAGTCTTCCGGGTCTTACTACGGTCCATTTTAAATCTGATTGTGTGATGATTTCTTCCATTTTGGTTTTGTCGGCATACACGTCTTTTAATAGATATTTCAAAAACATTTTTACCAGCCAAGGCACATAATTTTTGCTTTCTCCTGCGCCAAAGCCTGTTACAAAAATGAAGGGGACCTCTATTTTATGTTCTTTATTTATTGCAACGATTAGTTTTGCAAAATCCGAAAACAGGGTAGTTGCTTTCATATTTTTACTCGTTCCGAGCGTTACAATGATCGCCTCTGTGTTTTGAATGGCGCGTAATAGATCCGCTTTATTCAAGGCATCTCCGAGTATGCTCGTTAAAGATTTGCTTTCCTCTACTGGAACGGTGGATCTTGAAAGGGTCGTTATGGAGTGCTTTCTATCCAATCCTATTTTCACCGCTTCTAATCCAATTCCTGCGGAAGCGCCAATGATGCTTATATTCATTTGTTTGATTTTGCTTTTAATTGTTGATGACAATTAAAAGTAAGCATAATACCATAGAGTCTCTGATTTGTTTGAATTGTTAGGTTATAAACCTTTAACTACTCATTGCCTTCAACGCTATTTGAATATGCGCAAGATGATGCTTATATTCTATTTTTTTTATGTTTAGATTTTAAAGGAATCCAAATTTCTTCTTCTGAATTTCGATCATTATTTCTGTATTTGTCGCCCAATACTTCAAAATGCGGTCTGTCATCTAGAACATATTCAGAGTTTGGCAACCACGTTTCAAAAATATATTGAAAGATAGAATTGTCAGTATTTAGACCTTTGTAATTGAAAACCGCATAAAGACCGCCTGGTAAAACAAAGGTTTCCATTTCGGTTGGTACTTTGTCAAAGTCGGCAACTTCAACAGTTGCCCACCTTTCAAATTCATTTGTCGGTTTGAAATCCGTAAAATGTGTGGGTGGGTAAATAACCATTGAAATTAAACTACTCGTCAAATTGTTAGTGATTTCTTTTCGTCTCGGTGTAAAGTCTCGCCATAGTTCGCCAATCTTGTAATTTGTAAAACTCATTGAAAGTCTCTTGCCGACTAACTTCTTTTCGCTTAATTGTTCAATTCTAGGAGTCATGATTCTATTTCTATATCATATTTTATTAGCAGTCCTGCAATCCCAGTGCTAGAAAACTTCGCCTTCTTTATGCGATTCTTTTCCGGATCGAAAGCGTAATTGTACGCAGTACGAAAGTCGACTTTTTCAAGAATAGTTAGATCGAAAATGGCTGCCTCTAAATTGCAGTTATCAAAAACAGAACCCGTTAAATCTGAATCTGAAAAATCACATTCTTGAAGATTTGAATTTCTGAAAATTGTCTTTTTGAGTTTTCTATTATAAAATGAAGAATGATTCAAATGACAAGCATCAAAAGAAAAAGTAACTCCATATTCATCGCAATTATTGAAATGTAATCCTAGCATTTTACATTCGATGAATTTCACGTCACGGAAAGAGGTATTCGTTAATTTAACAATACTTAAATTACAATTCTGAAAGGTGCAATCTGAAAATTTATAATCGGAAAAATCTTGATTTGCGAAGTCGCAATTTTTAAAAATGCAATTCTCATATTCAGCCTTCAATAAGCTGTCTGCTTTTTCAAAAGTTTTATCTGCAATGTAGCCTTCTTCCATTTTTAATCTTCAATATAACATTAATTAATTTTTGTCCGCTTGCAACGCTATTTGAATATGCGCAAGATGATGCTTGCAATGCCAGGCGTAAATACCGATGTTTTCATCTATTCTAAACGCTTTACCATGTTCTGGATGAATGAAGGTTCGTGCGAGTTGTTCATCGCTTAAATGTTTTAATAAAACAGTCCATCTTTCATGGATCCCTTCAATAATTTTTAACGAAGCCTCGATAGGCAAATCTTTACTGTCTTCCATTTCAGCCCAACGATTTTCATGATATGGTTTAATAGTAGGCTTGTCTTCTGTTAACGCTAGTTTAAAGCGAATGAAGCTGTTTGCATGACTGTCGGCGCAGTGATGAACTATTTGTCGTATGGTCCAGCCATTCTGGCGATAAGTCGTGTTTAGTTGCTCTTCTGTTAAGGACGCTACGAGTTCTTTTAGACTTTTAGGGAAAGTCTCAATTTCTGAAATCCAGGTATCTAAAATTTCATGCGTTATGCATGCAGGTTTCTGAAAGTTTCCGATGGGATATTTGAGATTAACTTGGTGCATGTGTAAACGATAAATATTTATTTGTGTTCCTCCGTATGCTCGACTTTTGATTTGAAAAGCGGTCGTCCTTTCAAAGCCTGAAATAAAGTAAAAGCAGCCAATAGAAAATACAAAATGGCTACTGCAAAAGTTGCTTTTGTATTCTTCAAAAAATAGAACGCGAGCACCGGTAATACTTGTAAGGCGTGCATGCCGATAAAATGTGCAATGCGTAGATCGCCGACGGTTTTACTCCACCCGAGGATAAACAAATTAGAATTATCATTCAAGGCACCTACGCTATGGTTCATACGCGAGCCCATAGCAAATCCTTCAAAAGAAAAAATGACGAAAATGAATAGTGATAATCGAATTGCCCACACATAGTAGCTTGGTAGAGCAGGGAATGTTGTGGTAAAAAATAAAAAAGCAACATAGGCGGTGTAGAGCGTCACTAAGGTCGCTGCCAAGGCCATCATAGAATACAATAGGGCGTAAGTGGGCGTGCTATTGTTGTAATGTGATAATTGACCTCTTCCAGCTTGAATGGCGATATAAATGATTTCAAAGCTCAGCAAAATAATGGTCGAGAGATTGAATAGGGTGGTATTGAAATTCGGTAGATAAAAACAATACCAAGCCATCGCCCAGGAGAATAGGAAAGTGGAAAAGGCGAATTTGAACGGCTTATAGTAGGCGCTCACGTTAAATACTTTCGTGTTGCTAAATTTAGAAAGCAAGAGAAATGCAAGCGAGGCAATCAAACAGACCAGTCCAAAATAGTATAGTCCTTCATTTCTAAATTTTAACTCCTGTAAGAATTGCATGGTAAAAAGGGCGTTGATTGAAATGTTCGAAATGGTGCAATTCACGCATTCGAATTTCATTTGTTCCCTCTCTAAGGTACTTAGAATTTGCTAATTCTTATTTGAAATCATATACAGCGCCAATCACGTAAGAGCTCACAAAAAGGCTATTGTAGACATTTCCTACTTCGCTGCCAACACCCGAGAAAAAGCGATAGCCAGCCTTTATGCTAAGATTTTTTGTTTTATAACTTAGGCCACTAAGATAATCGATAGCACCGCCTGTATTGTCGATATAGAATACGTCTCCGTCAATTAATAAGCGTATATTTTTATACAATTTATAATCAAAATAGGTGTTGATGAGTGGCACAAAACCTCTATTGAAATTGCGTTCGTATTTATCCCCTTGACGGAGCGAGAATTCCGCATCTCTCAAGTTTAAGGTCAAGCCCAAAGCGAAATTCA
>JAPJNH010000037.1 GCA_026461075.1 Chitinophagales bacterium
CACCTGCAGTACTCGAACTAGATTGATACACAACGGCAATCGGAGCATTCGTAGTATTGATAAATGTTTGTGCAGGAATCGTAGCACCTCCACTCGTTGCCAAACCCGTTGGTGTTATACCCGCAGGAACAGTCATCGTCCAACTCAAGGTTGTATTCGGAACAGGCGAACTTAACGTAACGGGTAATGACGTCGCGCCACTACAAACCGTTTGTGGTGCTGGAGAAAATGAAACGCCTGGCGTTGCACTAACTGCAATCGTTAAACTTACCGGAGCGCCATTACAGCCATTGATACTCGGGGTAATGGTATACACTAAATTTTGTGTCGACGTTCCATTATTCACTAATGTCATCGAAGGAATCATAGTGCTCGTTCCACTTGTATTCGATGAATATCCACTAAGCAAAGCGTTACCAGTGGTACTCCAAGAAAAGTTAGTCCCAACAATATTACTTTGCAAATTGACCGCATTGCTATTCCCATTCGAACACAAACTCTGTGCGGTCGGAGCAACAGCTACCGGTAATGGCTTCACAATGATCGTATCACGAATCGCTAAACCGGCACAGCCATTTACTGTCGGCACCACTGCATAAATAACAGAATCATTGACGAGCCCGCTATTCGTTAATGTAATACCTGGGATATTTCCATTTCCACTGGCAGCGCTACCTCCTATCGTTGCTCCTAACTTGATGCGCGACCAACTATAAATTGCAGGGGCAATAGTTGAACTAAAGCTAATCGTCGCAAAAGAAGTCCCTGAACATATCGTCTGCAAACTAGGTGTAGAACTTGCTATTGGTAAAGGCTTTACAGTAATAACATAATTCACTTGCGCTCCAGTACAACCATTAGCTGTCGCTTGAAGAACATAGCTTGCTGTAAGATTACTCAAACCTGGATTTAGCAGAACATGCGATGGGATACTACTTGTATTTCCCGAAGCCAAAGTTCCTTGCAAGCCAGCTGCACCACTACCCGTCCAGGAAAAGCTCGCACCTGTAGTTAGTGAACTTAAATTAACTAAAGCAGTAGAGCTACCGGAACAAATCGTTTGTGGAGCAGGCGAAAAACTTACACTAGGTAATGGATTGACAGTGATGGCAACAGTGATTGGCGAACCCGCGCATGACTTACTGCCATTTGTAAAAGTTGGTGTCACAGTATAATTAACTGTGAGTGGATTAGCCGTTGTATTGAATAAAGTTTGCGCGATAGTAGTTCCAATCCCTGAGGTAGCTCCTGTAATCCCTAAAACAGGCGCCACCGTCCATGCAAAAGTCGTACCTGAGGTACTTGAGCTCAAAGCGATATTAGTACTTGCTCCGCTACATATACTCGCGGAAGAAGGAGTGGCCACAACATTTGGTGTAGGATTAACCACTATCCCATAAGAAGCCAAAGGTCCAACACATCCAGCAACAGGAGAAATAGTGGTAGCGGTAGCGTTATAATTCACAACTTGAGGTGCTGTTGTATTATTGATAATTGTTTGAACCGGTATCGTATTCGTGCCACTAGCTGTTACACCACTCAATGTACCTGCAGTAAAACTTGCATTCCAGGCAAATGAGGTATTTGGAGTTCCTGAGCCAAGCGTAACTGGTAAAGAAGCTGTTCCATTACAAACAACTTGCGATCCAATACTGAAAGTAACAGTCGGAACGGCACTAACCGTGATTACATAATTCACTGTAGCGCCTGTACAAGCATTTAAACTTGGTGTTATGCTATAGGTTAAATTCTGCGCACTACTAGTTGAATTAACTAAGGTTAAGGCTGGAATACTGGAGGTAGTTCCACTCATACTTGCAGCATAACCTGTGATTTGAGCATTGCCACTAGTCGACCAAGAAAAACTAGTTCCTGCAACACTGCTTTGCAAATTAACCACGCTAGTGGAACTATTAGAACAAATCAATTGCGCTGTTGGAGCGGTCGCTATCGGCGTTGGCTTAACAATGATTTGAAAAGTAATCGAAGCGCCAGTACATGAATTGGAACTGGTAATCGGGGTAATCGTATAAGTTAATGTTTCTGGTAACTGCGTATTATTCACCAAATTCATCGCAGGTATATTCCCTACTCCACTTGCTTGATAACCGGTAATAGCTGTGGTACCCGTCATACTCCAATTAAAAACGGTACCAGGCAAACTGGAAATAAAACTCACCAAAGCACTGTTCATGCCACTACAAATCGTTTGAGTAGCAGGCGGATTGGTAATAGCTGGTAATGGCCAAACAGTAACCGTTACATTACTAGTATTCGTACAGTTCGTACTAGTGTTGGTACCGCTAACGGTATAAGTGGTCGTACTTGTAGGACTTGCGATTACAGGAGAACCTGTAGTTGTACTTAAAGTAGGATTTGCTGTCCACGTATAGGTATTTGCTCCGGTAGCAGTTAGCGTGGAAGTATTCCCTAAACAGATGGAAGTAGGTAAAGCACTCGCAGCAACAACAGGTAATGGATTCACGGTCACAACAGCAGTGGCTATTTTTTGACAGTTATTTATATCCGTTCCAGTAACGGTATACGTTATAGTACTCGAAGGCGTAGCCGTTACATTCGCTCCACTCGTAGGTGACAAGAAACTAGCTGGGCTCCAAGTATAAGTATTAGCGCCGGTTGCGCTTAGCAACAAGTTAGCGCCCGCACAAATAGTCCCTGAATTTACACTCACATTTGGTAGCGGATTAACAGTGACCACTGCACTTACCGTTTTGTAACAAGAAGTTGCTGTATTCGTTCCTACCACACTATAAGTAGTGGTGGTACTCGGAGTTACAAGCACATTTGCAGTGGTTGAACTTAAAGAACCCGGAGTGCTAGACCAACTATAGCTATTAGCGCCATTAGCAGTAAGACTCACGTTAGCGCCCGCACAAATTGTACTAGCAGCAGGCGTAATATTTACATTTGGCAAAGGGTTTACTGTAACGGTAGCTGTCGCTGTATTGGTACATCCGGTAGCTGTATTTGTTCCAGTTACAGTATAAGTACTAGTAGTGTTTGGGGTGACCGTAACCGTGCTTGCGTTATTAGGTGTTGCCCCACTCGACCAACTATAGGTATTAGCACCGCTAGCAGTTAAGGAAGCCGATAAGCCAAAACATATACTCGGAGAATTTACGACAACAGGAGGGAGTGGATTTACATTTACAATAAGAGGATCCGTCGCGGTACAATTATGCGCATCCGTTACGAGAACGGAATAGGTGGTGCTGGTCGAAGGACTAACACTTGGCGATGCAGAGGTACTGCTAAAACCTATCGGCGTGCTCGACCAAGAATAGGTATAAGGTGTTGTTCCACCACTTGCCACTGCCGATAGAATACTGGATTGTCCATTACAAATCGTAAGATCCGCTCCGGCATTAACACTAACAGCAGGATAAATAATAAAACTAGTAGTAGCAGAGGCACTACCACATTCATTAGAGACAGTAACAGAAAAGGTTTTCGTAGATGCTCCACTATATACAACACTTGGGGTTGCAGAGTTGGAAGTAGTAGGACTTCCTCCTGTAAAAGTCCAAGCATAACTCAACGCATTCACACCACAATTAGTGAGGCTGAGTGTTGGATTAATACTAATCGATTGCTGACAAGTATTCGAAATAGTATTAATATTTACAATAGGCTTTTCCTTTACGGTAATCGTTTTGCTTACTGTAAATGTGCCACATTTATTGCTAGCAGAAAGCGTGATGACATAAGACCCTGCATTCGTAAATTGAAAACTCGGATTGGTACTGGAAGCGGTGGAACCATTGGTAAAGGTCCATGCAGAAGTAGTTCCACAAGGAGCGTTAGGTGTATAACTAACCGACCAATTATAAATAATAGGCTTACAAGAGGTCGTTGGGCTTGTGGTATTACTGGTACTTACATCAAAAGGGGCGCAACCACTATTAGCTGATACAGTAAAATTAGGCGTAATGATTGTATCAACACAAATCGAATAAGCAATGGTATCTAAAATACTACTACATGGTCCTTGACCTAGACTTTTAACATAATCAGTTATTTTATAGCTTCCAGGTCGAATAAATGTTGGCGTTAAAATAGCACTTCCTTGGTTAGCTAAATTAGGAGGAATATTTCCTAAATTTTGTCCTGAAGGAATAGACCATCCACTACCTGGCCTGATACGCCAAGCATGCACTGTGGTGGTATTACAACCATTATTGGATACCCACACACCAACTTTGGATGTGTCAGTTAATGTCAAAGTGGTATTGGTGCAAATCACTGTATCCGATCGCTTATAACCAGGAATCGGAGGAGAGCTTAAATAGAAAGGACCATAACTTCCTGTAGGAGGAACACTACCTCCAATGTATGAACATGGATTTGCAAAATAATAAGATACTCCAAACGCATTATTGTAAGTCTGAGCTCCAGTAGACACAACAAAAGGACCGCAAGAATTTTTAGTAAAGGTATGTGTTACCTGATTAGGAAATGGATAATTAAAAGTATCTCTTTTAGATCCGTCATTATAAACTACTACTAATATAGTTCCTGAAACATTATTGGTTGCACCATTAACCGGCCAACTAATAGTAGATGGAATACAAAGTTGTTGAATATTAGGGATTGGACTTCCTAGGGTCCCAGAAGGAGCAGAACCATTAAATACGCTATATGAATTTGTATCCAAACAACCGTTTGTTCCCGATACAATATGTACAAGATTAAAAGTACCTAAAGCGGTATAGGTATGTGAAGGGTTTGGGCTTCCCAAGGGAGTGGAGGTAGAGAAACTATTTCCAGTAAAAGGTGTTGTTCCGTCTCCCCAATCTATTGAATAATTACTAATATTTGAACTTGAAGTAGCACTAATATTATAAACATTTAATGGATAAGTCACAAAACCGCCACTAATACAATTCGTGAATGGAGTTAATCCATTTGCCCATGCATCATAGTCATCCAATGCCGCTTGCGGACGTTGTTTAATAGAAACCGTCTGCGTATTAGTTGCACTGCAACCGAAACTATTCGTAACGGTCAAGGTTGTACTATAAGTAGAAGTTCCTCCATTTTTAGGCGCATTGTATTTATGGTTAGGATTAGTAGCCGATGAATTATTCGTAGCATCTCCAAACGACCAATTCGAGCTAGACATACCCGTACTATTATTGGTAAACTGAACAGATGCAGGCGCACACACGTTATTGGGTATAAAAGTAAAAGCTGCCGTAGGCTTTGGATTGACAGTTACATTTAAAGTGGTCGATGCCGTACAATTATTGGATGTACCTGTAATAGTATAAGTTGTACTATTTAAAGGTGCGACATTAAAAACACTGGAAGAACCTGTGGTGGTAATCCCTGTAGAATTGTTCCATGAGTAGATGGTCGCTCCACTCAACGAAACCGTAGAAGTATTCCCATTACAAATGGTCAAAGACGACGGGTTAACAGTAATCGTAGGAATCGGATTGACAGTAACCGTAATTGTTTTTGTATCAGAACCACTTGCGCAAGTTGCCGTAACAGAATAGGTGGTAGTCACTGTCGGACTTACCGTAATGGAAGCATTGGTAGAAGTAAAGCTACCTGGTGTGGAGGTCCAAGCATAGCTAGGAGAAGACCCCGTAGTTAAACTGGCTGCAATCGTGGTTGAGCTGCCCACGCAAATACTCACACCACTACTCGGACTTAAACTAACATTACACTGCGCTAATACTGCTGTAGAAGCTAACGAGACTAATAATGTTAATAGAAAAATTACCTTTTTTATCACAATAATAAATTAAAAATAATAGCAATTAGAACGCAGTCCCTTTCCTTTATCCGCATCAAACTTGAACTTCTTACGACTCAATAAACAAAAGCTTAAAGAAATCTCATGCGACCCACCACTCGCTCCTATCAATCGATTAACCGTAAAATCATAATTATACCCGAATCGATAGGCAATATAGTTATGGATGACTTTTGATTTATTGTTATGCATTTTGATATACTCCACACCCGTCGCAAAAATTAACGCATCCACATTTTTATTAATGGGATAAAAATTACGTTTACGCCACCAAAGTCCAAAATAAACATTGCGTTCTTTGATATTCGCCCCATACATCATTTCTTGAAAACGATTCCCAAACTGCATTTGATAAATAGCGGCCAAATAAATCAATTCATTCATCCGATCTCTGCTATGTGGATGCAAAGGCAACGCAAGGCTATAATGCAAGCTCAAACGACTTGGTAAAGCGCCTATCGTATTCAATAATCCTTCATCTGGACGCATCATATGCGAGTAGGAAACACTAATTAATTGCGTGGCATTAATCTTACGAATATTCCTATCCTTCCCACGCTTATAATGATTGAAACGATATAAGGCACCTACTGAAAAATCAGGATATATCTTATTATTGATGGAGGCTAAATCTGTCAAACTAGAGGCTGAACTACGTACTAACCCGGCAACAGGATCTAATTGATCATTTAAAATCAAACGACTTGCATCTATACTATGTTGATAGGCGCCGAATTTTAAGCCAAATTGTAAAACATCATACTTACGTGTTACACTTGCTGGAAATGGAACAATTTTATAGGAATAGGCCAATTCTGCAGAATTCGTTTTGAGTAATCCAGCACCTGCCACGTCCTGTGTTACTAACAAACCGATACCACCACCGCCTGCTGCTAAAGGCAAACTTTTATCTATCACAAAATTAGAAGCTGAAAAACTGTAGGGAATTTTATAATACAATTTCTGTCCCTGCACCCCAACCCGCAAGTCGTAATTTAAGCCTGCGAAGGCCGGATTAAGGATTAAAGGCTGATTATAAAATTGCGAGAAATGGACATCCTGTCCCTTAGAAATGGAATAAGAGCTTATGGCCAGAAGGAGTAAAAATAATGGGCGTAAAAATGGCCGCAATAGACTGTTTTTTAGGAGTTTAATGGATGTAGTAATAGCAACCTGAAAGATACAAAAAATACCCAAAAAATTGAATGGCAAACACTTAACTATAAGGTTAAATTTAAACCAATAGAAGATTAATATTCATAGCAAAATATAAAAGTGGAAATGAAATATTTCACTTCCACTTTTATATGGAATAGCGTTATAA
>JAPJNH010000038.1 GCA_026461075.1 Chitinophagales bacterium
CTCTTCAAAAGTTAATGAAGGCGAAGCTTGGAAAAAGATGCTGTGATCGGAGAAGGCGGCATTTTCAGGTGTTTCGCCAATAAGAATACTGATGGCTCGTATACTTTTTTCGCGGAGAAGTTGCTTTAGTATTTTTTTTGCTGCAACAGAATCTAAATCGCCTAAGTTGAAATAACAATATGGATTACGCGTTATAGATTTTGAAAACTGAATTTGTGGATAGGCAAGTGCAAGACGCTGCATCTCCTTATCCAAAAGCATTTGGTAATTATTCAATTGCTGCTTGTCTTGAATCGAGGTGGGATCCCATAAAATAGTATAATTATTTTTTATTATGTTTACAGGAGTCTTAGCACCTCCGGAGAAATAATAAGGCGTCCCCTTTTTCACCCAACTCAAAAGATTCATCATACGTGCTTGTTTCGACATCTCGATAAATCGTACTTCGGCATCATAATCCGTACCATAGGTACAGCGGATTCCAACAATCGATGAATCGATATATAGATTAACATAATTGCCTGAAAAAGCATAGTTGTAAGGCACCCATTTTAAGGAAGAATCGGGTAGTAATTTCAAAACACGCAATTGAAAGAGTGTCGTGTCCATTTTTGCCATCCTCTTTACGGTGGTCGCATCATTCAAGAACATAAGCTGTACTTGTTTCTTATACAACTCCCGTTCTCTTTTAACCAGTTTCTCTTCAGGATACGAGAAATAAATCCACTCCCCTACTTTTTCATTAGTGCCACGAAGCACCTTACCGTAGGCACTTGCACGGCCTTTCTCATCTATCCATAATTGTAAAAAACTAAGAGAATCTGGTTCAACCACTTCAAAGTGTGTGATCTTATTTGTTCTAGAATCACGACGAATCGTATTCGCACCAGCCACATAATATTCATAGGAAAGTGACTGTCCGTAATCCGAAATCGTTTTAAGATAAACATTCTTATTGACTGTATAAATTCCATTCGGATTTACGGTCACTTCATCTTTATAATTCAAATAGGCTGTTTCTCCTGCTGCCCATCTTTTTGAAATGATAAAGGCCTTTTGATCGGCACTGCGCAACTCATCTAAGCGAATAGGGACGTCGCAATGATTGGTGATAGGAAAGCTATCTTGCACGGAGAGATAATAAGTATTCGGTGTAGTGCTAAATTGCACAGGCAAGAATAGATAAGGATGCGCAACTTGAATGCAATTTTTATTTTCTAAAGGCGGACGAGGTGCTACCGGAGGCGGTTTGTATTCGGTATTCTGACGGACATGCTTCCAATCATTGGATTGATACGACCAAAAGTCGACATACTTCTTTTTATCATCTTCACTGATCCAATAGCGCATGGGAAAGGTATCTGTGAGATGTACATTCGCATAATCGCTTAGCAATGCATTACGACGATACTGTTGCGCAGCCGTGTCCCAAAGCCAATAGTCGTGATGTAGTTCTGGAAAATATTCTTTGCCATGATATTGTTCCCCAGTGATAATCACGATGTCTTTAATAACAGGTATCGGCTGGCGACGCATTACGTTCAATTCTTTAACCGACTCCTTCAAATGCGTAGCATAGAAATAATGTTTCTTCGAAGGGACAATCGTTTGAATTTTCTTTAAGGAACTATGTTCAACGACATCGACATGATTGACTGCAATCTTCAAATCGATAGAACGTGTATTCGCAAGCGTATCGTAGTGGTAATTCAAAATAACACGCTGAATACGTTTCGGCAAAGGTGTTTCAGCTGTAGGGCTATTCAAGTTAATAGCGATGGGTACAAATTTTTCACCATCGACTTGACGGAGTATTTTATTCTTCAGGCCTTTACTTTTATCCAAAAGATGATTGGCGCAAACGTTCAACGACTTGCCGTAAGGTAAACGTACAAAAGCGGTATCGCTTTTATAAATGATTGCTGCAATATAAACTGGAACGGCAGTAGAGTATTGTTTTTCGTGTATGACTACAAAATAGTTTTCGCCAATTCCTTGAATATAGTTTTCGTCTTTATTGAATGTGAATTGTAGCGGTACTTCACGTATCGGTGATTCGATATGAGGTTCGGAATTATCCATTGCTATCCGCGTATAGGGCTTATGATTTTCGTCGACCAATAAAATTTGTAAGTCTTTCTTTACTGATTCTTGTCCTTCCTCGAAGGGATGTAGTACGAAGGCATGCATAAAATCTTGATCGCCACAAACCTGCGCTGCGAGGGGATGAAGCGCGGAAAGGAACGCAAGGAATAAAAATAGAATGATGGATTGGCGGTAAGGGAACATGAATTAAAGATGCGAAAAAGTAAGAATTCCACAAAAGTGGCGTATAAACATTTATAGTACAAGCATTGTGATTTGTATCTTTAGAAAAATTAAAAATCAGTGGTCATGGATTTATTAGCACAGATAGAAGAGACAAAAAAATACATTATTGAAAATACGAATGGATTTACACCGCGTGTAGGGATTATTTTAGGAACGGGATTAGGTGGTTTGGTGAAGGACATTGCAATTGACTATAGTTTGGATTACGCTCAGATACCTCATTTTCCGGTATCTACAGTAGAGAGTCATACGGGTCGATTAATTTTTGGAGAGATCAATGGCGTGAAGGTAGTGGCGATGAGTGGTCGTTTTCATTATTATGAGGGCTATACGATGCAGCAAGTGACTTTTCCAGTGCGAGTGATGAAAGCCATTGGCATTGAGCGTTTGATGATATCGAATGCGAGTGGTGGCTTGAAGCCAGAGGAGCAGGAAGTGGGTGATTTGATGATTTTAAATGATCACATCAATTTATTACCGGAACATCCTTTGCGTGGCAAGAACGAAGCGAGCTTAGGTCCGCGTTTTCCAGATATGATTTTTACGTATGATCAGGCGATGATTGCGCAGGGCAAGGCGATTGCGGAGGCGGCGGGTATCCGTTGTCATACAGGGGTCTATGCGGCAGTGCAAGGACCATGTTTAGAGACGCCAGCAGAATATCGTTGGCTGAAGATAATTGGTGCGGATGTGGTGGGGATGAGTACGGTACCGGAGGCGATTGTTGCGCACCATATGTCATTGCCAGTATTTGCGATTAGTGTGATCACCGACTTAGGTAACGTAGCGGATCCACACGAGGTAAGTATCGAAGACGTGATCAGAGCGGCTAATATTGCGGAGCCGAAGATGACAAGGATAATTCGAGAATTAATAATGAAAAATTAAAAATTGTAGAGAGTTGCTCATTAAAACATCAATGTCAAGGTTCGTCCCGATAATTCAGAAAGAACCAAAACTTCAGTTAGTTTATTCATTTTTTTCTTTCCACTTTTCCCAATCCCGAACGTTCGGGATGGAGCAAAAATCGCCACTAAGAGAATCTGATGCTAAAATTATCATTCGGTTCCGCAAGCGAACAAAGCTCACTTCGTGAGCGGGGACGTTCGCTTTTTTGCTTCACCTC